>LUOR01000001.1 GCA_001626925.1 Moraxellaceae bacterium REDSEA-S32_B1
TTGCACTCAACCATCGTCCTAGAAAAACACTAGGTTGGTATACACCGAGTGAAGTTATGGCTGGTTTTTATACTGTTGCACTTGCCGCTTGAATCCGCCAAATAAAAAACTCAACCGAAGTCGAGTTTATTACATCGCTGATTTTCTAAGTTGGTTTTCTAAATTGATTCGTTCAAATAATAAATCAGTCACGGACAGATTCATCAGGTGGCACTTCAGTAATCCGACCACCTTGCGCAAGAAAACGTGCTAATTCATCTTCGAGAGAATCACGTGCTTGCTGGCGTGCAGTGACAGATAGACTTTCTGCTTCTTCACGTTCGGAGTCAGTGGTACGACCTGCACTTTCGTTATCGCCATCATCTGCACCATTTTCGGCAGATTTACTTTCTTCATCATCTACGCCGTCATCACGATCATCATCGTCATAATCAATATTACCGCTCATGCTCAAACCTCCACAGCATCACCAACAATGTACGATATTTCTATCGCTTTAAATTGATCTATAGTCGAAGAAATTAATTTCTGATACAAGGCAACCGAGTGAAGCTGTACAAGTAGTACTGCTAGCGAGGTTAACTCTGTAGCAGGATTTAAGTTCTCGGACTAATAAGGCGAAATGTAGCAATCAATTCTGTATCCGCCTAGCCCCTTGCGTGTTAAAAATGGTGAAAATATCATCGAAAAATTCAATTTTTATCACGATTTTGATCAATTGATTGAATTTTTAACAATCAGCATCCTTGAGAAGAACGATCATTTTTTTAGAGTGCGTACTGTGTGTCCTTGAGTGCAGGCACACCACTAGCTTGCGTATTGAAAAATTCCACCGCATTTTGCTGGTTTGCGACGAAGTGCACCGCTTCATTGCGTAGCCATTGCAATGGTCGTAGCTGAGTTGTATTAATCCAACCTAATCCCGACATGCTATGCATCATCAAGCTGTTGTGCAGGCGACGTTGATGTTCATATTTGCGTAACGTTTGAATATTCGCCCATGCGCCACGTTTGTGATCTTTAATTAGTTGATCGACCAATACCGCCGCATCCAAACAGCCTAAGTTCACCCCTTGCCCTGCCAATGGATGAATCACATGCGCCGCATCACCAACCAACGCCACGCCATCTGCCACATAGGTTTGCGCTTGACGAGCAGCAAGAGGAAAGCTTGCTCGTGAAACCACCTGAAATACTTCGCCGAGCATATAGTGACTGGCTTGACTGACTTTTTTTGCAAAGTCTTGATCGCTTAGTTCACGGTATTCATCGGCATAATCCGTCGGCAAAGTCCAAACGATGGACTGCCAATGCCCTTGTTGCACCGCTTCTAAACTTTTCATCGGTAAAAATGCCAAAGGACCTGTATCAAGGAAAATTTGCCGAGCCACATGTTGATGAGCTTTTTCGGTACGAATCGCACAGCTAATCGCCGTCTGCCCATAATCCAAACGGTCTAGTAAAATCCCAACCTGATCTCGCACAGAAGAATTTGCACCATCTGCACCAATGATTAAATCTGTGGTGAGCACCTCACCATCTGCCAAAGTCACTTGCCAATGCTGAGGTAATTTCTCCAGTCGAGTGACTTTGACCTGAGTACGATAATCTTGAACTTTCTTCTGTAATTCTGTTTGTAAAGCGAGATTAAGCACACTTGGCTCAACCATGATACCTAGCCAATCATGTGGCATAGGCGTTGAGTTGGAAGCTTGCCCAAAATAAATCTCGCCATGTCCATCACGGTGCCACACTTGCATGCCACTGTAGGGCTGATAACGCTCAAATTTTTGCAAATGTTGCCATGCATCCACTTGTTCCATCAAGTGCATTGAGGCTTGATTCAGCGCTAAAACACGTGGATTGGTTTGGCTTAATACTTTTTCCGCATCAAGTAAAGGCGAAGCATCTAGCACAGTGGCTTGAATGCCTGCTTTGGCAAGCAACAAAGCGGTCAATCCACCAACTAAACCACCACCAATGATAATCACGCGATGGTGCGTGTTCAGGTGCGTGCTTTGCATATCCTTACTCATGCTTTTAACCCCATGGCAAAGGTTGCCACCATCGGCTTCACCCCAGGAATAAGATCAAATGCGAGCAAGCCTGTATTGCGTGCAATTTTTAAAATTGGATTGTGATTACTAAAACCTCGCACCACTTTGTCACAGAAGAATATCACTTTCTTTTGATCACTGAGGCGTGCTTGCTCATAAGATTTCAACATCTCATGATCACCCAAATCCAAGCCGTGCTGTTGTTGATGTGCGAGATAACGACATAGTACAAAAGCATCTCGTAGACACAAGTTAAAGCCTTGTCCTGCGACTGGATGAATGGTATGCGCCGCATTGCCCATCAGTACCACACGACCTGATACCTGCTGATGCGCAAGCACTTGGGATAATGGATAACTAAATCGCTTACCCGTTTTCTCGAATTTCCCTGCTCGATCGCCATAGGTCTGTTGTAGCGCATCCAAGAAATGCTGATCATTTTCCTCACCGAGCCATGCTTGCTCCGTACCTTTTTTCACAGGCCAAACGACGGAACGACGATATTCCCCATGCAAAGGCAACAACGCCAACGGCCCTAGAGGACTGAATCGTTCAAAGCCGACTTGCTGATGTGATTTTGAGGTTTGCACCGTAGTGACAATCGCCACTTGATCATAATCATGTACATCCACACCAATACCCAAAGCCTGACGGCAAAATGAATCTCGACCATCAGCGGCAATGACTAATTGGCTTTGTAGCAGAATTTCATGGTTATCTTTTAAGGCTTTGATCGAAACCTTATTTTCGTCTTGTGATAACTGTGTCACTTGCACGCCGTCAATCAATTCAATAAAAGCATTCTTTTGCACACTATGTAGAAGAACACGACCAAGCCAAGCATTCTCAATGACTTGTCCAAAGCTTTCGACTTTTTCTTCAGTATTGACCAGTTTTGCTTTACCAAAACTACCCTGTTCAGAGATATGCACTTGATGAATTGGCGTGGCGTATTGTTGTAATGTTTGCCACAATCCCAACTCTTGATAAATCTCTACACTACGTCGAGATAATGCGGTATTGCGTGCATCAAAACTCGAATGATATGGCGTTTCACCGCCTTGCGCTTGATAATCAGGATACTTGATCGCTTCAAGCAAGGTAACTTTCAGCTCAAGTTTTGCCAACATCAGTCCAAGGCTAAGCCCGACCATGCCTCCACCAACAATGATGATTGGTTGCATCCATTTATCCTTAACTTATTCAATGATTTAATTGACCGTTTAACAGTCCAAGCATAACTGAATTTATAACGCGACTAAAGCGATAATCCGCATTAATTCGTTATCAATACGTGAGCATAATTTTTATTAGTTTGTCCATCTTTTAAAAATAACCACAAATCACATTTGAAAGATTTACACATGATTTTGGCAGTTTTTGCCTATTGTCACTGCTTCGCTTCTGATGCAAAGTAAATGTTCAAAATAGCAGACCTACAAGGAAGTCGATATGTTTGGACAAATGATGAATCGCCCATTAGTGATCAGTAGCCTGATTGATCATTTTCACAAAACGCCAAACGTCTTGCCAATGCACTGAGCCAATACAATTTGCAACTCGGTGATCGTTTAGCCACCATTGCATGGAATAATTATCGTCATCTTGAAACATGGTATGCGGTTTCTGGTAGTGGCTACGTATGCCATACCATCAACCCTAGACTTTTCCCTGAACAATTGATCTTTATTATCAATGATGCCAAAGATAAGGCATTGTTTTTCGATGTGACATTTTTGCCATTAATTACTGCAATTAAAGATAAAATTCCAACAGTTGAGAAGTTGATTTGTTTGGGTGGGAAAGATGAAAAAGTTCTCGCCACTTTGCCTGATGTATTATTTTTCGACGATTTGATTGCATCGAATCATGATGAATTTGAATGGCCAGAACTTGATGAAAATGCAGCGAGTTCTCTCTGCTACACCTCAGGGACTACAGGTAATCCCAAAGGCGTATTGTATAGCCACCGCTCAACACTACTCCATGCTTTTGGTATTGCATTACCTGACTCGCTAAACCTTTCTGCAAAAGATGTGGTGCTCCCTGTGGTACCGATGTTCCATGTCAATGCGTGGGGAATTCCATATGCTACAGCGATGACAGGCAGCAGCTTAGTCCTTCCCGGTCCAAATCTTGACGGCGATAGCTTAGTCAGCTTGATTGATGATTATAAAGTCACTGTTGCACTTGGTGTACCAACCATTTGGCAAGGCCTTCTTGCTGCAGCTGCAAAACGTGACACCACACTAGAGAGCATGGTGCGCAATGTGGTTGGCGGAGCCGCATGCCCACCTGCGATTATCAAAATGTTTAAAGATAAATATCAATGCGAAACGATTCATGCTTGGGGGATGACGGAAACCAGTCCACTCGGGACAGCGAATCAAACCAAAGCGAAGCATAAAGATTTATCCGCTGAGCAATTGGAAAAACTCCGCTTATCACAAGGTCGTCCAGTATTTGGCGTAGAGCTACGTCTTGTCGATCCTGATGAGAACAATAAAGTCTTGCCACACGATGGAACGACGCAAGGCAATCTGCATATTCGTGGACATTGGATTGTTTCGGAATACTTTAATAAAGGCACTTCGGCGCTCACAGCAGATGGTTGGTTCGATACAGGTGATGTTGCAACCATTGATCCAGATGGTTTCTTGGTGATTCGTGACCGTTCAAAAGATTTGATTAAATCAGGCGGTGAATGGATTTCTTCTGTTGAACTTGAAGGGATTGCCATGAGTCATCCTGAGATTCGTATGGCAGCAGCGATCGCCGCCAAACATCCAAAATGGGACGAACGCCCTGTTTTAGTTGCCATCAAAGAAGAAGATAGCAACATTGATGAAGAAGCGGTAAAAGCTTACTATCATGGCAAAATTGCCGATTGGCAGATTCCAGACCGAGTTATCTTTGTTGATGCGATTCCAATCAACGGCACTGGAAAAATGGTCAAATCAGAACTTCGTGACCAATATGGTGATGTGTTACTTGGCGCATAACCAAGCCCAAAATCACTCAAAACCTAAACAGAAGTGGCGTAAGTCACTTCTGTTTTTTAAAACCCAGTTTTTGAATCACTCTATTCATTATTAAGTGCAAACAACCAATTTTGAAAAATGATTTTTCATGTGTATGTGTAATTTGCTACTATGCACAGCCCAATTCACTAGACTTGTCAAATTCTTATGCAACTCGATTATCAGCAACAACTCGAATTTAAAGTACAACACTTGCTTGCGCAGTTTGCTGAATTTGACATGCCTGAAATCGAAGTCTTCGAATCACCTGAAAGTCACTATCGTATGCGTGCCGAGTTTCGCATTTGGCATACCGATGACGATCTGTTTTATGCGATGTTTGAACGTGATGAAGAAGGTAAAAAGCAAGTCATTCGCATTGATGATTTTCCAACGGCAACAAAGTCGATTAACGATCTCATGCCGATTCTTTTGACAGAAGTGAAAGCCAGTCCGCTACTTTCAGAGCGCTTATTTGAAATTGATTTTTTGGCATCAAAGCATGGGGAAATGCTCGTTTCTATGATCTATCACCGTCAGTTAAATGAAGCATGGACTGCAATTGCAAAAACATTACAAGAAAAACTCGACATTAAAATTATTGGGCGCAGTCGTGGTCAGAAAATTGTTTTAGCTGATGATTTTGTGATTGAAAAACTCATGGTGAATGGTCGTGAATTTACCTATAAACAAATCGAAAATGGCTTTACTCAACCCAATGCGATTGTCTGTGAAAAAATGCTCTCTTGGGCATGTGATGTCGCACAAGAAAATCAGACTGAATCACCAACTGACTTATTAGAACTCTATTGTGGGAATGGTAATTTCACCCTACCGTTGTCATTACATTTTAGAAATGTGCTTGCTACCGAACTCGCCAAAAGCTCCGTCTATGCCGCCAAATGGAACATGGCTGAAAATCAAATTGAAAATATTCAACTCGCTCGCCTCTCCGCAGAAGAATTTACCGAAGCCTATCAAGGCAAACGTGAGTTCCGCCGTTTAAAAGAAGAAAATATTGAATTGTCGAGTTATCAATTTGATACGGTTTTTGTTGATCCACCACGTGCAGGTATTGATGACGACACATTAGCTTTAATCGCACAATTCCCACAAATTATTTATATTTCCTGCAATCCTGAAACGCTGTATGACAACTTACAGACTTTGAGTGAAACACATGACATTAAACGCTTTGCGATGTTTGATCAGTTCCCATTTACTCATCATGTCGAGTCGGGTGTGTTATTGGTGAAAAAGTAAGCTTCGTTAAATGACTGCTGACATCACATACGCATAACTTAAACTGGCTAACATCAAGCCCCAAATCGGCAACCGCCCTGTATAAAAAATCGCAAAAGCAATGATCAGGAAAATACCGTCGGCGATTGAATCGACTCCTTTGGGCAACATATTTTGAACTAACATCAAAATCAGCAAGGCAATCACCCCTGCACTAATCCCCTGAAACATAGCGCGTAAATATTTATTTTTTGATAAATAACTCGTCATCGGCAATGCGCCAATTAAAACTAATGCTGCAGGTAGAAATATTGCAAGCACTGCAAATAAAGCCGCCAAGGCACTGATCGAAGGAAAAGCTTTCGCACCGAGAAATGCACTAAAATTAAATAATGGTCCTGGTAAAGTCTGAATCACCCCATAACCCGTCATAAACTGATCTTGTCTAACCCAATTTTGCTGAACGATGCTCTGCTCCAAAAGTGGTAACACCACATGACCACCGCCAAACACCAATGCACTGGCTTGATAAATCTCATAAAAAAAATTGGCAGGATGATCACCTGACAGAAATGTCGATATTAAAATCGGTGTAAAAAATAAGATCACAAAAAATACAATTAAAGCAAAAATAGCAACTCGTTTAGACACTGGAAAATCAAGTTGCGCTAACGCCGAATAAGATTGTTTATAGAAAAATATTAGCCCTAAAATCATAGCAATTAAAATGAGAACTAACTGATTTAACTCACTAAACACCAAACCAACTGCTGTCAAAATAATCACAATCGCGTAATGAAATTTGGTTTTACAGATTTGCTTGCTCATCATCAGCACCGCATGAACAACGATCACCACGATTGCAAGTAACAAGCCTTTTAAAATCATCGCATTGGATAACCAAGAGAAGTGACTCAAACTAATCGCAAGCAAATACATCAAGATCGCACTCGGCAAGGTAAAACCAAGCCAAGACGCAAATGCACCAAGATAACCAGCTCGATGCAGCCCTAAGCCCATACCGACTTGGCTACTACTTGGACCGGGTAAAAACTGACAAAGCGCCACCAATTGCAGATATTGTTCTGCGCTCATCCAAGCTTTTTGATCAATAATTTTTGTTTGAAACAGTGCAATATGCGCCGCAGGACCGCCAAAAGAAATGCAACCCAAATAGAAAAATAATCGAAATATTGAAAATGGTGTGTCCATATACTTGTGCGATTTTGATCAAACCAGTTAATTTAAAGCATATATATGACATTACGGTGAATAAGCAACCTTTAAAAATCAGGACTTAAACTCGCATTAAAAAAGACCGCCGAAGCGATCTCTTTAAATTGTAGATTTTTCATCAATCAATCGCAGGTGTATAACGTCCAAAAGCAATATCATCTTTAATTCGATCAGATTCTGCTAAGACCATGTCGAGCAGATTTTTCACATTATCCAGTGTTACCACAGGACTAAGTGTGGTCATCTTCAAGGATTGATTCAGACCGACTTTGGTCACACCAATGTTCGCCTCGCCACGTGCAAACAGTTCATCTGCAACGTTTTGATTTAAACTATTCAAATATTGCGCTGAATAATCTTTCGGTACGACACGGAACAACACCGATGCAAACTGTGGCTCAACCAATAGCTCTAAACCATCAGTCGCCTTGATATAGTCGGCAACTTCACGTGTCAGTTTTACACCATGATCAATCATTGAACCATAAAGCTCTTCACCGAGTGCCTCAATCGTCATCCACAATTTCAACGCATCAAAACGACGCGTGGTTTGCAATGATTTCGATACAAGGTTTGGCACGCCATGCTCTTCATCATAAGCCGAGTTGAGATACTCCGCCTCATAATGCATAAAGCGATAATTGGCTTCATCTTTGAGCAAGAACGCACCACAGCTAATGCTTTGGAAATAATGCTTATGGAAATCCAAAGTCACCGAATCAGATAGTTCAATACCGTCTAACATCGAATGAAATTCATTGGATAAAACCAATGCACCACCCCAAGCTGCATCGACATGCATCCATGCGCCATACCTATTGGTAATGTCACGGATTTGCTTGAGTGGATCAATTGCGCCTGCATCAGTCGTACCCGCAGTTGCCACCACACATGCCACGATTTTGCCTTCAGACTGTAGCAATGCCATGGTTTTTTCCAAGGCATCGATATCCATCTGCGCTTTGTCATTGACAGGTACAGTCACAACTGACTGAAAGCCCATGCCCATCATCGCCATGTTCTTTTGCACAGAAAAATGCGCATTTTCAGAACAGATGACTTTGACGTTTTTCATCGCTTCATTCGGTACGCCATCGCGCTGAACTGACCACGGCTTGCCGTGTTCATCTTGCCAGTTTTTAGCAATACACCAATCACGCGCCAGCAATACACCCATCAAGTTCGACTGTGTACCGCCAGAGGTAAACACACCTGCTTGACCTGCACCATAACCGACTTTTTGACGTAGCCAATCGATCAACTGCACTTCCATCAATGAACCCGCAGGACTTTGATCCCATGAATCCATCGATTGATTGGTTGCATTAATCAATACTTCTGCGATTTGACTGGTCACCATCGTTGGACAGTGCAAATGCGCAAGCGAATGCGGATGATGTACTTTTAAACTTTTATTGAGGAAAAGCTCGACCATACGTTGTAATGACGCTTGCACGCCCAAACCTTCTTTTGAAGGATTAAAGGCAATCGCATTGCGAAGTTCTTTAATGCTCCCGCCAGTGTACATTTTGTCATTTTGCAACCATGCTGCAACTGCTTTGGTTGCTTGCTCCATCGCAGACTCGTAGTCTGCAATAGATTGTGCATCGTTACATAGCAAAGCACGGCGATGTTCTGCGAAGTCCACCATATTATGCGCCTCGAACATAAACCAATGCATCTTGCACGGCTTGTTTAAAGCGTTTGATCAACTCTTCACATTCATCACGAGTGATGATCAATGGGCAAAGTAGACGAATTACCGTTCCACCACGACCACCTTTTTCAAGCATCAGTTTGTTTTCAAAACATGCACGTTGGATTTCTGCGGCAAGTTGTGAATCGGCAGGATAAGCACCCAAATGATTAGCTTCTTGACGCTCATCGACAATTTCCACGCCGATCATCAAGCCACGACCACGAATGTTACCGATACATGGCAATTCTTGCTGTAATCTTTTCAATTCAGCCTGAATGAATTCACCTTGAGTTTGTGCATTTTCAGCCAATTTTTCAGACTTAATCGTGTTGAGTGTCGCAAGACCTGTACCCATCGCCATTTGGTTACCACGGAAAGTCCCGGTGTGACCAGCAGGTTGCCATGAATCAAACTTACGTTTAATCGCCAGTACCGCAAGTGGCAAGCTACCACCCACCGCTTTTGACATGACGATCACATCTGGTTCAATGCCTGCATGCTCAAAAGCAAACATTTTACCTGAACGAGCAAAGCCTGCTTGGACTTCATCCAAGATCAACACGATATTGTGCTTTTCGGTCACTTCACGGATTTTTTGCAACCATTTCGTTGGTGCAACAACCACACCGCCTTCACCTTGGATCGCTTCTAAAATGACCGCAGCAGGACGTGTCACGCCACTTTCTACATCTTGAATAAAATCTTCAAAATAATGGGTTAAGGCATCAACACCCGCTTCACCACCTAATCCTAGTGGGCAACGATATTCATGTGGATACGGCAAAAACTGCACACCTGGCATCAAGTTGTTCACTGCATTTTTTGCACTGAGGTTACCTGTCATCGATAATGCGCCATGCGTCATACCATGATAGCCACCAGAGAAGCTAATCACCGTACCACGACCTGTATAGGTTTTTGCCAATTTAATCGCAGCTTCAGTCGCATCTGCGCCCGCAGGACCACAGAATTGTAAGCAATATTCTTCTTGACCACCTGGCATATGTGAGAGTAATGCTTCAGTGAATGCATCTTTCAAAGGTGTGGTTAAATCTAATGTATGTAGAGGCAAACCACTTGCGATGGTTTCTTGAATACTTTCAATGACCGCAGGATGGTTATGACCTAAGGCCAAAGTCCCTGCACCAGCTAGACAGTCAAGGTACTCATTGCCCTCGACATCAGTGACCCAACAGCCTTTTGCTTTCGCAATTGCCAAAGGTAATTTTCTCGGATAACTACGAACATTTGATTCCATCTGACTTTGGCGAGTCAGATAATATTCATTAGTTTTGGCAGTAGTTTGTGGATCGTTTGCAGATACGCTCATATCGGATTACCATCTCAGATAAGGGTGTAAGAAATATAAGTTATTATTCAACAACTTATTCCAAGTAGCTAGTTTAGGAGTCGTCAAATGTGACGTGATATCCTAGGTCGCTGATCATACCGATTTTTACTAGAAAAAAAATAGATGAATGATCATAACCGCATAAAAAAATAAAGCCTTACCATCTTCATGCAAGGCTTAAGTGTATAGTCTAACAATGATTAGCTGAAAATAAATGACAATATGAAAAAATATACAAAAAAATACGCATAAACCTTACTTGAATTGCAAATATCGTTTTGAATTTATCAAAACAATTTATGGTTTAAAAAATCAGCAACCTTTAAAAGGCCTATGGCTCAAAGTTGGAGCTTTAAATATATTCCCAAAGTTTGCCTTGATCTTCAAAATTTAGAATAAGGGTTTGATTGTTTTCATATTGAGCCACAATGTGGTCATTCGAAACCATTTTCACTTTGAGCAATGTCCCTGCTTCATAATGAATATCATCTAGACCTTCTTTGGATAGTGTTAAATCTTTCTTTAACACAACAACTTGATTGATTTGCCCCATTTTTACACTCCGAAGTTTGATTGTTATCGACTTTTAATCAGTCACTTTTTTTAGAACCCACAACTGGTTCAATGTCGTGATGAGCATACATATCACCGATAGGAGAATCAATAAATATAAACGAATATCCTAATTGATTGATTTAGATGACTCAGTTACATATACGTCCACAGCGTTTGCTCATCATCCATATCAAGAACGAAGGTGCGCTCATTGTCGCTCTTGACCACGATATGATCATTGAGGACTAAGAGCACTTTCAGTAACGTCCCCTCATCATATTTGATGTCATCATGTCCGTCTTTAGACAGCACAAGCGTATCTTTTAAAACGATTAGTTCATTAATGTGATTCATAATTAGACCTCCATTAAGAATAAAAATGAATAGCTTTGGTTTAATTATTGAGCTCAAAGGCTTTGCTTTAAAGACTTTGATCGTTATTTTTTATGCACTTTTTATTATTGGATGCGCCTATTTATTACACAATCCAACATTTTATTGCTAATTTTTACGTTGTATGAAGATCAGGTTTAAATCTTGTTTCGGTTTAAAGTTTTTCTCTTTGATTTGAAACTGTGTTGCAGAGACTTTTTTCACCTTGCCATCCCAACATAAAGACAATAACTCGTCGGCATCACGCTCAATCGTTACATTGAAATCTTCAATCGACTTCGCCCAATTTGCACCTGTTTTCAGAATATAAGAAAGTCCTGAATAAATCCCATAACTATCCCCTCGATCAATATCTTTTTGAATGTTCTGATCGACACAATGTGCTTTGGCAACCTCTTGTCCAAGCCCCAGAGAGCCACCAACCAATGGCTGATATTGATGAGAAATTTTAGTCATTCCATTGGATTTAAACGACTGCGTCCAGCTATATATAATTTGCGACTGCCAACGCACCGTATCCTCATCTTGAATCGCCTAGAGTTGTTTTACTTTGGGATGCGTACAGTTTGCAATTTTTTGATTTACCGTAACTTCATCATCCATATTTTCGAACTTCCACGGTTGCATCAGCTCTTTTTCACTCAAACCACAGCTTTTCAACGCATCTGTAACATCTGCCTGAAAGTCGCCATCTTCTAGATATTGCGCTTCGTTATTCGATAAAAATGCTCGCACATGTTTCTGCGGTTTTATTTTTTTGCCATCAGCGATCACGGTAAAACTATCCACCAAGCCTGCGACATCGACATAGTCATATTCGATAAAGTTTTGCACTTTAGGCAATGGAAATAAGATGTTTTCGGTAATGTTTCGATCACTCAAATTTTGAAACTGGTAATCAACTCTGATCTGCTTTTTACTGAGGTATAAGTCTTCTCGCTTCATTTGAATATTTTTGTTCTGAATATATTGGATACCGCCTGTACCAATGTAGCCTGTGCTGTCATTGGCATTCGTCAAAGGCATCAAAAAGGTAGAAATCACAACGCATACAAGATAATTTTTCATCGAGTTCTTTTTATCGCATGTCACGTATGCCATCTGCACAGCTCAACTATTTGAATATTTATTAAAGTTTAACCTAGCAACCGCAATGACATTACAATTTCTTGTGAATTTTGCCAATTTAATTGGCACTCCATAAATTTATAAGTACAATAAACCACAGTCGAGGGGTGCTGCGACTTTTTTACAGACTGACTTTACAAAGAAAGCTTGCAAAGACCGTAATGTGAAATCGCTAGGCTCGACTAATTCGAATAAGCACACTTCAAAATAGAGTGAATTCGAAACAAATCAATAACGGCATCCGCGAACAGAATGATCAACACCAAGATATTAGGAGATCCTGATGAACGCGGTTAATCCTGCATTTACAGATTTTAAAGTTGCCGATATTTCACTCGCTGATTACGGTCGTAAAGAAATCAAACTTGCCGAAGCAGAAATGCCTGCTTTGATCGGCTTGCGCAAACGCTATTCTGCTGAAAAACCACTTGCTGGTGCAAAAATTCTCGGCTGTATCCACATGACGATTCAGACTGCGGTTTTGATCGAGACATTGGTCGAGCTCGGCGCAGAAGTACGTTGGACATCATGCAACATCTTCTCTACCCAAGACCATGCCGCAGCTGCAATCGCTGCCAGTGGCGTCCCTGTATTCGCTTGGAAAGGTGAAACAGAAGAAGAATATGCATGGTGCTTAGAGCAACAAATCAATGTTGATGGTTCTCCGTGGGATGCCAACATGATTTTGGATGATGGTGGCGATTTAACCGCACTTGTCCATGAAAAGTACCCTGCACTTTTAGAACGTATTCACGGTATTACAGAAGAAACTACGACAGGTGTCGCACGTCTGATCGAAATGTGGAAAGACGGTACGCTCAAAGTTCCTGCGATCAACGTCAATGACTCTGTGACTAAATCTAAAAATGACAATAAATATGGTTGCCGTCATTCTCTGAATGATGCAATCAAACGCGGTACAGACATGTTGCTTTCTGGTCGTCGCGCATTGGTGATTGGTTATGGTGACGTGGGTAAAGGTTCTGCGCAATCGCTTCGTCAAGAAGGCATGATCGTCCGTGTGACTGAGATTGATCCAATCTGCGCGATGCAAGCGTGCATGGACGGCTTTGAAGTGGTTTCTCCATATAAAAATGGCGTGCAAACTGGTAATAAAGCCGACATCAACTTAGATTTATTGAAAAATACTGACCTGATCGTGACTACGACGGGTAACTACCACGTTTGCGACGCTGCAATGCTGGATACCTTAAAAGCAGGTGCTGTAGTCTGTAATATTGGTCACTTTGACACCGAGATTGATACTGCATATTTGCGTAATTACAAATGGGTTGAAGTCAAACCACAAGTACATCAAGTCTACCGTTCAGAGAATGAAAATGATTATTTAATCTTACTTTCTGAAGGCCGTTTGGTGAACTTGGGCAATGCAACAGGTCACCCTTCACGTGTCATGGACGGCTCTTTTGCCAATCAAGTTTTGGCGCAAATGCACTTATTCGCTGAGAAATTTGCGGATTTATCGGCAGAAGAAAAAGCCAAACAGATTCGTGTCGAAGTTTTACCGAAGAAATTGGATGAAGAAGTTGCTGCTGCAATGGTCGTTGGTTTCGGCGGTGTCATGACACAATTGACCACAAAGCAAGCAGACTACTTGGGTGTAGCTGTTGAAGGTCCATTCAAAACGGATGCGTATAAATACTAATGATGAAGTGATGTTAAAAAATTAACATTCATGGATAAAGTGAATCTTGATTCGTTCAGGATTCACTTTTCAAAATCATATGCTCGAAAAATACAAATTAAGGACAGCTCATGTCAAAGCGTATTCCCATTTCTTTTGAATTCTTCCCACCGAAAACAGATGTTGGTGCTGAAAAGCTACGTGCAGTCCATCAAGAGCTACAACAACTGAATCCTGAGTTTTTCTCAATCACGTACGGCGCAGGTGGTTCAACACGTGAGCGTACTTTAGCGGCGATTGATGATTTTAATGGCAAAGGCACAGCAGTTGCACCGCATCTGTCTTGTATTGGGGATGACAAAGCTCGAATTGCAGAGTTGCTTGATCTGTATAAAGCCAAAGGCATTGACCGTATCGTTGCACTACGTGGTGACCTCCCTTCAGGTCAAGTTGGACTCGGTGAATTACCTTATGCTCAGGATTTAGTCCGCTTTATCCGTGAACATTCGGGTGATCACTTTCATATCGAAGTGGCAGCCTACCCTGAGATGCATCCGCAATCTGAGACATTTGATCAAGACATTAAACGCTTTGTGGAAAAGGCAAATGCAGGCGCTGATGCAGCGATTACCCAGTTATTCTTTAATCCTGATGCCTACTTCTATTTCCTTGATCGTGTAGAAAAATCGGGAATTAATATTCCCATTGCGCCAGGGATCATGCCAATCACGAATGCCAGTAACTTGATTCGCTTTGCCGATAGCACAGGTGCGGACATTCCACGCTGGATTCGCAAGCAACTGGCATCTTATGGTGATGACAGCAAGAGCATTCAAGCATTTGGTCATGAAGTCGTGTTTAAACTCTGTGAGCGTTTGATCGCAGGTGGTGCACCAAGTTTGCACTTTTATAGCATGAACCAAACTGAGCCGACACGTCAGCTTGTTATTGATTTAGGCTTAAACTAAGCGTGAACTATTAATTTGAGAATTAAATCATGAACCGTTTCTATATGGATAACTCACTCATAGTTGGTGAAGATGTTCAATTGTCGGAAACGGTTTTCCATCATTGGACTCGGGTATTGCGTGCTAAACTCGGTGATCAAGCGACGCTATTTAACGGCTTAGGCGGTGAGTATCTGGTTGAATTAACACAGGTTGAAAAAAAATCGGCAACTGTTAGTGTGCTTGAGTTCAATCCGATCAATCGTGATTTGCCGATCAAAGTCACACTGGGTCAAGTGATGAGTAAAGGCGATCGCATGGATTACGCCATCCAAAAAGCCACCGAACTTGGCGTATCAGAGATTCAGTTGCTCACCAGCGAACGCTGTGAGATGCGTCTGAAATATGACCGAGATCAAAAGAAAATCGAACATTGGCAAAGTATTGCGATTGCAGCCTGTGAACAATGTGGATTAAATATTGTGCCAAAGGTTTTAGCGCCTTTATCATTGACAGAATGGATTGAAAGCATTAATAGCGAACTCAAGCTAATTATGACTTTAGCGGATCAACCGTTTCAATTCTCGGATGAAAAGCCAAAATCAATCGCCCTACTCGTTGGCCCCGAAGGAGGGCTGAATCAAGCGGAAATCGACTTTGCTTTAAATCATCAATTCCAAGCATGGACTATTGGCGCTCGTGTGTTACGCACTGAAACTGCACCTGTTGCAGCATTAAGTGTGATCAACCATTTATTCGCAGATTGATATTGATCCTGTCAAAAAACACTTGCTTTTAGAGGGTCTAAACTGTACCTTTAATTATTAGGCTTTTTATTTGTATCAAATTATGACTTTCACAATCTAAGCGGTTAAAATATAAATAGTTATAATTACATTTTTGCAAAAAAACTTTTAGTGATGATGCGTTTTCGCCATTCAAGGACGTGATGAAATAATGGACAAAAGGCAACTCAGCTCTATGCTTGATTTATCAAGAGATGCCGAACAGCTGAAAAGCTTTAAATCGCTATATTATTACCGAGCATTTCAATACATTTTTTTGCTCCTCACTTTGCTCGTCTTTGCAATTAACCTTTTTTTAAATTTCGAAAGTTTTTCTGTCACCACGACCTTATGGGGATTTATTACCACAGTGACCATTTTGGTGTCGTTGTTGATTAATCAATCCTTACTTTTAGAAGTTCCTAAAAAAGCCCTGTCGATTCAGACTTATCTTGCAGCAAGCGCATTTCTCAACGGTGCACTATTTGCCATTTGTGTGACGTTGATTACCAATTACTTGGAATATTCCGTTGATCATAATCAGATTGAAATGCTGACACTGGTGATCTCAAGTGTACTAATTTTACACATGTCAGCACTGGTACTACTGACACATTATTATTTCGTATTCTTACTATTTTTCGCGCCGAGTGCCTTATCATTATTGAGTTTGAACCAGATCACCGTCAATGCTGAATTTACATTTGTGGATGTGATTAGCTTTTTAGCCTATGCGTCATGTTTGGCAATTTTAGGATTTTTGGTCTTTAAACGTCGTACCGAGTTTTATGATTTGCTCGTCAACAACCAAACCTTAAGCGCTGAAAATTTAAATAAAAATACGCAAATTGATCTTCTTAGCGTCGAGTTAGATTCTGAGCGACAGATGGCAAGTAATATCCGTGAGGAGCTGGAAACAAATAACAGCTTGCTGGAACAAAAAGTCAAACAACGTACTTCTGATATTGAAAGCATGCACGCCAAGCTGGAACGCTCTCATCAAAACTTGGAATTAGCGCATGAAACTGCGGGGATTGCATCTTGGGATTGGGATATTGAACATCAAAAATTAGACACCAGTAACTTTCTGCAAATTTTTGGTCATAATATCAAAAACGTTGAACATTATATCTCTCACCTACATGATTTTGTCCATGCCGAGGATTTGGAACAAGTCAAAGAAATCATGCGTGAGCACTTACGTGGTAACGAAGAGCGCTATGAAGCAACTTTCCGAGTCTATCATCCCACCGAAAAGTGGATTTGGGTACACGATCTTGGACGTATCACAGATCGTGATCCTGAAACCAACCGTGCCCTGCGCATGGTCGGGATTCGGCGTAATATTCAACGTGAGAAAAATGCTGAAGAAAGCTTGAAACTCTCTGCCAGTGTATTCAAAAAAGCAGCACAAGGTATTTTTGTACTTGATGACAAGCTCAACTATGTCGATGTCAATCCATTTTATCTCAAGCTCATTGAATATGATGAGGATCAAATCATTGGTCGTCATGCCTTTGATATTTTGAAAAGCTCTAATGTCGATACGCAGTGCTTAAATTTAACGATTTTGCGTCAGCTGATGACCACAGGTGAGTTTGAAGGAGAAGTTGTTGAGGTGTTGCGTTCTGGGCGAGAAATTCCGCTTTGGATGCATATCAACGGCATTCGAGATAGCCACAATAAAATCACGCAGTATATCGGTATCGTCACTGACTTGACAGAGCGCAAAACCTCTGAAAAACGTTTATCTTATCTGGAAACCTACGACACGCTCACAGATTTACCGAACCGTACCTACTTCAACAATCTCATTCACAGTTATTTGACCGAATCCCCAAGGCTACTTCAGCGCTTTGCTGTGATCCGTATCAACTTAGATCGCTTTCGTTACCATAATGAGTATCTCACCGATCAAGGTGGTGATGAGCTGTTAAAAAAAGTAGCGAATCGCCTGCGTCGCAATAACACTGATGCCGTTGTGATTGCACGACTTAATGCAGACGATTTTGCCATGATTTTAGAAGTCAACGAAAATGTTGATGAAATCAACGACAGTGCGAAGAAAATACTCGAATCTTTTGAAGCGCCGTTTCATGTGCAAAATAAAGAACTGATGTTGAATATTTCCATCGGCGCAGCGATCTACCCTGATCATGGTCGCCAAAGGGACAGCCTAAAAAATTACGCTGAGCTTGCTTTGTTAGAAGCAAAACGTATCGGCGGCAATACTTTTAGAATATATCACAGCGAAACTGGTCTCTCGACCGAAGCACGGATCAACCTAGAAGCAGAAATTCGTCGAGCTATTACTCAAAATGAACTTGCCGTCTACTACCAACCTAAAGTCGATACAAAAACTAAAAAAATTTATGGATTTGAGGCACTTGTACGATGGAATCATCCAGAGCGTGGTGTAATTCCTCCTGCACAGTTCATTCCACTTGCTGAAGAAACCAGTCTAATCACCGACATCGGTCGAGTGGTCTTAGAACAAACTTGCGCTCAAATCAAAGTTTGGAATGATTTGGGGTATCAAGATATTGCGGTTTCGGTCAATATCGTTGTGCAACAAATACAACGTGGGAGTTTGGTTGAGGAAATTGATTGTCTGCTACAAAAATACAAAATCAAACCACAACAGCTCCTACTTGAGATCACTGAAACTTCATGGATGGAAAATATTGATGAAGTCCGCCAAGTGATGTCTGCATTTCATCAACGTCACATCAAGATTGCACTTGATGACTTTGGTACAGGCTATTCATCCTTGGCTTATTTAAGTATGTATGACTTTGATATTATTAAAATTGATCGAAGTTTTGTCAGTAAACTCGGACAAGCCAACCAAAACGCCATTGTACGAGCAATTATCGCCATGGCAAAAGCGATGGATAAAAAAATTGTCGCTGAAGGCGTGCAAACTCAAGCGCAATATGATTTCTTAACCGATGAGGGTTGTGACTATTTACAAGGTTATTTGATCGCAAAACCGATGCCTGCCGATCTTGCAACTGAATTTTTAGAAATTAAAAATATACAGCAAAATAATCCATTGAAAATGCATAAATGAACGTCATCACAATTAAATTTCAAAGTAAAACTGCGGTATTATTTGATAAAAATTAAACCCTTTAGACTATTGTCGCCGTTGAGAAAATGGTATAGTGATCACCTTAAAAATTTAGTGTAATTTATTTTGTGATTGATGGGTCAGATTCCTGCCCCGATTTGGTATCCGCATAGAGAGTAAGATGGACGAACAAGCATTAAAGCAAGCCGCATTGTATTATCATGAGTTTCCACGCCCTGGTAAAATTAACGTCACACCAAGCAAACAAGTCGTCAATCAACGTGATCTTGCACTCGCTTACTCCCCAGGTGTGGCTGCACCTTGTTTAGAGATTGCCAAAGACCCTGCTAATGCTGCCAAATATACCGCACGTGGTAATCTCGTCGCTGTGGTGAGTAACGGTACTGCGGTACTTGGACTGGGTAATATCGGACCACTCGCATCAAAACCTGTGATGGAAGGTAAAGGCGTACTTTTTAAAAAATTCGCAGGTGTTGACGTATTCGACATCGAAATTGCAGAAAATGATCCTGATAAAATCGTTGATATCGTTGCCGCATTAGAGCCAACTTTTGGCGGAATTAACCTCGAAGATATCAAAGCGCCTGAATGTTTTTACATTGAGCAAAAACTTCGTGAGCGCATGAATATTCCTGTCTTTCATGATGATCAACATGGCACCAGTATCATCGTCGGCTCAGCACTATTAAACGCCTTGCAAATCGTCAATAAAAAGATCGAAGACATAAAAATCATCGTCTCTGGTGCAGGCGCTGCTGCACTTTCTTGCTTAGATTTACTCTGTGCATTAGGTGCACGTAAAGAAAACATCATCGTTGCCGACTCTCGCGGATTATTAACAACATCTCGCGAAGGCTTAGATGCTTCAAAAATGCGTTATGTACAAGACATCCCTGAAAGCAAATTGCACGAAGTGATCGGCGGAGCGGACATGTTCTTGGGACTCTCTGCTGCGGGCATTTTGACCAAAGAAATGGTTAAACAAA
Organism: Moraxellaceae bacterium REDSEA-S32_B1; assembly: GCA_001626925.1. Classification (GTDB taxonomy): domain Bacteria; phylum Pseudomonadota; class Gammaproteobacteria; order Pseudomonadales; family Moraxellaceae; genus Acinetobacter. The sequence goes on from LUOR01000001.1 coordinate 20,139, forward strand.
TGGCGAAAGATCCGATTATTTTCGCTCTTGCCAATCCTGATCCTGAGATTCTACCTGAACATGCTCACGAAGTACGTCCTGATGCGATCATGGCGACAGGTCGTTCGGATTATCCAAACCAAGTCAATAACGCACTGTGCTTCCCGTATATTTTCCGTGGAGCGCTGGATGTTGGTGCAACCACCATCAATGAAGAAATGAAAATTGCCTGTGTACATGCAATTGCTCGTATGGCGCATGTCGAGGCGGATGCCGCTTCTTATGGTGAGAAGTCTGGTAGCTTTGGTCGTGATTATTTGATTCCTCGTCCACTAGATCAGCGTTTGATTCTTGAGATTGCACCTGCTGTGGCACGTGCTGCGATGGAGTCTGGTGTTGCGACTCGCCCAATCGAAGATTTTGCGATTTATCATCAACGTTTGTCTGAGTTTGTTTACAACTCGGCATTTATCATGAAGCCAATTTTTGCCAAAGCGAAGACTGCACCAAAACGTATTGCCTACGCTGAAGGTGAAGATATTCGTGTACTTCGTGCAGCGCAAATTGCGATCGATGAAGGTATTGCATTCCCAATCTTGGTTGGTCGTACCAAAGTCATCGAAGACAACATTCGCAAACTTGGCTTGCGTATGGTTCACGGCGAGAATATTGAAATTGTCGACCAAGAACACAATCCATCTTATGAAGACTTTTGGAAAGATTACTACAATGTCTTAAAGCGACAAGGTATTACTGTTGAATTTGCACAGCGTGAATCACGTCGTCGCTCGACGTTGGTCGCTGCTATGTTGGTGAAATTTGGCAAAGCGGACGGCATGCTCTGTGGTACATATTCAGGCTATGACGTGCATTTAGAATTTGTCAAAGATGTGATTGGCCTAAAAAATGGTCATCAAGCATTCTTTACATTAAATGCATTAATGCTCGAAGATCGCAACCTCTTTATTGCTGATACTTATGTCAATACCAATCCAACTGCTGAACAGTTGGCTGAGATGACCATTTTGGCCGCTGAAGAAGTGCGTCGTTTTGGGATTACGCCACGTATTGCCCTGCTTTCTCACTCTAGTTTTGGAAGTGATCAAGATGACCCAAGCGCACAGAAAATGCGTAAAGTATTTGACATCTTGACAGAAACAGCGCCTGACCTCGAAGTAGAGGGTGAAATGCACGGTGATGCAGCCATGGATGAAATCATTCGTGATTGGGCGTATCCAAACTCACGCTTTAAAGGTTCAGCAAACTTGTTGATCATGCCGAATCTTGATGCTGCAAATATTTCATTTAACTTGCTCAAATCAACCGTCGGTAACAACGTGACGATTGGTCCGATCTTGTTAGGTGTTGCAAAACCTGTTCATATCTTGACACCAACAACTACGACTCGTCGCATCATCAATATGACTGCGCTTACTGTTGCTGAAATCCAAGAGAATGAAAAAGCTTAAGGCAAACCTGCTTTTATAATTTTCCATTGCAATAACCTCTAATGTTTTCATTGGAGGTTTTTTGCTTTTAGGCTTTTAATTCAAATAGTTCAAAGCGCTTGATTTTTGTTATGATCAGAACAATATTTTTGCAAATTTTTATTGATACGTTGTTATGAAAATCTATTTAGTCGGCGGTGCAGTACGTGATCAGCTCTTAGATCGTAAAGTGATCGAGCGTGATTATGTCGTGGTCGGTGCAACGCCTGAGCAAATGATTGCACTTGGCTATCAACAAGTTGGTAAGGATTTTCCTGTATTTTTGCATCCTGAAAGCAAAGAAGAATATGCCCTTGCACGTACTGAGCGCAAAAATGGACACGGCTATCAAGGCTTTGACTTTTTCACTTCGCCTGAAGTGACTTTGGAACAAGATTTATCACGTCGCGACTTGACGATTAATGCTATGGCGATGGATGAAGATGGCAATATCACCGATCCTTTTCACGGTACGCAAGATTTAAAAAATCGAGTGCTACGCCATGTGTCCGATGCTTTTATTGAAGATCCACTGCGTGTATTGCGTGTTGCTCGATTTACTGCACGCTATCATACCTATGGCTTTCAGATTGCACCTGAAACCATGCAACTCATGCAAAAGATTAGTGCATCAGGCGAACTCTCTCACCTTTCTGCTGAACGTGTATGGAAAGAAACCGTAAGAGCACTGGCAGAAAATGATGCTGATGTGTATTTCTCTGTGCTTCGTGAAAGCTGTGCTTTAAAAGTTTGGTTTCCTGAAGTTGATGCCCTCTTTGGTGTACCACAACGTGCTGAATATCATCCCGAGATTGACTGTGGTATCCATACGCTGATGTCATTACAACAAGCGTGCAAGAACAATTTTTCAACCATCGTTCGCTTTGCAGTGCTATGTCATGATTTAGGGAAAGCCCTTACACCCGCTGATGTCTTACCACGACATATCATGCACGAACAGCGTGGTATTGAACCTGTCAAAACACTATGCAAACGCTTAAAAGTCCCCAGTGATTTTCAGCAATTGGCATTGAAAGTGTGTGAATATCATTTGCTTTGTCATCAGTTATTTCAGCTTAAAGCATCCACGATTTTAAAACTCATAAAAAGCCTTGATGCCTTTCGCAAGCCTGAGCAAGTGGTTTACTTTGCGCAGGCTTGTTTATGTGACGCACGAGGTCGTTTACATTTTGAGGACAAGCCATATCCACAAGCTGAAGTGCTGATGCAATTAGCGCAACAGCTTGCGAATTATAAAATTAAAATTCCTGAAGGTCTGCAAGGTAAAGCGATTGCTGAGCATCTAGATCGTGAACGGTCTAGATGGATCGCTGATTTTATGAAAGCAGCAAAGCCAAAGCATTCTGTTTAAATGACTGATTAATGTATTTTGACTTTGCTTTATTTGAAATGTGCTTTATTTCACTTTACTTTTTCGTATCATCTTATACATCAGCTTCGGCGATACTCTAGAGATTGCTACGCCAAGCTTTTCTTTCAGTCCACCCACGACGATGTATTCTTGATTACTCAGCAAAGCTTTAACCACTTTTTGTGCAAAATCATCGGCATCTAAACCATTTTCAATTGCTTCATCTTGATGCGCTTGGGCTTGCCCTGCACCATTCAACGCATTAAAAGACACATTGGTTTTGACAAAACCTGGGAAAACCACCGATACGTTGAGTCCTTTCTCGGCATATTCAGCACGCAAGCTATTCGCCCACATATGGATTGCACCTTTTGCCGCTGAATAACTGGCTCGGTATTGTGTGCCGAGTAAACCTGCCACACTGGAAATAAACACCACATGTCCTGAGCTTCGCTGTTCAAGATAAGGTAAAGCCAATTTGGTTAAGTTAATTTGCGCAAAATAGTCAATTTCCATAATGCGACGCTCGGTATCCATTGAAGTATCTGCAATCAAAGCACGTTGGCTCAGCCCTGCATTGTTAATGAGATAATCAATTCGCTGACATTTTTCAATGACTTGCTCTACCGTCTGCTGTGCTTGATCTGCTTTAGTCACATCGAATGGCACACAGAGGTGATATTCAGGATGATTTAACTGCTGACGCACACGTTCTAGCTCGTCACTTCGACGAGCAGACAACACCACTTTTGCACCGAGATTGGCAAATACTTGAGCAAGTGCTTCACCAATCCCCGAGCTTGCACCTGTGATCCATACTACTTTCTGCTCAAGTGTTTATGCGTTATCACTCATTTTAATTCCTTGCTCCTTATATGACTGATTTCACGCCGAACAAGTGCAGTAAGTATGTACTTATTCCAAAGCGAGTTTTATCCATATTACGAAGCCATTTTGTCATGGTTGCGTTATATCAGTTGTCACTCAAATGACGGTCATTTATCGCAGATCAATCATTGCCCTTTTCTGAAAATTGCAAATTGAAATCCACATTATAGAAAAACTCAGAAGTAAAAAAACTCTCTAAACTAAGCCGACTCAGCATAAATAAACTTTTGAAAATGTTCAGCATAGCGCATTGCAAGCTGTGGAGAAGAATGCTGTCCCATTTTTTCAATGCGCTTATAGCCAATACTGGTAACGAGATGAATCACGCCATTTAAGGTTTTATCCACCACAAAATTAAATTTCAGCATCGACTTTGGCTTACGAATAAATTCCGTCACACCCAGATCAATCAATTCGATAATATTTTTCAACATTGAATCAATCGCTGACAAATCACCTTGTTGAATGCGCTCAACATCTTTCAGCATACTTTGCACCAGTGCATCAGGCACTTCATAGCGGAGCAAACTGGTTTTGGGATGACTCGAATCAAAGTGCGCTACCATATGATTGGATACAGGTGTTAGGCGATCATTATTAAACATGCCGACTGCCCACGGCATATATTTTTGCAGTTGCTCTCGGATTTGACCCAAGACTTTTTCGGCTTCATCGGCATGATCCGCAAGTTCAGGTTGTTGTTTATTGGCATGGATGAGTTCCATAAATACTTGATCAAGCACTTGATGAGTAATCTCGGTAAAAACTTGCCCCAAGTCTTTTGACAAATCTTTGCCATCACCATGATTGAGCCGTGTATTAATATCTTCAAGCTCACGATAGGTTCGATCGTGTATTTTTAGATGGACATTTTGTGTAGTCATCGCTACGTACCCCTGCTTTTTATTTTTAAATCTTTGCGTCCAAATTCCTTTGACGCATTTTTCTGCGTAATGATCAAACTGAAAAATCAAGCTTAAAGATTAAATTTGAAAATCAAATCAGTTGACCAAGCATACGCTATTCTTTCATCAGTGTAACAAGTCCGTCCTAGATGCTCAATTGCATTTTCGGCATGTATATTTTCTTATCCATCGCATCGTAAATGCACAATCGTTGCATATATTTTTACGACTATTTTTGCTAGAATGACGCCAATTTTTTGCTATTTCATACGCCATATCTAATGACTGAACAAAACTCAAACCAAGCCTCAAATACCGCCCAAAATATTGCAACCACTTACGATCCATCTGATATTGAACGCAAATGGTACAAAGTCTGGGAAGACAACGGTTACTTTAAACCACACGCTGCAGAAGCGAATTCAACAGCGACGCCTTTTACCATCATGCTTCCACCGCCGAACGTAACAGGTAGCTTGCACATGGGTCATGGTTTTAACAATGCCATCATGGATGCGTTGACTCGATACCACCGCATGCAGGGGCATAATACTTTGTGGCAACCAGGTACCGACCATGCAGGTATTGCAACGCAGACAGTCGTCGAACGTCAGCTTGGTGAACAAGGCATTACCCGTCATGATCTTGGGCGTGAAAAATTATTAGAAAAAATTTGGGAATGGAAAGAAAAGTCAGGCGGAACGATTACAGGTCAGATTCGTCGTCTTGGTTCTTCGGTAGATTGGACACGTGAACGCTTTACCATGGATGATGGTTTATCCGATGCTGTGAAAGAAGTCTTTGTACGCTTGCATGAAGAAGGCTTGATTTATCGTGGTAAACGCCTCGTCAACTGGGATCCAAAGCTACATACTGCCCTATCTGACCTTGAAGTGGAGAGCAAAGAAGAACAAGGTTCATTGTGGCATTTCCGCTATTTCTTTGAAGATAAATCATTAAAAACCAAAGATGGCAATGACTATCTTGTGGTGGCAACCACTCGTCCTGAAACACTACTTGGCGATAGTGCGGTTGCAGTACACCCTGAAGATGAACGCTATCAGCATTTGATTGGTAAAAATATCGTGCTACCGATCACAGGTCGTCTTGTGCCTATCGTTGCCGATGATTATGTAGAAAAAGACTTCGGGACAGGCTGTGTGAAAATCACACCTGCACACGATTTCAATGACTATGATCTTGGCAAACGTCACGATCTACCAGTGATTAATATCTTTGATAAAGATGCAAAAATCTTGGCCGAATTTGACTGGATGGAAAAAACTGGCGTACCAGTAACTAAAACTATCACCGCACCTGAAAGCTATGTCGCACTTGAGCGTTATGTTGCTCGTAAAAAATTAGTTGCCGAAGCTGAAGCCGAAGGTTGGTTAGAAAAAATCGAGCCATATACCCTCAAAGCACCACGTAGTGAGCGCTCTGGTGTGGTGGTTGAGCCATTATTATCAGATCAATGGTATGTCAAAATTCAACCGCTTGCAGAGCCTGCAATCGAAGCAGTGAAAAATGGCGACATTAAATTCGTTCCTGAACAGTACAGCAATATGTACATGGCATGGATGAACAATATTCAAGATTGGGCGATCAGCCGTCAACTATGGTGGGGACATCGTATCCCTGCATGGTACGACGATGCAGGCAATATCTACGTTGGACGTAACGAAGCTGAAGTTCGTGAGAAGCATAACCTAGCGAATGATCTTGAAATCCGTCAGGATGAAGATGTACTCGATACGTGGTTCTCCTCTGCGCTGTGGACGTTTTCAACGCTCGGTTGGACTGGCGATGCACAAAAAGATGCGGAAAATTATTTCTTAAAAACCTTCCATCCAACCAATGTCTTGGTGACTGGTTTTGACATCATTTTCTTCTGGGTTGCCCGAATGATCATGATGACTTTGCACTTCGTCAAAGATGAAAATGGCAAACCACAAGTCCCATTCAAAACTGTGTATGTACATGGTTTGGTACGTGATGGCGAAGGTCAAAAAATGTCAAAATCTAAAGGCAACGTGCTCGATCCTTTAGATTTGGTCGATGGTATTGATCTTGAAACATTGGTACAAAAACGTACCACTGGCTTGATGAATCCGTCAACAGCACCGAAGATCGAAAAAGCCACGCGCAAAGAATTCCCAGAAGGTATTAACGCATACGGTACAGATGCGCTACGCTTTACCTTCTGTGCGCTTGCTAATACTGGTCGTGACATCAAATTCGACATGAAACGGGTTGAAGGCTATCGCAACTTCTGTAATAAGATTTGGAATGCGACTCGCTTTGTGATGATGAATGTCGAAGGCAAAGAGGTTGCACAAACGGCACAACCTGAGCTTTGGGAATTGCCTGAACAATGGATCATCAGCCGTCTACAAAAGGCAGAGCAAGCGGTAAAACTCGGCTTTGAAACCTATCGTCTAGACCTTGTGGCTCAGACCATTTATGACTTTATTTGGAATGAATATTGCGACTGGTATGTCGAACTGACCAAGCCTGTACTCAATGATGAAAATGTTTCTGAAGCACGTAAAGCCGAAGTTCGCCGTGTCTTGCTTTCAGTCATGGAATCTGCGTTACGTCTTGCGCATCCATTGATGCCGTTCTTAACTGAAGAAATTTGGCAAACGCTTGCACCGATGCTCGGACGTGGTGGCGACACCATTATGCTTGCGCCATATCCTGTTGCCGAAGAAGCGAAAATCAATAATCAAGCCGAAGCGGATATGGATTGGTTACAAGCCTTGATCGGTGCGGTGCGTAATATCCGTGGTGAAATGGGCTTGGGTAATGCTCGCCTGTTGCCTGTATTATTACAAAATATCAGCGATGCAGAACGTACTCGTATTGAGCGCATTGAGCCATTATTTAAAGCTTTAGCAAAAGTGGAAAGTATCGAGTTCTTAAGCAAAGATCAAGAGCCACCACTATCATCGTCAAGTGTGGTCGGTCAGGCTTCAGTATTCGTGCCAATGAAAGGCTTGATTGATCCAAAAGCTGAGCTTGCTCGTCTGCAAAAAGATTTGGACAAAGTGCAAAAGCAACATGACCAAATCGCAGGCAAACTTGCTAATGAAGGTTTTGTTGCCAAAGCACCGCCTGCTGTGGTCGAAGGTGAAAAAGTGAAATTGGCGGAATTTGCCGATCAACTTAGCAAGATCAAGGCGAATATGGAACAGATTGCGAATTTGTAATTTGTGGCACAAGCCTTAACTTAAAGAAACCTAGTGCATTCGTGTTCTAGGTTTTTATTTTTGCACATACTAAATACCATTATTTGATCGACTCAACCCTCTTTAATCAAATTGCCATTTCTCTAATTTCAAGGGGGTGATGCCACGCCAATCGGTGGTTTTGACAATGTATTGCTAGATGAAATTTTAAGTTTGTCTGCATTTAGTCTGCGTAGCGTGGTGGTTATGGCGCTTGGCTATCGAAGCACTGAAGACTTCAATGCGGACTTGCCAAAAGCACGTTTAAGCAAAGAAGTGGTGATTCGTTTTTTTATAAGTCATTGCCAAAGCGACTTTGTATTTTCAAAAAGTATAAATCTCATCATATTTATTGTGTAAATCTTGATCATTTTCTAACATTTGTGCATAGATCAGCCTGTCTTTAGGCTATATGTCCTGCGCTCGGTCTGCTATGCTAAAGCCCACGATTAAATGATTATTTTAGGTTGACGGCATGACAGTACGCATCGGGACTCCTTTACAATCTTCTGCAACTCGGGTGCTATTTCTAGGTTCAGGTGAGCTTGGCAAAGAGGTGGTAATTTCCCTGCAACGACTTGGTGTTGAAGTGATTGCAGCAGACCGTTATGACCATGCGCCTGCCATGCAAGTTGCACATCGCAGTTACACCTTGAATATGAATGATGCGACAGCATTAAAGGCTTTAATTGATGAACTGAAGCCACACCTGATCGTACCTGAGATCGAAGCGATTGCCACCGAAGTCTTATTAGACATTGAAGCACAAAATATTGCTACAGTGATTCCGTCTGCGAAAGCGGTCAATTTGACCATGAATCGTGAAGGCATTCGTTGTCTCGCTGCCGAAGAATTAGGCTTACCGACGTCGATTTATCGCTTTGCTGATAGCTTGGAGAGCTTCCGTGCTGCCTGTGATGATATTGGCTATCCAAACTTTGTCAAACCTGTGATGTCATCTTCGGGCAAGGGGCAATCTCGTGTTACCAACTTTGAAGAAGTCGATGCCGCTTGGGATTACGCCATGCAAGGTGGTCGAGTCAATCAAGGGAAAGTGATAATCGAATCGCAAATCAACTTTGATTATGAAATTACCCTACTGACTGTCCGAGCAAAAAATCCTGAAACAGGTGTCATTGAAACCCATTTCTGCGATCCGATCGGACACCATCAGGAAGCAGGTGATTATGTGGAAAGTTGGCAGCCTCAGCCGATGAGCGAAACTGCACTGATTGAAGCCAAACGCATTGCCGACAAAGTCACAACGGCACTGGGTGGTTGTGGCATTTTTGGTGTGGAATTATTTATCAAAGCTGACCAAGTCTGGTTTAGTGAAGTTTCCCCTCGTCCGCATGATACAGGTCTGGTGACCTTAGCGAGTCAATTCCAAAGTGAGTTTGAGCTCCATGCCCGAGCAATTCTTGGTTTGCCTGTGAATACCACTCGCCACAGTACTGCTGCCAGTGCAGTGATCTACGCAGGTCAAGATGGTGAGAATTTAAGATTTAGTAATTTGCAACACGCATTATCGCACCCTGATACGGATTTACGCTTATTTGGAAAGCCTGAAGGTTTTGTCAAACGCCGTATGGGTGTGGCGACAGCGCGTGCAGAAACGATTGAAAGCGCACGCCAACTTGCCAAAGCGACTGCCGATGCGGTACAAGTTAATCCATCGGAATGATGATGTTTTATTAACATGAAAGTTTTAACCTAAACGCATAATTCGGCATTCATTGATTCGAAAATATACTTTTAAAAGCACCTTTTTTAAAGAGCACATCGCATGTTAGATTTTCCTCCCATTTCTGAATATGTTCGCTTAGGTCAAGATCTGCAAGGCTTGACGACCTGGCGTGAGCAAGTCGAAGACAAGCTTGATCAATATTTTGCAGATGGGGTGAACATTCGAGATGTGGTCACTGCGCGCTCGGATCAGATTGATTTGGCATTGGATTTTCTTTGGAAAAATGCAGGATTAGATCAGACTGATTTGGCACTGTTTGCAGTAGGTGGCTATGGTCGCCGTGAGATGTTGCCCTACTCTGATGTGGATGTACTGATTCTGTCTGAGGAAGAGCTGGAGGAAGCCACAGAAGATAAAGTCAAAACTTTTGTATCATCGCTGTGGGATGTGGGGAACTTTAAACCCGGAATTAGCGTTCGCACCATTAAAGCATGCTATGACCAAGCAAAGCTCGATGTCACAATTGCTACATCGTTGATCGAAGCTCGTTTACTGAGTGGCAATGAATTATTAAAAAAATGGCCACGTCGTATTGTGTCAGAAAGTTGGACGGACAAGACCTTCTTCGATGCCAAAGTGCTAGAGCAGAAAAAGCGCTACGAACAGCATAATAACACCGAAAGCAATCTTGAACCTGATATCAAAAATGCACCCGGTGGTTTACGTGATATGAACCAAATCGGTTGGATTGCCAAACGGCACTTCCGTGTTGGGCGGATTTACGATTTGGTGCATCTTGGCTTTATTAGTGAATTTGAATTAGCGATTTTGGAAGAAGCAGAAATTTTCTTATGGGAAATTCGACATTACTTACATCGCCTGACCAAACGTGATGAAAACCGATTATTGTTCGACTATCAACGTGAAATTGCCACTGCATTTGGCTACGGGCGTGAAGAGGGACAACATCCAAATCACGCCATTGAACAATTCATGAAGCGTTATTATCGTGTGGCGCAAAGTGTGTCGACTTTGAGTGAATTATTGATTAATTACTTTAATGAAGCGGTGATCATTCCACGTTTGGCGGATTATGAACGTGAAATTGAACCATTAAATAAAAACTTTAAATTGGTCGATGGTAAACTGGCAGTCACACATCACAAAGTGTTCTCTGAAACGCCAAGTGCGATTTTAGAAGTTTTTTACTTGATGGCAAATCATCAAGAGATTCAAGGCATTCGAGCACGTACATTGCGATTGTTGCTTTTGGCGGCGAAGAAGATTAATCAAAATTTTCGAGATAATCCTGCGCACAAAGCTTTATTCTTAGCCATTATTCGCTCGCCATATCGTTTGTACGATACGCTGGTTGCTATGCGGCGTTATGGTGTTTTGGGCAATTATATACCTGCATTTGGGCAGATCATGGGCTTGATGCAATATGACCTGTTCCATATTTATACTGTCGATGCGCATACTTTATTACTCATTCGAAATTTAAATCGTTTTTCTGAACCTGAGTTTGGCAAGCAATATCCAGTGGTGTGCAATGTGTTCCAACGCCTTGTTCGCAAAGATATTATCTTCATCGCTGCGCTTTTCCACGATATCGCTAAAGGTCGTGGCGGTGATCACAGTGAGTTGGGCGCGGAAGACGCGATTGAATTTTGCCGAGCGCATGGACTAAGTGAACGTGAAAGTAAAATGGTTGCATGGCTGACTCGCAATCACTTGCTGATGTCCCTCACTGCGCAGAAAAAAGATATTTCTGATCCTGATGTAGTGCAAAGTTATGCTGAAGCGATGGGCGATATGGAGCATTTGGACTATTTGTATTGTCTGACCGTTGCCGATATTAATGCGACTAATCCAACGCTGTGGACCAATTGGAAAGCATCGTTGATGCGTCAGTTGTATTCGCAATCTCGTGACATCATTCGTGGTGGACTTGACCGTCCTGTCGATCATCAGATGCTGATTGAAGACACCAAATTTTCAGCCATTGAAAAGCTTTCTGATGAGTTCCCGCCTTTTGAAATCGAAGAAGTGTGGAAAGAGCTTGGCGATGATTATTTCTTGAAAGAATCTGTAGATGAAGTGGTGTGGCATACCAGTGCGATTTTGCGTCATGGTGAAAATAGTGATCCGCTTGTGCTGATTCGTGAGCATCGTAAAGCAATTCAGCTCTTTATCTATACTCGTGATACACCGAATTTGTTTGCGAATACCGTGGCGATTTTAGATCGCTTAAATCTCGACGTGCAAGATGCCCGCATCATCACGGCGACGACGAATTTTTCATTGGATACTTATGTGATTCACGATCGTATGGGGACGTTGCTCACCGACCCAAACCGTGAGCAACAAGTCGTTGATGCACTGGTCAAAGGCTTAAGTCATGTTGATCAATATCCTGCACTGATGCAACGGATGATTCCACGTCGACTACGTCATTTTGAGGTAGAAAATAGTGTCGATATTCGTCTAAATCGTGCCTTAAACCAAAATATGGTGGAAATTTCCACACTGGATCAACCCGGTCTTTTGGCGAGAATTGGCGGTTTGTTTATGATGCAAGGCATTGATATTCACTCGGCTCGAATCGGAACACTGGGTGAAAAAGCAGAAGATATTTTCTTCGTTACAAAACCCGACGGTACACCACTGACAGATGAAGAGTCCGCAACTTTTGCCGAACAACTGAAAGGTGCTTTGGATGAGGCATCGAATCAAGTGACGATACAGCATTGATTTATAATCAAATTGCTTGAAAAATATTTACTTAGATGAAATTTGGAATTTGTGGTTATGAACCCTGATTTGGCTTTACTTCACCCTTACCCTTTTGAAAAATTAAATGCGCTATTTGCAAATATTCAACCTGCCAATGTGCCGTTAATTCCGCTGTCGATCGGTGAGCCAAAACATGCAGCACCTGCCTTTGTACGACAATCGATCGAAGCCAACTTTGCCCATCTTTCAACTTATCCGAATAGTAAAGGGGTACCTGAGCTTCGGCAAAGTATTGGCAATTGGTTGACCAATCGTTTCCAACTACAAAATATCGATGCAGAAACACAAATCCTGCCTGTCAGTGGTACACGTGAAGCGATTTTCTCTTTTGTGCAATCAGCGGTTGATCGCAGTAAATCGCCTTATGTCGTGATGCCAAATCCGTTTTATCAAATCTATGAGGGTGCTGCATTGCTTGCTGGCGCAACGCCTTATTTTGTCAACTGCACAGCGGACAATGATTACAAAGGCGATTTTCGTCAAGTGCCTAGCGACGTCTGGAAAAAAACCGAAATTTTATTCGTCTGCACACCGGGCAATCCGACAGGTGCTGTACTCAGTAGTGAAGATTTTCAACAGCTGATTAACCTGTCTGACGAGTATGATTTTATTATTGCGTCGGATGAGTGCTATTCGGAATTGTGGTTTGATCAAGCGCCTGTGGGCTTACTGCAAGTCTGCGCTGAAATCGGTCGTCATGATTATAAAAATTGCGTGGTCTTCCATTCGCTTTCTAAGCGTTCCAATCTTCCTGGAATGCGTTCAGGTTTTGTTGCAGGTGATGCCAAACTCCTTGCACCGTATTTGAAATATCGCACTTATCACGGTGCTGCCATGCCTGTGCAACATCAGCTGGCGTCGATCGCTGCATGGGATGATGAACAGCACGTCGAAGACAACCGCATTGCCTATCGGCAGAAATTCGCACTCTTTCAATCAGAATTAGGCGATCGCCTACCATTTAAAAAACCTGACGCAGGATTTTATTATTGGCTGCAAGTCGATGATGACGAAGCGTTCGCCAAAAAATTGCTTAGCGAGGCAAACATCAAAGTGCTTCCGGGGCGCTACTTGTCACGTGAAACTGAACAAGGCAATCCCGGTGAAAATCATGTGCGTATGGCATTGGTGGCAAGTATTGCGCAGTGTGAAGAAGTGGTAAAACGATTGAAAAAAATCATTTAAAAATAAAAATGGCGAGTCTAAAATATTCTAGACTCGCCATCACTTATACATATGACTACATCTGAAAAATTAAATCGCAGTCGCTGTATAACCCTCTTCTTTTAACACACTTTGTACTTGCTCAAGACTTAGAGCAGTTTCCACATCAACTTGTTTTGTGGTCAAATCCACCGTAACTTGTGCATTTTGATCTGCACTTGAAATCGCCTGTTTAATAGCTTTCTCACAATGTCCGCAAGTCATATTTTCTACATGTAATTTCATCTTTTTACTCCAAAGATATTCTGAATATTTGTCATGCTAAAGCTTCCCACTATGGTAAGGTCAAGCAATTAAATCTATCACACATACTTAAAACTCATTATTCAAACCATAAAACTGCATCACTTGACTTTACCATTATGGTAAAGTTGAAAATAGTGTTCAATCAATTCAAGAATGGTGCTCAACCATGAATCAACAAGCCATGAATCAACAACAAAAAGCGCTGAACTTTGATGTCGAAGGCATGAGCTGTGCTTCATGTGTAGGTCGTGTCGAGCGAGCAATTGCCAAAGTGGATGGTGTTAAGAGCGTCAGTGTCAATCTCGCCACCGAGCGTGCCTCAGTACAAATTAACGATGCGACTACTGATGCCGAATTAAGCACATCAATCACCCAAGCCATCGAAAAAGCAGGCTATCAAGCGACCTTACATCAAGATGCACAACAAGTGAATGTATCAGTACAAGATGATGTGCATAGCGTATTGCGTATCGACGGCATGAGTTGTGCATCCTGTGTTGGACGAGTTGAACGTGCATTACAAAAATTAGATGGTGTCACTGATGCCACTGTCAACCTTGCGACGGAAATGGCAAACATTCATCACACTTCAATGGTTAATACAGATCAACTAATAGCTCAAGTCGAACAGGCTGGCTACCAAGCGACTGTTGTACAACAGCAAAGCGAGTCATTAAATAATACAACACAAGCACCTCAAAAAAATTATAGCGAGCGTCGTCAGCTTGAAGCTGATGAATTATTTAAAAAGTTAATTGTGGCAATCGTCTTAGCGTTACCTGTATTTGTATTGGAAATGGGAAGCCATTTTATTCCTACTTTGCATCATTGGATCGCATCGAATATCGGCATGCAAAATAGCTGGTATCTGCAATTTATCCTTGCCACTTTGGTATTGATTTTTTCAGGTCGGCAGTTTTATACGCACGGTATTCCTGCATTGTTTCGTGGTGCACCCGATATGAATACGTTGGTCGCCATAGGTTCTTTGGCGGCATATAGTTATTCCATCGTTGCGACTTTCCTGCCAGAGCTTCTGCTTGAATCGAATCTTGCTGTGTACTATGAATCCGTCGTGGTGATCATCGTTTTGATTCTTTTAGGTCGTTATCTGGAAGCCAAAGCCAAAGGTCAAACCTCGCAAGCCATTGAAAAACTGATGCAATTGCAACCGAAAGTGGCGCATGTCAAACGTGATGGCCAATTTATTGATGTCGATATTAATAGCATACAAAGTAATGACATTATAATGATTAAGCCTTCAGAAAGCGTGCCTTTTGATGGTGTGGTGATTGAAGGTCAAAGCTATATTGATGAGTCGATGATTACTGGTGAATCAATGGCAGTGCAAAAGGCTATTGATGATCAAGTCATTGGTGGTACGCTGAATCAGCAAGGTCAAATTATTGTGCAAGTCCGTGCTGTGGGCGGTGATACCACTTTAGCCAAAATCATTCAATTAGTGGAGAATGCACAGTCGAGTAAATTACCAATTCAAAATCTGGTCGATAAAATCACCATGTGGTTTGTGCCGACCATTCTCGTGATCGCTGTACTGACCTTTTTTGCATGGATGCTATTTTCTGAGCAAGGGTTAAGTTTTGCGCTAATCAATGCGGTGTCGGTGCTGATCATCGCCTGCCCTTGTGCGATGGGCTTGGCCACACCGATGTCGATCATGGTCGGTACAGGTCGTGCAGCCGAATTGGGTATTTTGTTCAGAGATGTGCATGCCTTGCAGTCGGCGAAGGATATTCAAGCAATTGCTTTTGATAAAACAGGTACACTAACTAATGGTCATCCGATTTTAACGGATTTACTTTTAGCGACAGACATAGAAGACAATATTGACGTTGACCTAATTCGACAATACGCTGCCTCACTTGAGTCTGCGTCAGAGCATCCAATTGCCAAAGCTATTGTTGACGATGCGAAAGTACGTGGATTAGCTTTATTACCAATCACTGACTTTCAGGCACATGTTGGTTTAGGTGTACAAGCACAGATTGATGGCAAAACGATACGGATTGGCTCGGGCACGTGGATGAAGCAATTGGGCTTTTCATCCACTGCATTACAGCCTTATTTTGAAGAATTGACCAGTGAGGCGAAAACTACATTTTACCTCAGTGTCGATGAGCAAATCCTTGCGGTGATCGCCGTTGCTGATGAAGCCAAAGCTGATGCTCAATCTGCAATTCATGCTTTACATCAAGATCAATTCCATGTGGCGATGGTCAGTGGCGATCAACAGAAAACTGCCGAAGCGATTGCAGAATCTCTCGGTGTCGATCAAGTCATTGCCAATGTCAAACCTGCGCAAAAGGTTGAAGCCATTAGCGCATTACAAGGCAAATATGGCAAAGTCGCCTTTGTCGGTGATGGCATCAATGATGCCCCTGCACTTGCCCATGCCGACCTTGGCATTGCGATGGGCACAGGTACAGATATTGCGATTGAAACCGCCGATGTGGTGCTCATGAATGGACATGTGAGTAGTGTGGTGGATTGTATTGCGCTATCTCGTGCTACGATTAGCAATATTCAGCAGAATCTATTTTGGGCATTTATTTATAATGTGGCGTTAATTCCAGTTGCAGCGGGTGTGCTCTACCCGTTGAATGGCATGCTACTTTCACCGATGTTTGCCGCTTTTGCGATGGCGTTATCCTCAGTTTTTGTAGTAACTAATGCTCTACGCCTTAAACGCTTTCAATCAATCAGTGTAAAAAATTAGCCTAATAGGACTTAATCTATGAATATCAGCCAAGCCGCCAAACAGACAGGCATCTCCGCCAAGATGATCCGCTACTACGAGGAAATTAACTTGATTCCAAATGTCTTGCGCACTGATGCAGGCTATCGGGTGTTTAATGCACATGATATTGAGCGATTACGGTTTATCCATCAATCACGCAATTTGGGCTTTAGTCTTGAGCAAATCAAACTACTGCTTCAGTTGCAAAATAATTCTGAGCGTAACAGTGCCGATGTCAAAGCATTGGCACAGCACCATGTCGATGAGTTAGAAAGTAAAATTGCTCAGATGCAACAACTGGTCATGCACCTACGAAGCATCATCAAAAAATGTCAGGGCAATGATCAACCTGAATGTGCCATTCTCGATGCTATAAAAGCAAAATAAATCAAGGAGCAACGATGAAATTTGCCTACACAGATGGTTTTTCGTGATTCTCTTCAGCCTCTTGATCTTTATTTAACGAAATCCCCTTCCCACAATGCGGACAGACCGAATGCGTATCATGCAAAGCCTCTCGCTCTCTTATTAATTGAATAATCACGTCATTCATCTGCTCCTGCGGTAGTCCGACACGCTGACGCAGTTTTTCCAATTCGTCTTGATCAGTCAAAATATTTAAACCTTGCTGATGCAATAGCTGACGAAATTCAAGCTCTAGTCGTTGATTACGTTGATTCAGCTCATTTGCCAAGCCCGATGCCAAAATGCCCGCAGGCAACGCCGCAATACCCACACCTAAAATGGTGATGAGTGCACCTAAAAATTTCCCAACCGTGGTCACTGGTGTCACATCGCCATAACCCACGGTAGTCAACGTTACCACTGCCCACCACATTGATTTTGGAATCGAGCTAAATGCTTCAGGTTGTGCTTTATTTTCAACGATATAAATCCCTGATGCGGTCATTACAATCATAATGACCAAGATAAAAATCACCGCTTGAAATGAACCACGCTCACGCTGAATCACACGCAGAAGAATCTGTAATGACACAAAATAACGAGTCAGTTTTAACAATCGAAGTAAGCGTAAAATTCGCAGTACGCGCAAGTCGATATGTACGAAGAAATTGAGGAATGCAGGTAAGATCGCCAAAAGATCAATAATCGCACCACCACTTTTCATCCATTGCCACCGCATCGCCCACGGTGAGCGACTTTGATCCTGCTCTGCCACACTCCAAATCCGTAGCAAATACTCTATAGTAAAGACAACTATGGAAATCGTTTCAAAATGATTGAACCAAAACTGATATGTTTTATATAGTGGTTGTACCGATTCTAAAATCACTGCACCGACATTAGCAACGATCAGTACAATCAAAAAATAGTTGATACAGGTACTGATCACGCTCCGATAATTATCATCATGTAGATTCAGAAAAACCCAACGACGTAAGCTTAAAAATGTGGCCATTATTCACTTAAATTGAAGTATGCGGTGTATACAGTGTAAACAAATCAATTGATAATGCAAAAATCATCGTGTTTTTTAACGCATTTTTCAAATTATTCTATCGGTTATGTGCGTAAAGAATTAAAAAACAACTTTCCAAAATAAACGGATGGATTGCCCACGATCATGCGGGAATGAAGAAATATATTCATAGCCTACAGACTGATTTTTATTCAGGTTAAACGCCATACCATAACCTAATGAAATGGATAAATCCGACATCGTGACTTGGCTAGCTTGAGCTTGACGATATTTATTGCTCAGTTCGTCCATGCTGTATAACGTGTTGTTATATATGCGTATATCTCGATCTTCATAAAAAGCATTATCTAACCGACTTTCTTCGACCATCGGCTGATCTTCACCGTAGTGACGTGACGTCTGATCAATTGAAAATGGATTGTGATTCAATAAAGGTTCTAAATCAGAAAATGTTGTTTGTAATGTTGGTTGTAATATTGTCTGCTGTGTAGCAATCGGTGCGAAAAACTGAGGCACACTCTCAGCCTTAACCACTACCACCGATGCTATGAAAACGGTTAAAAAGCTAATGGCAAAATATAAAACATGCTTAAAGTAGGAGAAGCAATCCATCGCTATCAATTAACGCTCCATTTTATTGATAAGTTTCACCTTTATGCTTTAGCCAACCACCTACATGCTGACCTTGTGGATCATGGTGTGTCCAATGAATCACACCACCCTTTTGGTTATATTCATATTCACCAAAAAACTCCACATCATCGCCCTTTTCGAGATTTTCAATACGAGGGGCAAGATCAATATTGTGCGCAACCAACACCGTTTGCGCATTACCAATATCGAGAATAAATCGCTGATGCCGTGAGCCTTTATTATCGTCAGGAAGTACCGCAACTACCGTACCTACTGCCTGCACTTGTACGTCATTTAATTGCTGATCGTATGCGTTTTGAATCGTCGATGCCCCTTCTGATCGCTGTTGAGCCTCTGACTGATCAGCTCGATTTTCCTGTGGCGTTTGCTCTATGGCAGATTTGATATTGCCATGTTTTGATGTTTTTTCATCTTGATTAAAAAATTGATTAGCAGCAAAAATGGCAATGATAATCGCCGTGAGCACGCCTGCATTCAATTTGTTTTTTGCATTTTTCAAACTCTACTCCAACCGTAAAACAAAACCATTTGATTACATTATCTTATCACTGATGCTTTGGATTACCCGAAGATTATTCCTCATAAACGCACTAAATCTGATAAAAATGTGAATAATCACATATTTCTACTTTCTATCTTGGAAAGATTGCAATAAATTATGCGATATCGACACTTTTTGAATATTGAAGATGAAAAAATTAATCCTTGCATTTGCAATCACGAGCCTTGCTTTAACTGCATGTTCAAAGCCTGAAAATAAATCAAATACCGAACAAAGTGCGCAGAATCCCGACCCCGCACATACCGCTGAAAACGCTCTCGATTGGCATGGCAAATATACAGGGACTTTACCTTGTGCTGACTGTAATGGTATCGAAACGGCAATACAGCTCAATGAAAATAAATCCTACGAAATCAACGAAACCTATCTAGGCAAAGGTCAAGGCAAAGGACAGAATTTCGTAGAGAAAGGTTCGTTTAATTTTGATAATAGCAACTCTTCCATTATCGTTTTAGATCAAAAGGCTGATGGTCGTAAATACTTTGTTGCCGAAAATCAACTCTATGCACTAGATAGCTTTGGTGAGAAAATCACAGGTGATTTTGAAGAAATGTATATCTTGAAAAAAGAAGCCTCTTAAAAGCGGTAAGTTTTATATGACAATTATTGCTAAACGAAGAGTTTAAGCTGATTCGATGCCCACCGATCAAATATGTCGGTGGGCTACATTACTTCGATTCTGTTAGGCTTTAAGCAAAGTCATCAAACTGGTATTGCCTCCCACCGCAGCAGTATTGTTACTTATGGCTCGTTCTATCAACAATCGCTCTAGCGGAATCGGCTCGTCTTGATCCAAATGACTAATGCTAATCACTGCACCTGATCGAGCTGCAATAGTCTGCTGAAGCTTGGCAAGATTTTCCACTGAGCCATGATGTAGCACCGCATCAAATTCATCAGTTTCAATCTTTTCAATGATTTGGATTTGACTCAATACCTCTTTTGGCAAGCTACTCTGATATTTGCTAAGAAAATCATTGCCTTTCAGCATCAATGCTTTTGCACCAACATAAAATATTGCCAACAATTGTTGCAACTGACTGCGTGGATGATCTGCAATCGATAACACACCATTTCGAGGCAAAGTCACATATTGATTGCGCTCTCCAGTCGGTCCAGGCAAATCATAAATCATGCCATGTCCAATGATTGGCATCTCTTGTATCGCATCAGGCAAATGTTGTTCCGCCCAAGTTTTTAAGCTGTGGTAGGTGGCACTTTCAATCTTGCTTTGATCCTGTTTCGACTCGGTGGCAAATGGTACTTCAGGCATATTGTCTGCGCTGTGCGCCATCAAGCGGTAAATATAGAGTGGCCCACCTGCTTTTGGCCCTGTTCCTGACAAACCCTCACCGCCAAAAGGTTGTACACCAACCACCGCACCGACGATATTGCGGTTGATGTATAGGTTGCCAACTTCCGCAGCTTGCTTGACATTATTCATGGTTTGATCAATTCGGGTATGTAAGCCCATGGTCAAACCATAACCTTTATGATTAATGCGTTGTAATAAGTCATTTAAGCCATTATTTTTATAACGAATCATGTGTAACACGGGTCCAAAGATTTCCTTTTCCAAATCATCCAAATTTGGCAACTCAATCAAGGTTGGTGCAACAAAAGTACCGCCATCCATAACCTGTTGACTAATCTCATCAT
Organism: Moraxellaceae bacterium REDSEA-S32_B1; assembly: GCA_001626925.1. Classification (GTDB taxonomy): domain Bacteria; phylum Pseudomonadota; class Gammaproteobacteria; order Pseudomonadales; family Moraxellaceae; genus Acinetobacter. Next base: position 41,027 of record LUOR01000001.1, read on the forward strand.
CACGCATCAGTTGATGCACTGGATAACCTTTGGATTTCATTTTTTCGATATGATCATCAATGACTTGCTTAGCTTCACGATCAATCACAGGCCCAATATCCGTTTTTAACAAGGCAGGATTACCAACGCTGAGTTGTTGCATTGCGCCTTTGAGCATGGTCATTACCGACTTGACGCTATCCTCTTGCACACACAAGATACGCAACGCCGAACAACGTTGCCCCGCACTGTCAAATGCAGAACTGAGGACGTCTATCACGACTTGCTCGGTGAGTGCGGTGGAATCAACGATCATGGCGTTTTGACCACCAGTTTCGGCGATGACAGGAATCGGACGACCTGCTGGCGATAAGCGTTTCGACACGGTTTTTTGCAATATTCTCGCCACTTCGGTCGAGCCAGTAAACATGATGCCTTGAATACGATCATCTTGACTGAGTGCTGCACCCACAGTATTCCCCTGACCAGGAAGCATTTGTACCACGGCATGCGGAATGCCTGCTTCCCAAAGCAATTGGACTGCTTGCGATGCAATTAATGGGGTTTGCTCGGCAGGTTTGGCGATTACGCAGTTGCCACAGACCAGTGCTGCAGCGATCTGACCGATAAAAATCGCCAAGGGGAAATTCCAAGGACTGATGCACAGCACCGTACCAAGTGGTTTAATTTGCGCATTTGCAGGTAATTGTTCAACTTGGGCCGCATAATAACGTAAGAAATCAACCGCTTCTCGTACTTCAGAAATGGCATTGGCGTAAGTTTTACCACTTTCACGACACAGCAAGACCATTAAAGATTGCATGTTTGATTCGAGCAGATCGGCAGCTTTTTTTAAATAATTCGCCCGATCAACTGTTGAGGTATTTGCCCAGTCATCTTGTGCGTTAACAGCATTGGCTAAAGCACGTTCCACGTCATCCATATTCGCTTCATTGACATAACCAACCACTTGGCTGGTTAGTGCAGGATTGGTCACGGCAATTGCATCATCCTTGGAAAAATGACGCGTTTCCCCGCCAAGTATCGGCGCACTTTGATATTTTCCATCATGAAAAGCCTGTGCCATTTGGTTTAAATCAAACAAGACTTGATCATCATTTAGATCGAATCCTGTGGAATTTTGACGAAATGGATATAAATCCTGCGGCAATGGAATCGATGGATGTTTTAGACCCAATTCACCGTTTTTTTGGGCTGAATTTTCTATGGTATGAATCGGTGGTTCAATTAAATCTTCAATTTTCAAGGACTTATCTGCAATCCGATTGACAAATGAAGTATTCGCACCATTTTCTAATAATCGACGCACGAGATAGGCAAGTAAAGTTTCATGATTGCCCACTGGTGCGTAGATACGACATGGAATGCCGAGTTTATTATCTTCTTTTGCACCAACGACTTGCTCGTATAATGGCTCGCCCATGCCGTGTAGACATTGAAATTCGTACTGCCCTGCATAATATTTTTCAGGATCAGCCAAGTAGTATATCGTTGCTAAAGATTGCGCATTATGTGTGGCAAACTGTGGATAGACCTCATCTGGATATTGTAGTAATTTTTTTGCACAGGCGATATAGGATAAGTCAGTATGCACTTTGCGCGTGAACACAGGATAATCAGGCATGCCGTCGATTTGGGCTTTTTTAATTTCACTGTCCCAATATGCGCCTTTGACCAATCGAATCGACAGACGTTTGCCACTGCGTTTTGCGAGATCAACCACATAATCAATCGCAATAAAGGCACGCTTTTGATAGGCTTGAATGACAAAACCAATGCCGTTCCAATCCGCTAATTCAGGCTCGAAACACAATCTTTCTAAAATTTCCAGTGAGATTTCTAGTCGTTCAGACTCTTCTGCATCAATGGTCAACCCGATATCATAAGATTTGGCTAGACGTGCTAACTCCAAAACAGTATCGTACAACTCCTCATGTACACGCTCGATTTGTGAACGTTGATAGCGTGGATGCAGTGCGGAAAGTTTGATCGAAATCCCTGCACCCTCATACACACCTTGACCTTTGGACGCTTTGCCAATGCCATGGATCGCTTGCACATAATCATCAAAGTAACGCTTGGCATCGTGTGCCGTCAGTGCCGCTTCACCGAGCATATCGTATGAATATCGAAAGCCTTTACGCTCCAAGGGCTTCGCTCGACCCAATGCCTCTTGGATGGTTTCACCTGTGACAAACTGCTCGCCCATCATGTGCATCGCCGCATCGACAGATTTACGGATAATGCCTCGACCACCACGTTCGATCAGTCTGGTTAAAATACTAGACAAACTGGTTTCCTTGGGGGTTTCCATCAGCTTGCCCGTTAGCATCAAGCCCCAAGCCGCAGCGTTAACAAAGACAATACTGCTATGTCCGACGTGGTCTTTCCAGTTGCCTTGATTGATCTTGTCACGGATTAATTGATCCCGTGTGTCCGAATCAGGAATCCGCAAGAGTGCCTCCGCCAAACACATCAGCGCGACGCCTTCTTGTGATGACAAAGAAAACTCTTGCAATAGACCTTGTACAATGCCCGCCTTACCAGCCGAGCGTTTGCGCTCACGTAAATGTGTTGCTAATTTGAATGCTAAATTTTGGATATCTTCATTTAAATTATTTGGTATCGAAGCTTCGCCCATCAACTCACTGACGACTTTAGGCTCCGTCTTGCGCCAAGCTTGATTGAGAGCATCTGCATAGGGATGATTGTCTTTAAAAACGGTGAGATCTTGAACCTGGTGCTTGTTTTGATAAGCTGACGAGTTATTTTCTTTAGTGTCATTGCGCTTAAAATCATCGTTTGTTGGTGTTTGCTTAGAAGTGTCCATCATAAATTGCTTCAATTCCAAATCTGTGTCGGTGATAAAAATACAATTAATTAACTTAGACTGAATCACTTGGGATGAAATTGCAAATAAACCGCTCTTTCATTCATTAAACTTAATTTATTTCAAAGTAAACCATACATTCCTTTTACTGACTTTATACATAGAATAAATCTTTTAAGTTTTTCTCTAAACTTTTATCGATGCATAAAAAAACTCGCTCAATTGAGCGAGTTCTTTTTAAAATCAACTTCGTGATTACTCATGAATGAGTATTAACCACCGAATTGACCCATAGTGTTCGCAGTACCGCCAGCTTTCAGTGCGTTATCACCAGAGAAGATTTCTTTGTGATCATCACCGATGTCTGAACCAGCCATTGCTTGGTGTTTCACACATGCGATACCACCACGAATTTCTTTACGTTGAACACCAGCAACATAAGCCAACATGCCTTCGTCACCGAAGTAACCTTTCGCAAGCTCATGCGTAGACAACGCAGCAGTGTGGTAAGTCGGAAGTGTAATCAAGTGATGGAATACACCCGCTTCACGAGCAGCATCAGCTTGGAATGTACGGATTTTCTCATCAGCATCTTTAGACAATTCAGAGTCGTCGTATTCAGCACTCATCAACTTCGAACGGTCGTAACCAGATACGTCTTTACCTTCTGAAACCCAACGGTCATAAGTTTGTTGACGGAAGTTCAAAGTCCAGTTGAAAGATGGAGAGTTGTTATAAACAAGTTTCGCATCTGGAACTTGTGCTTTCACGCCATCAACGAATGCTTTGATTGCAGCAACGTCTGGAGTTGGCGTTTCGATCCAGATCATGTCTGCACCGTTTTGCAAGCTCGTTACACAGTCAAGTACAACGCGGTCATGTTGCGTGCCTTCACGGAACTGATAAAGACCAGAAGCAAGACGTGTAGGACGGTGAAGTTTACCATCACGCTTGATCAAGATTTCGTCTTCTTGAGCGTCAGCGATGTCAATTTCATTGGTATCCAAGTAGCTGATATATTGAGAAGCCAAGTCGCCTTTCTCTTTAGATACTGGGATTTTTTGCGTCAAGTCAGCGCCTTCAGAGTCAGTACGTGCAACGATAATACCATCGTCAACACCAAGCTCTAAGAATGCATAACGAACCGCATTGATTTTCGCCAAGAAATCTTCGTGTGGCACAGTGACTTTACCAGCTTGGTGACCACATTGTTTTGCGTCAGATACTTGGTTTTCGATTTGGATTGCAGCAGCACCCGCTTCGATCATTTGCTTAGTCAACAAATAAGTCGCTTCTTCGTTACCGAAACCAGCGTCGATGTCCGCAATGATTGGAACAACGTGAGTTTCGAAGTTGTCGATTTGCGCTTCAATTTCTTTTGCTTTAGCAGCATCACCCGCTTCTTCAGCTTTTTGCAATGCACGGAACAAATCGTTCAATTCTTTGGCATCAGCTTGACGCAAGAATGTGTAGATTTCTTCGATCAATTTTGGCACAGAAGTTTTTTCGTGCATAGATTGGTCAGGAAGTGGACCGAATTCTGAACGAAGTGCAGCAACCATCCAACCAGAAAGGTAGATATAACGCTTGCTAGTCGTACCGAAGTATTTTTTGTTCGCGATCATTTTTTGTTGCGCGATAAAACCGTGCCAGCAACCCAAAGATTGAGTGTACTTGCTGCTATCAGCATCGTATTCAGCCATATCTTTACGCATAATTGCTGCTGTATATTTCGCAATGTCCAAACCAGTTTTGAAACGGTTTTGAACAGCCATACGAGCTGCATCTTCTGGACGGATAGCACCCCAAGTGCCACCTAGTTTATTTTTAACACCACGTACGTGCTCTAAAGCTGATTGGTAAGTCATGATCTATTCCTGCATTTCATATTAGGAGTATCAATTCAAGTCGTCAGTTGGATACAATCGCATTTAATCACAAGACCAAACCGAATGGATAAAACTCGAGCGACTTTATTAATGGCTGACAGCATAGTCTGACTGCCTAGATTAATCCAATATTCTAGGATGATTTTCGGTATTTATTTTATAAATGTTATGTAATTATCACAGTGATAATTCACACCCAATTTATATACATCTGTTTTATTTGAATTATTTTTCCAATTTTAAAGGCTGATTTGGGTCTTAAGATGGATAATCGTCTAAATATTCTTGTTACGACTTATGTCTAAACTGATCAAATTTCATCGGATTTTTTGTACAACCATTTCTTGAGCAAATATCATCATATTTTTATGCATAAAATTGCAGAATTTTCAAAAATGAATTGTCTTGCTTAAGCTGGAAAAATTCATTTCTGTTAAAAGGCAACAGACCGAAAGCGTACAAGTTGCTATACGAGCGAGGATAACGTTGCCCTAGGATTTATAACGCTCTAACTATAATCGCTAAAAGTGACATACAAACATCATATTTTATGGCATAATTTCTAAAATTTTCAAAAGTTATTACTGGTATTTATTAAATGAATCTTGAGCGTGTCGATCTCAATTTACTGATTTACTTAGACGTCTTATTGCGTGAAAAAAATGTGACACGTGCTGCCGAGCAACTCGGTGTTACCCAACCTGCGATGAGTAATATTCTGCGTCGTTTGCGTACTTTATTCAATGATCCTTTATTAATTCGTTCTTCAGAAGGCATGACACCGACTGAACGTGCATTAGAACTACAACCACGTATTCGTGATGCGCTGTCCGATCTGTCGATGATTTTGGAGCCTCGTACTGAGTTTCGCCCCTATACTTCGAATCGTGTGTTTCGCATCATGACTTCGGACTATGCCGAAGCCACGCTTGTGCCACGCTTAATTAAAGCATTACGATCTGAAGCACCGAATGTTGTTTTAGACTTCCTCACGCCAAGTGATGTGTCTTATCGAGATATGGAACAAGGTAAAGTTGATCTTGCCATTAACCGCTTCAATGAGATTCCGCAAAGTTTCCACCAAGTCTTAGTTTGGCGTGATAGTTTTAGCTGTCTACTGAATGATAAGCACCCTGCCAATACACATCTCAATCTAAAGACCTATTTGGATGCACAGCATATTTGGGTATCTAAAACAGGTATGGGCGTTGGCTTTGGTGTGAATCCTGAAAAACAAGCTGGACTTGGTTGGATTGATCAGGCTTTAGAACGAATTGGTCAAAAGCGTAAAATTTCAGTATTTACTCGCCACTATCAAATGCCTGCGCTACTTGCACAGAATGTTGATTTGATTGCGACTTTGCCGACACGTATTGCTCGCTTACAAGCTAATAATTCTCGATTAATGATTAAAGATCCGCCGTTTTATATTCCTGAGTTTGAGTTGAAAATGGCATGGTGTCCATTATTACACCATCATCCTGCGCATCGTTGGTTACGTCAACTGATCCTGTTTGTCGCACGTCAGATGGTTGAAGAAGAACATCGTGAATTTATTGCTAATAGCAATACGCCGTCACAACCCTTTTCGAACTACTGATTTTAAAAATAAGGTTAAACTAAATCGTCAGTCCATACTGGCGATTTTTTTGTTTTTGTAGACACAAATCGATAAATGTTGCTCACATACCGCTTTGATCGTAAATACAGTATAATGCTCGGACTATACTACTGAAAATCAATACGATTCTATTTAATGATCAAAGCAATTTAACTTTGTTGCGCACAGGTGCCCCGTGAGTTTATTTCAAAATGTCGTTGTCATTCTTATGCTCATCACTGCGGCAGGCTTTCTTTCCCTATCAGAAATTGCCCTTGCTGGTGCACGAAAAATCAAATTGAAACTACTCGCCGAAGCTGGTGAAGAACGTGCTTTAAAAGTTTTAAAATTACAAGACAACTCAGCTGACTTCTTTGCTGCATCACAGATTGGATTAAATGCCATAGCAATCCTTGGCGGTATCTTGGGTGAGGCGGCATTCCGACCTTATATCATAGATTTTGTCACACGATTCTATGATGGCCAAGGCGCAGAAACCATCGGCTTCGTCCTGTCGTTTACCTTTGTCACGTCGTTATTCATTTTATTTGCCGATCTAATGCCAAAACGCATGGCGATGATTGCCCCTGAAAAAATCGCCATCAGTGTCATCAACCCAATTACCCTTTTCATTAAAGTGTGCCGTCCATTGGCATGGGTAATCAATGCGATTGCCAACTTGCTGTTTCGCTTATTTAAAATTAATACCACGCGTGAAGACAACATTACGTTTGATGATATTTCAGCGGTGATTGACTCGGGTGCGCAAGCGGGTGTGCTCTTACAACAAGAGCATCATTTTATTGAAAATGTGTTTGAGCTCGAAGAACGCACTGTCCCATCAAGCATGACCACGCGTGAAGATGTGGTATTTTTCACCTTAAAAGAGTCTGAACAAAGCATTCGTCAGAAGATTGCAGAATTTCCATATTCAAAATTCTTGGTCTGTAATGAGCATATTGATCAAGTGATTGGCTATGTTGACACCAAGGATATTTTGGTCAAAATCATGAATAATCAATCGTTTATTCAGCTCAATGAATCAACCATTCGTAATGTCTTGATTATCCCTGACACACTCACCTTATCTGAGCTTTTAGACCGTTTCCGCTCGACTAAAGAGAAATTTGCCGTGGTCATTAATGAGTACGCACGTGTGGTTGGTGTCATTACATTGTCAGACATTATGATCACGGTGATGGGTGACTGGGTTGCACCACTTGAAGAAGAACAGCAAATCATTAAACGTGATGAAAACTCATGGCTCATCGACGGCACAACACCGATTGAAGATGTCAAACACGCTTTATCTATCGAGGATTTTCCTGAATGGGACAACTACGAAACCATTGCAGGTTTTATCATGTATAAGCTTCGCAAAATCCCTCGCCCTGCCGATGCAGTAGAACACGAAGGTTACAAATTCGAAGTCGTGGATATTGATCATTATAAAATTGACCAATTATTGGTGACCCGCATGACGGTAGATAAAACTTCGGAACAGAATGCTGAATAAAACTGAGATTGGTTTAAAACAACTATTTTCCCTAAAATTAAACTGTCGCTTGCCCACTCAGCAATAACAATTGTTTCTCAATCGCCAACCAATCTTGTGCGACTTCGCTAATAATCTCTAAACGGTTATCTAGTGCAGCTTTACTGTCAACATCAACCTGAAAGTTCGTTGCAATCGCATTGATATCAATCCAACCATCAATCGTATGCAACTTGGCTTTAATCCGCACAAAACCTTGAATAGCTTGCAATACCTGAATCAACGCATCTGCATCAAACTGCCATGATTTTGGCATATGCCACCCCGCCACAAAAAATCCCTGCTGTTCACTCGAATAATGATAAGGCAAAGTCTTTGGTGCGCTTTGATGATTCTTTGAGTTTTCAATTGTTGAATGAGTGAATGGCTGTTGGCTAAGCAATGGCTGTTTTTTTATTTGCTGTGGAATGCGAGATTGATCTATTTCTTGAAGTGAAATTTTCCCATGATCGAGTCGTTGCCACTGCTTGGGTGGAAATTGATAACTGTCTTGTAATTGTTTGAGTTGCTGCTGATCATCAGCATTCATCTCTGATTGATAAGACACCAGTACACTATCCGCAACATCAAGTTGTTGCAGAAAAATCTCATGTTTCTGCCAAAGCTGTTCATGTAGTCGATGACCATCAATCACTGTAATCACTTGACGAATATTCAAGCTGGTTTGCCAATGCGATTCACTGAGTTGATCAATCAATCCTTTAGGATGACCAAGCCCTGTCGGTTCAATAAACAATCGGGTCGGTTTAAACTCTGATAATATCCGTGCTAAAGCAATCTGCATTGGAAGCTGTGAAGTACAACACAGACAACCACCGAGTACCTCTTTCACCGCAATGCCTTGATGCGCTGCAATCCAAGCTTGATCGACACCGATCTCACCGAATTCATTCATCAGCACAGCCCATACTTGATTTTCAGGTTTTTGCGTAAGTAAATGGCGTAAAACTGTGGTTTTCCCTGCACCGAGAAAACCTGTAATGATATGTGTGGGAACGGCTTGGATGATATTCATATAAGAACTTCTAAAAACTACCTACATAGGCAAATTAGAATAGATTATTCACTTACAGATGAATCAAGTAACGGTTTTAACACCTCTTGATACAGCTTAAAATTTTGCTCATCAAAACAAACAAATAAAATACATTGTACACGTTTCAAAGTGCTTAACCGTGATTGCAGAACTTCATACACTTTTTGCACAGCAAGTTCTTTGGGAAAACCATAAACACCTGTACTAATATTTGGAAAAGCGATCCGTTCACATTTCAACTTTTCCGCTTGATCTAGACAGTTGTGATAGCATTGCTTGAGTAGTTTTTCTTCATGATTTTGACCGCCTTGCCAGATCGGTCCTACAGTATGAATGATAAAGTTTGCGGATAGTTTCCCTGCAATCGTCACAACCGCTTGCCCTGTACGACAACCACCCTGTTCAGCGCGGATCATTTTGCATTCTTCAAGAATCTGAGCACCACCTGCACGATGAATTGCGCCATCCACCCCACCACCACCGAGCAATGATGAATTGGCTGCATTAACAATCGCATCTGCGCTCATCTTAGTAATATCACCGAGAACGACTTCAACTGTGGGCATAACTTTTCCTTAGAACAAGATTAAAAATGATTCAATTGATTAGATTATTTAGTGAAGACGTCAAATTAAAACAGCTACTTTTGTTCTTTATTAAAGAAAAATTCACCCATACCTGCGATAAATCCACCCAAACCAACGCCAAGCAAGCCATAACCCAAAATACTACTCATGTCATAATACAGTTGTACAGCACCTGCGAAGCTCAGTAGACCTGCTATCAGCAACAATAAAACAAACAACCACGGACGTGTTTTTTGATCACTCATTGAAATCTTTACATGTTGAAAATCGACAGTCACATTGTACACGTATCATTACATAAATTCATGTATTTCGTGCAAACTTAACTTGAGCACAATCTACAAATATGATAAATATTACCAGTACTTACAGTAACTCATTAAGGATTTCTCATGGCTTTCGAATTACCTGCATTACCATATGCTTATGACGCATTAGAACCACATATTGATAGCACGACGATGGAAATTCACCATACCAAACACCACCAAACTTATATCAACAATATCAATGGTGGCATTGAAGGTACAGAGTGGGAAAAACTATCTGTGGAAGAACTGGTTTCTCGTGTAAATGATGTCCCTGCTGATCTTAAAGGCAATGTGACCAACAACGCTGGTGGTCACGCCAATCACAGTCTATTTTGGACTGTAATGTCTCCTAACGGTGGTGGTAACCCTACTGGCGCAATTGCTGGTGAAATCGACAATGCATTTGGTAGCTTTGACGCGTTCAAAGAAGCATTCATCAAAGCTGCGTTAACTCGTTTTGGTTCAGGTTGGGCTTGGTTGTCTGTCACTCCTGAGAAAAAATTGGTTGTCGAAAGCTCTGCTAACCAAGATAGCCCATTGATGCACGGCAACACACCTGTACTTGGTCTTGACGTTTGGGAACATGCTTACTACTTGAAGTACCAAAACCGTCGTCCAGATTACATCGCAGCATTCTTCAATGTTGTAAACTGGGACGAAGTAAATCGTCGCTATGCAGAAGCAACTAAATAAGTATTTATTTTTATTAGAGTAGTAATTTACTCTAAGCGAAAGTAATAAAAACAGCCATTTAATACGTTTAAATGGCTTTTTTTTGCTTTGGGAATTATGCAATGTATCTGTATCTGCGCTCTCGTTAAGAATCAGTTAAAATAGCGCAATATTTTTGACAGTTTTATTTTTAAATATGAGTGCAAATCAATCTTCTATTTCTCGGCTTTCAAGTAATAACGACACTGATCTCAATACACAACAGGTCTGGACAGCAGTCGATGACTATATCGAGGCACACCTTATTGAAGCCAATCCAATATTAGAAAAAACTTTAGAAAATACGGCACGTCAAGGCTATCCAAGCCATCTGCATATTGCGCCAAATCAAGCGAAGATGCTCACCATGCTCATAAAAATGAATGGTGCAAAGCGTATTTTAGAATTTGGGACATTTGCCGCTTATAGCACGATTGTGATGGCGCAAGCGTTACCTAAAAATGGCTATATCCTCACCATTGAAAATCGTGATACGCATCATGCCCTCGCCGTAGAAAATATCGAAAATGCGGGGTTGTCGAATATCATTGATGCACGTCATGGTCGAGCTAGTGATGTACTACAAAACTTGAGTGATGATACGACTGCCTTTGACTTTATATTTATAGATGCAGATAAACAAAGCTATCCTGAATATTTAGAACTGAGTTTAAAACTTTCTCGTTCTGGGACGATCATCATCATGGACAATGTGATTCGAGCTGCTGATATTATTGATCCTAAGAATCAAAAACCAAGTATTGTAGGATTACGGGAGTTATTTCAAGCATTAGAAAATCATCCACAAATCGCAGAATGTACTGCGATTCAAACTGTCGGTTGTAAAGGCTATGATGGGTTTGCGATCGCGATTGTGAAGTAGTAGACATTATCAACTTATGACAAAATCATTTCAAATTGTTTGTATTTTCAGCAACGTGTATAAGAAATAGATCAGCTAGTTATTTTTTAAACAAAGCCCTTGAAAGCTTGTTATGACAAAGGCTGTGAGCTTTTATACGCACAGTTATCCACACATTTTGAGGATAACTGTGATTAACTTTTCGAAGCCCTTAACGAGCAACTAGCATCGGCACTTCTGATTCTTGGAAAATTTTTAACGTGGTGCTCCCCACAAAGAATTGTTGAATCCGACTATGGCTAAATGCCCCCATAATCATCATCCCCAGCTGATGCTGTTTTTGATATTCCAATAAACTTTCGGCAATATCACCATATAGATATTGGCTCGTAACATTCAGCCCAGCATATTTTAGATACTCCGTCGGCTGTGCCAAGATACCATTTTGATCGCCAACATACACAATATGACATCCCATATCCTTGAGTAATTCACTCTGCCCTACACGCTTGAGCATGGTTTGACAGACTTGAGAATGTTCATAGGCAAAGAGGAAACTGGTCGGCGGGATAAACTGCTCACCAATGGTAAATACTGTCGATTTCGTCCCTCGAATTAAACCTTCAACATTACTTCCAACTGGCTTATTTTTTTCTGCGGCATTTTCACCAATCTTACCAATCACAGCGATATCTTCAGGTTGTAGCTCATCAAAGCTTTGTTCTAAAAATTCACCACGACGCTGAATAATGGTCGCCTCAATGTCATATTTATTTTTAATCAGTTTGGAGATGTGTTGCAGTAAATCATCGCTATATTGCTGCGCAAGCTCAAATTGCTTTTCATCAAGCTCGGTAAGTTCTTTGAGGAGCATGGCGTTACTTTCAAAGCCAATCACACCACTGATCTCACCTAAGTGGTAACTCGCAGGACGATAGTCTAAGACTTGCAATAACACTAATGGTCGCTGGGTCTTTTGAGCGACCCAAACGGCAGCTTCAGCGGTGGCATTGACGCATGGTGACGCATCAATACAGGCGACGACTCGACCCATGACATTTCCCATCTTAGACCTCGATTTTTATTCTTAATCATTTTTATACTAAGCCAAAATCTTGCCATGTAGTGCTTTTTTTTTAGACTTTATGTAACTTTTTTCAGTGTGCTAAAATTTTTACTGCGTTCATTTTATTTACTTTTTAGCTTATTAGATTCGCTTTCAAAAGCTTTACTTCTTGTTCCGCCGATCGCCAATTATCTGCGCAGGATTACCCGCAACTATTGCAAAGTCAGCAACATCTTTGGTCACCTGACTATTCATCCCAATTACCGCATGATCGCCAATACGCACACCATCAACGATTCCCACATCAGCACCAACCCATACATCACGACCAATATAAATCCCTTTGGAACTCACGGCTTGATCATAGATTGGCGCATCCATTTTCATCCCATGATTAAAGGCATACAGATGCGTATAAGCAGCAAGCCGTGCTTGATCGGCAATCTGAATCCCTGCTCGACCACCATCCAAAGTACAATGATGATTGATCGCCACCTCATTGCCGATCGTCAATGGTCCATGCAGTACGCTATCTGCTGCGACAAAGCTGTTATTGCCAATACTGATCTTACGTCCACGCTCTGCAAAGAGATGCGCTAATGGTGAAATAAAACAATTATCACCAATTTCCACATCTTCCATTTCTTGCAGATAATCTTGATAATCTTGTTGCCATGACTTTGCCCATGCAAGATGTTTATCTTTGAGTCGCCAATACAACCACGGCATATAATTCAGCCGATGCTTATGCTGTTCACGATATTTTAATAAAGGATCGGAATCTGTCATTTTATACTTCAAAATTTAAAGCTTATCTTGAATAGATAACTGCTCTCGTCCACGAGTGAGATTTTGCAAAAATGGATTAATCACTTCGATTTGATCATCCGTCATTTTCGCAGTCATCAACACACCATCCGCCAAATATTCTGTTTGAAAAGCAATATCTAACTGTGCAAGCTCATATTCAATTTTGGCCAATTCGCCAAACTCACAATGCAAACTTACAGATTGCGTGGCGACCATTTCCACTCGCTCAGCCATCTGAATCGCCTGACTTGCACAACCACCATAGGCTCGTGCTAAACCGCCTGTACCAAGCTTCACGCCCCCATACCAGCGATTGACCAAAATCAACACATTAGTCAAACTTTGTCCTTCGATCACCGCAAGGATTGGGCGCCCTGCTGTACCCGATGGCTCGCCATCATCATTAAAGCGTACATTATGTCCAATTTTCCATGCCCAGCATTGATGTGATGTACCCTGATCACGGTAATTATCTAAAAATTCTTTGACCGCTTGCTCAGAACTCACAGGCACAGCAAAGGCTTGAAAGCGACTTTTCTTCGCTTCCAAAGCTGCCTCGGTAAGCGTTGTAATGGTATCCATGTTAAGCGGTATCACCGAAAAAAATTTAAGGGGCTGTAGTAGATAAGATTAAATTTCAGTCCATTTCAACAAGACATTCAGCTGTTGTTTTGGACTACCATAGTTAAATCTAAACCTTGCGAAGCAGTGCTTCTCATCCTTAATAAACAACGGAAAGGCATTTCGGTCAATACCATTG
>LUOR01000010.1 GCA_001626925.1 Moraxellaceae bacterium REDSEA-S32_B1
TCCGGCTCATGCGGTAACGTGTACCACAACGCCGTACCGCTCCGTAGGTCGGCTTAACTCAGGCGTTAGGCGAAAATAGGATCATGAACTCAATCAATGGCGGACAGGTTTTCAGTCACGAATTAGATGGATGGTCAATCTCTTGGGAGAGCGATGGCAATTATCGTCATTGGTGCCACCAAATAAAAAATCCAGAATGGAATTCTTTGCTGGTCGTGATGTTTAATCCTGGAAGCTTGAGTGGCGATGGGTCAAATCTAAGCAAAGACACCACTTTGAGAATTCTGAGAGAGGTTTGTGGTGCAGCAAGCCTAAACCCTTATGTCATCAATCTTTTTGATTATGCCAGTCCGTCACCACAGGATCTATTCGATAACTGGAACATAAGAGATTCAAATAGTGTTGTCTTTGACAAGTTACCTTTGCCAATTTTCCAAAGCTATATATTAGCTTACGGAGATTATGAAAATTGGGGGCAGCGTGATTCGGAAATAAAAGAGAGGCAGAAATTAGTTCTCAAACACCTAGAATCACTAAATGAAATTTTATTGCCTACAAACAATTCAGGCACGCCAAAACACCCCATGATTTGGCAAAGACAGAAGATCAAACCAAACATAAGTGCGTTGCTACAGGCAGCGCCTAACAAGTCAAAGCACTCGGACGCAGCAAGCTGCGCCGGTGTTTGAAGCGTTAGCTGCTTCAACACAGAGGGGAGATTGATTATGTACTGTTCTAAGTGCGGCTCAAATTTGGAAGTCAGTGACAAGTTCTGCTCGAAATGCGGGGTGGCAGTTACTGCTATCAATCAACAGCCTGTGCAGGAAGCAGCCACCGTAAAACCGACTGGCAACGGAATGGCAAAACAATTATCAAGCGGCGTTTTTATCGCTCTTATTCTCGTCTCCACCTTCGCTGCTGGCTTAATTTTCAGCGAAAAAGGAATAGGCACGATCCTTCTTTCAGCCTTGATTGCTGAAACGCTTGCTGCAACCGCCGTCGGTTTCTCTGTCGCCAAATTGATCACCATTATGTGAAGCTGATCCTAACCATTGGCTTTGTTCATTATCTACGAATGTATTTGAATATCTTTATGATTGGGGATAATGGGCGTTATTATTAGCATTTGTGATGATATCCCCTTTAATTACAAAACGATTTTATTTGTAGCGTAAACGATAATACGCCAAAGCTAAAAATACCATCGCCGTGATTACTAAGAACCACACATGCTCAGCGACCTGAGACAACGTTGCACCCATTTGATTGAGTTTTACGAAGAGCATAACACCATGTGTAGAGGGCAGTGCGGTAGCAATGGAAGAAATCCACAACGGCATAGAGGAGTGTGGCCAAGCAATCCCAGACAAAATAAATAAAGGCACCGAGCTCACCACAATCACATGTCCCGCACGTTCAGCGATATCAAGAAATGTCGATAAAAACATCCCTATCGCAGCAACACACGCGACAAAGATTGGCACGGTAAAAAGCATCGCAATAAAATTCCCGCCACGAGGGTAGTCATACAGCCAAAAGGTAAAGCCAAATAGGTAATAACAGCCCAAGCTCCCAATGGTGAGCGCTACAGCAAAAAGCGCCCAAAACTCACTCGGCTCTGGTCGCCAGTTCGACTCTCGATAGCCCGCAATCAACATACATATACCCAAAAAAATGGTCTGATGAATGATCACAGGTGCTACCGCAGGAAAAATATAACTGCCATAACCCGATAAGGTGTTGAATAAGGGAATTTGATGAATCGGAATACTCGGCTCAAAGGCACTGATATTGGCATATTTATCGGCATATTCAGCCAGTGTTGATTCCACAGACTCAGCAATCGCTACACCGATTTGCTTGGTTTTGAGGAAATATGCCGCACTCAGATAAATACCAATGCCACCATTTTCACCATGTCGAATGCTTTTGGTCAGATTATTCGGCAACAAAAGAATCCCATCGGCCTTTTGTTCCTGAACCAGTTGTTTTGCCTCTAAAAAATTCGCAGTGACGGCACGAATTTCCACATTCGGGCTTTTATGAATTTGTGTGATGATTTGGTTGCTGAGCTGGCTTTGTTCCTCATCTACGATCACAATCGGTAACGATTCGGCATGTTGTGCTTTATACGCAGTTGGATAGAAAAAGCTGTAAAAAATTACTGATAAAATCATGGTGGTTAGCACCGATTGATTTTTGGCAATATTTTTAAAAGTTTGCAGATAATAATAAAAAAAAGATTTCATGTGCTGACCTCATTTTTTGTTTTTTTGATCAGCAACAGGGCAAAAATCAAGAACACTGAAAAATGGAGCAATAACAAGCCAAAAGGCTGTAGTGAGGTGGTAATTGGACTACCGACGACCCATTGCTCAGTCTGCAATCTAGCATAGGGGGTATAGGGGATGATGTACGACCAAAATTGAGTAAAGGTCGGTGCATTATTCAGCGGTAAAGTCACCCCTGCAAAGCTCAAGGACGATCCGCCGTACACCGCAATCAAGCCAAAAGTTTTGAGTAAATCTTTACTTCCTAAAACCAAACACACGGCAAGCAGAGCATATGCTGCATAAAATAAAAATTGTCCAAGCAATAAAAACCACAGTGATCCTGCAATCGACCAGCCACGAATTTCTGTCAACCAAAACATCCACGCCCACGTCCATAGTGAAAAAATCAAGATATAGGGCATGGTCTTGGCAAATAAAATGGCGAAAATATTGTGTCCGCCGAGCCAAGTTTTTACCGTTTGATATTTGAGTTCTTGCCCGACACTAAACGCCACACAACAGCACAACAATAGGTGCATAATCGCAGGAATCAAAAACGGCTCAAGGTACAACTCATAACTTAGCGTAGGATTGAATAAGGGCGAAATTTTAACATTTGGTGTGGGTGCTTCGACATAAGGCAAACTATTTTCTAAGTACGCATTGCCCATATAGTCGGCGATGCCTTGCACGGTTGCAAGTGAAACGGCTGTGGACAGCGTATTACCAATACTAAAAAACGATAGATTGTAAGCAATACTAATCTGCGGGTCTTGCGCCTGCACCAGATTGCGCTCCGCACCTTCGGGAATGTGTACATAGCCCCAAATTTCAGTACGATTAATCAAATCTTCGGCTTGGTCCATCCGTTCAATGCCATGCTCGATATGAATGGTGTGATTGAGCGCCAAATGCTTTTCAATGGTTCGGCTCAGTTCAGAATGATCTTGATCAATGAAGGCTATGGGTAAATGTTCAGGCTTGCCGTCTAAAAACGTGGCGCTAAATACAATGATCAAAAAAGTAGGCACCAACGTCACCAAACACAGATCCCACGGATGAGTGATCAAATAATTCAGTTCACGCTTGAGTGCAGTCCACATTGATGTTTTACCTATCGCCATGCGCTATCGAATTTGAATCAAAATTCAACGCTTTATTGTCCTTTAACTTCAAAGATTACGCTCATGCCGACTTTGAGATCAGGGATTTTTTGTTCAGGTTCAAGATGCAATTTAAAGCTGCGAATATCATAGCCACCAGTCTGACGTGTGGTTTTAATGGTGGCAAAATCACCTTCAGCATCAATGGTTTTGATTAGGAATGTGGCTTTTTGATCGAGCGCAGGAATATAGCCTTCAAGGTTTTTCTTTTTATAGACATTGGCATATTGATCTTCACGCACATTGAGACTGACCCAATAATCATCGGTAAGTAAGCTAATAATCGGCACGCCCATCACCACCAACTCACTGGTTTCACCATAGATTTCCGAAACGGTGGCATCTTGTGGTGCATGCAGCAAGGTTTCCGCTTCCATAGCATTGGCTTCACTCACCGCTGCACGGGCGATTTCTACTTGTGCATCGGCAGAGGATTTTTGCTGTGTGGTACTGCCACGTTCAGCACGGGCATATTGTTGGTACGATGCTTCTGCTAGCTCGTTGGCAGAGATTTTGGCAGCGTGCATTTGGTCACGACGCTGACGAGAGATCACGCCTTGTTGATATAAGGTCTGTCCACGTTGATAGGTGGTTTCCGCCAGTGCTGCTTGGGCTTTGACACTTTGCCAGTTGGCGTAGAGCGTATCAATATTTTCTTGTTGCGAGCCACGTTCTGCGGTGGATTGTAATGCGAGTGCAGATTGAAGTGAGGCGAGGGCTTGTTGCTTTTTCGCTTCGACTTCAGGACTACTGAGTTTGATCAGCGCTTGACCTTGCTTCACTTGCTCACCTTCATGCACAAAGAGCTGTTCAATGCGACTCGGCACTTTGCTACTAACATGAATGGTATCAGCTTCAACCCGTCCTTGAATGCTAATGGTTTTTGGCTGATAGCTTTTCCATAGTCCAAAAATAATTAAGCCCAATAAGATCAACACCACCAATACAGCGATGATTTTTTTGAGTTTTGATTTTTTCTGTGCATTTGAGCTGTTGTCATTCAAATTGCTTTCAGAAAAATGACTGTCAGACTGTTTTTGCGATGCGTTATTTTCTACGCCATTATTCGATGCATCGTTGTTTGGTGAATCTTTGCTTGTTGAATTACTGTTTGATGAATTATTGTCTGGTACATCGTTGCCTGATACATCATTATTTGGTTGATCGTTCATGGTGTACCTCCTGCAACTGTGGTGACAATTTTATCGCTATCAGGTGCATGGATAAAATTTTGAAATTGATCGAGTGAGCCGTGACTTTGTAATAGTGTCGCCAAGGACATGACATATTTATAAGCATTGGTGGCGATCTCGGCATGCAGTGCATTGATATTATTTTCTGCGTCGATCACATCGGTCGCTGTACCCATATCTTCACGAAAAGACAGGGTTTGAATGCGTAGATTTTCTTCGGCAGCCCGCATATTGTCCTTTAATAATTGATGGCTACGCTGTGCACCAAGCATGGATTGATAGCTACTATAAATCACATTGGCAAGTTCAACTTTGCTCTGTTCGGTGAGTAATTGTGCTGCTTGACTTTGTAGCTGTGCCGCTTGCACTTGTTTGCGTTTATCAATGCCAGAGAACAGGTTATAGCTCGCCATGACGCCAACGATCCAATTTTCTTCATCGCTTAAAGCATATTCACCAAAGCCAAACACTTTGGGCTTTTGTGCAGCTTGTTGTACTTTGACTTTCTGCTGTGCAAGCGCTGTATCATTTTGCAACTTCTGAATTAATGGGGAGTTGCCTGCATAGCTTTCCATCAGTTCATTTAAGTTTAACGAAGACTTTTCATTGACGAATAAAGGTGTGCTCGGCTCAACCGTATCCATATTGTGTAGGAGATTTTGCAGTTGATATTGACTGGCTTGTAGTTGACGCTGAGCGCTTTGGTACAGTCGATCGGCATTGTTGCGAGCGACTTCAAACTGCATGCGTTGACCACGACTGATAAAACCTTGTTGTTCGAGTTTTAAGGCGTTGTCTAAATGACGCTGTATTGCATCAAGATTATTGCGACTTGAAGCAAGGAGCTGTTGCTGAAGTTGCACATCGAAATATAAGGTGATCAATTGGAAGCGCTGGGCATCTTCGGTTTGTTGCTGGTTAAATGAACTGCTATTGGCACGAATTTTAGCAATTTCTTTGGCACTGCTAGTTAAGCCACCTGTGTAGATGGGCATACTAAAGGAAACCGTTGGGCGAAACACTTCATCTTCGAGCTCAAGATGGGCATAGTTTGGAAACTGATTGACACCATCTTGGATAATATTATTAATTCCTGATTGCACACCATCTAAGGCGCTACTTGGCACACCGGCATTTTCAAGTTCAGAAATTCGATCACTGACACGTTGCGAAAGCTGATCTTCAATGCCTTGTTTAAACTGATCAAGTGGAACGTCCGTTTCGGCATGAAAGGCATAGGCACGTGCATTGATATTCACCCGAGGAAGCCCTAAGCCTTTAATTGCTTCAGCCTCAAGATCAGCTGCTTGTTGCATGGCACGCTGTGACTGCAAAGTATACGATGCATCGAAGACCCGCTGTTCAGCTTGCTCAAAGGTGTAGGGTGTCGCATGCAAAGTTGGACTTGCAAAAATGAATGTGCAACTTGCCAAGCGAATTGATCCGCTTAAAAAACTCAAAGGTGAACAAGATAATGCAAAAAAGAGCTTTTTTGACTGGAATTGTTGGCGCATTATTTTGGCTCATTGTCGTCAATTCTAAACAGTATAAGTGATTCACCGATGATAAAAAAAGACTTAATCGAACTGAGAAGTCGGTGATCATTTGTACACCTCAGATTTAACCCATCGGCAGACATCAAAAAAGCCAATGACGGGCATTGGCTTTTAAATAATCATTTGAAAAAATTAGTCAGTGAAAATTTTAGTCTGTTTGGATCCAACGATCAGCACGCTCACGTGCTAGGCGCATATCATTTTGACTGAGATTGGCAGCCAACTTAACAATTTTCTTTTCAGACATGTCCTTAACACGGTAGTCAAGCATGCCATCCCGAGTTGATAGTTCGTACCATTGATAAGCACCGACATAGTTTTTAGCACGCTCTTCGAGTACGGCTAGATTGTAGCTAGCACGGTTGTCACCAAGCTTTGCTGCTTTCATTAAATATTGTTTTGCCGCATCGATGTTCTTTTTTACACCATTGCCGCTGGCATACATCTGGCCAACATTAAGCTGTGCCGCTGGAATGCCTTGATCAGCGGATTTTTTGAACCATGCAAAAGCTTGCCCCATATCTTTGGCAACGCCTTGACCACGTTTATAACGCTCCGCCAGGAAGAATTGTGCAGGGGCTTGACCTGCCTGTGCAGTCTTCGCCAATTGATTGATTGGCATGGTTGCATATTGGGCCACGGTGGATTGGCTAGAGGGTTGTTGGCTGATGAGTTCGGCATGAGCAGACATCGCAACAACACTAAGAACGCCGAAAAGGCTACTTAAAGCGAGTTTTTTCATAGGGCACTGACTCTATAAATTGCGGTTTCACCAAATAAATTTGGCATATGTTTCATCATTAAACTGCCTTGCTGATGATCATTAACAGCGAGACGGTTGATAATTCGAATATTATTTTCTGCGCACAAGGCTTCGAAGTCCTTAAAGGTGCACAAGTGAATATTTGGCGTATTGTACCACATGTATGGCAAGGCCTCAGAAACAGGCATTTTCCCTTTTAAAGCAAGGAAAGATCGTGTTTTCCAATGGGCAAAGTTGGGAAAGGTAATAATCGCCTCTCGACCCACACGCACCATATCACGGAGCAATACATCTGGTGTATCGACAGCTTGCAAAGCTTGTGCCATGACCACATAGTCGAAACTTTGATCTGCGAACTGTTTTAGCCCTAGATTAAGGTCTTGTTGAATAATATTCAAGCCCCGACCAATGGCAATTGCGATTTTCTCTTGATCAATTTCCAATCCATAGGCTTGTACGCCGTGTTTTTTTTGCATATGTGCTAGCAACTCTCCATTGCCACAGCCGAGATCAAGCACACGAGAATTCGGTTTAATCCACTTTTCTGCAAGTTGTTGATCTAAACGCATGCTTATTCTCCTTGTGCCGTGGTTTGAGTGAGCGTTTGTGGTGCAGAGATGCTATTCAAACTGCTAGTCAAGAAGTTGTGCATAGTTTTCACATACAGCGGCACTGGAAATAAGAAAGAATCGTGTCCTTGTTCGGCTTCGATATCCACATAGCTCACTGGTTTGTGATTTGAGGTCAGTGCACGCACAATTTCTTGTGAACGTGATGGAGCGAAACGCCAATCAGTGGTAAACGAGACGACTAAGAAACGGCATTTGGTCTGAGCTAAGGCTTTGGGTAAATCCCCATCGAACTCACGTGCAGGATCAAAATAATCTAAGGCTTTGGTCATAATGAGATACGTATTGGCATCGAAGTTTCGGCTAAATTGCTCACCTTGATAGCGTAAATAACTCTCCACTTGGAACTCGACATCAAAGCCGTACATAAATTTTCCGAGTTTTAAATCTCGACCAAACTTCTGTTTCATCGCTTCTTCAGACAGATAGGTGATGTGTCCAACCATGCGTGCCAAGATCAAGCCACGCTTTGGATAGCTGTCATGCTCAAGATAACGTCCATGATGAAAATCAGGATCAGACAAGATCGACTGACGAGCCACTTCGTTAAAGGCAATATTTTGTGCAGTGAGTTTCGGAGAACTGGCGATGACAACGCAGTTGCGCAAAGCATCAGGATAATCCACCGACCACTGTAAAGCTTGCATACCACCCAATGATGCACCAACCACCGCATGCCAAACGTCGATATTTAATCGTTCGGAAAGCATTTTTTGCGTTTTGACCCAATCTCGTACGGTAACGAGTGGAAAATCTGGACCGTAAGGACGATTATCATTTTCAGGATTTGGAGAGGTTGGTCCTGTAGAGCCGTTGCACCCACCGATATTATTCAATGCGACCACATAAAAGAGATTGGTATCGATCGCTTTACCTGGACCAATACATTCATCCCACCAACCTGCTTTTTTATCATCTTCGTGATGATAGCCTGCTGCATGATGATGTCCTGAAAGCGCATGACAAATCAAAATGGCATTGGAGCGGTCGGCATTGAGTTGCCCATAAGTTTCGACCATGATTTCGAAACGTGGCAAAACTCGACCACACTCAAGTTCAAGTGGCTCTTCGAAGCTTAATTTTTCTGGACGAACGATACCGACTGAATCACTTGCAACGCTCACGCTGATTCCTTTATAAATTTTTTCATCGCAAAAGGATACCAATAAATTGGTATCCTTCCATAGCAAAATTGATTTAAATAATTTTAATTGAAGGGAATTTCGAAAAACCTAGCGAGTAGAGTAAATTTCTAGGCGCAAAGTCGAAATTCGCCGACGCATGTGGTTTTTCGATTTGCCTTAGGCCGTTTCTGTGACTTGATCTGTTTCGATCGCACCTTTTTCGATCATGCGATTGATACATGCCAAGATCGCTTCGATGGATGCAGTGACGATGTTGTCATGAATACCGACACCAAAACCACTGATCGGTTGCCCTTGGATTTGGAGTTCAATCATGGCAAGTGCTTTGGCATTAGCACCATGACCGATACTTTTCTCTTCATAATTCAACACATCAATTGGAAGGGCAATCGCATCTAAAATCGCAGAAATAGGACCATTGCCTTCACCTGTGAGATGACGGACTTCGCCACCTGCTAACACTTCAAACTGAACCGCTTGGCGACCATTGTGATCAGACAAGTGATAATTTTTCACTTGATAATATTTCTGTTCGGTATAAATGTAAGTCTGTTTGAACAATTCCCAAATCTGATCGGCGCTGATCTCAGTGCCGTGTTCATCGGTATGCTGTTGCACGATTTGACTAAATTCAATCTGTAAGCGACGTGGCAAGACCACACCATAGCTTGACTCAAGTAAGTATGCGATACCGCCTTTACCAGACTGACTATTGACACGGATCACTGCATCATAGCTACGTCCCAAATCTTTCGGGTCGATTGGCAAATACGGCATATCCCAAATATCTTCGTCTTTTTGGAATTCGAACCCTTTTTTGATCGCATCTTGGTGCGAGCCTGAGAATGCAGTAAAGACCAAATCACCTGCATATGGATGACGTGGATGCACTGGCAAACCTGTACATTCCTCAACAGTGGCAATGATTTCATTGACATTGGAGAAATCTAAGTTTGGCGCAACACCTTGGGTGTACATATTCAAAGCAACGGCTGCGACATCGACATTGCCCGTACGTTCGCCATTTCCAAATACACAGCCTTCGACACGATCTGCACCTGCCATCAACGCAAGTTCAGCAGCCGCGATACCACAGCCACGGTCATTGTGTGGGTGAACAGAAATAATCACACCTTCACGACGCTGTAAGTTGCGGTGCATCCATTCGATCTGATCGGCATAGACATTTGGTGTAGACACTTCAACCGTCGCAGGTAAGTTTAAGATCACTTTGTTGTCCGCAGATGCTTCCCAAATCTCAGTGACGGCATCACACACATCTTTGGCAACTTCTAACTCTGTCGCAGTAAAGCATTCAGGGCTGTATTGGAATACCCATTCGGTGTCAGGATATTTTTCCGCAGTTTGCTTGACCTTAGTCGCTGCATTCATTGCTAAGGTTTTTGCGCCTGCTTCATCGACATTTAAGACTTTTTTACGGAAAGTTGGCGAGTTTGAATTATAAATATGCACGATGGCACGCTTCGCACCGATTAATGATTCAAAAGTACGCTCGATCAAGTGATCACGTGCTTGAACCAAGACTTCAATGTAGACATCATCGGGAATGTGATTTTCTTCGATCAACTTACGAGTAAAGTCAAAGTCTACTTGCGATGCAGAAGGAAAACCGATTTCGAGATGCTTAAAGCCGATGCCTACTAACATTTGGAACATTTTGAATTTTTGTTCAATGCTCATTGGTTCGAAAATCGCTTGGTTGCCATCACGCAGATCGGTGCTCATCCAAATCGGTGCCGTAGTAATTTCATTATTTGGCCATTGACGATCTGGTAAATCGACACGTTGATACATGCGACGATATTTTTGGCTAGGATCTTTTAACATGATGAGCGCTCCGCTTTTGACGAATTGAAAACACTGTAAACAGCATTGAGTCGTTTTGCGTGGATAATACAAAGGACAATAGATTGATTAGCTATTATTGTACGCTGAAAAAATGAAAATGTATTTCTAATCTATGCAAAAGTATAACTGGGTGTGACAATTAATTTCTGATATTTTTTAATTTGTGGAAATATTTTTTACAAAATTGATTTATGGTGAGAAATTTAAATCCATGAACACTCGTCAAAGTTCAGCCCATTTGCGCATCAAGTTATGGTACATATTGGTAAGTTTGATGACATCCTGATGCTGATCTCCAAGTTGCATTCTAAGACTTTGAATACTTTGATCAAGATTAAATAGCGTATAACGCTCACTTTCATCTCGAATCATACTTTGAACCCAAAAAAATGAAGCAATACGACAGCCTGAGCTAACAGCAGTGACCTCATGTAGACTTGTCGAAGGGTACAAAACCATATCTCCTGCGGGAAGTTTTATATCATGAAAGCCATAGGTATCTTCAACAACCAGTTCACCACCTTCATATTCATCGGGCTCACTCAAAAACACTGTGCAGGATAAATCAGTACGCAATCGCTCATTTGTGCCACGTATACGACGGATTGAGTTATCTACATGAAACCCAAAGGATTCATTGCTTTCGTATCGGTTGAACAAAGGGGGGATAATGTCGAGAGGAATCGCCGCAGATAAGAAAAGTGGATGTTGACCCAAAGATTCAAGAATTATCGTACCCAGATGGTGTGTCAGTGGATGATCTTCAGGGAGCTGTTGATTATTCTTAACCGTTGCTGAAAGCGTACCTGCCGTAACTTTTCCATTGACCCATTCTATCTTATCCATTTCTTCACGGAAATATTGCACTTGTGATGTGCTGAGTACGTTAGGGATATGATGAATCAAGTTTACATTTCCTGTATTAAGACAAGTTGGAATATTATTTGCAATGCGTTCTTCAATGCAAATAGCTTCTGCGAACAGAAGCTATTTTATACCATCATGACACGATGTATCTTAACAATACATCATTTTAAATTAATATTTGAAGTTTAAAGATAATACTGCACTTCGACCTTCTGCCTCAGTTGCATAGTGCGAAGCATACGCTTTAGTAAAGTAGCGTTTGTCACTTAAATTGTTGATGTTTAATTGAACATCAACATTTTTGTCTACAATATAACGAGCCATTGCATCATAGCGGACATACCCTGATACCCACTTAGTATTTGCAGCGTCACCGTACACTTTGTCTGATGCGACTGCACCTGCGCCAACAGTAACTTGAGGCAAGACTTGGTATGTTGTCCAAAGCGTTGCTGAGTTTTCAGGTACGTTTGGAAGTTGTTTGCCTTTCGCAGGATTGTCCGCTGTACAAACGCCTGCACGGTTACATGATGGTCCTGGATTAGTTTGTTCGCTGTCTAAATATGAATAGCCTGCTGTGATATTCCATTTATCAGTCAATTGACCAGATGCACTAAGTTCTACACCATCAACCTTACTGTCACCACCATTTGTGTAGGTGCTTGCATCCATGCGGATACGAGTGTTTTGCTTTTCAGTACGGAACACTGCAGCAGTTAAGTTGAGTTTGTCGTTAAGAACATCCCACTTGGTGCCGATTTCAATAGTGCGAGCTTCTTCAGGCTTCAGATCCATGTAAGCTTGACCAATTGCATCAGAGCCATCGCCACCGTCAACACCTACTGGATTTGCTGATGTTGCAAAACTTGTGTAGATCGAACCATTTTCAACAGGTTTAAAAGTTAAGCCTGCTTGATATGTGAAAAAGTCTTGATCATTTTCAATTTTGTCACCTGTTGCATTGGTAACCTGTTCAGTATTGAATTTGTCCCAACGCATACCAAGATCAAGCAACCATTGCGGATTAAACTCGATGCTATCGAGTAAATACACAGAAGTGATTTTTGTCGAAGTAGTCGTCGTGGCTTTATTTGCAGTTGCTGTACCTAACCACTCATCACGAGAATTTGGATTATTTAGTGATGTACACCAAGCATCATCAATAGCACAATTACTATTAAACCCACCAGTTGTTGAGTCAGCATAGCCTGGATACACAGTAGAGTAGTTGCCTTTGTCAGACTCTTGGTCGCTATATTCACCACCAAAATTAAAGCTATGCTTCACTGAGCCAGTATTGAATTTGCCAGTTAATGCCAACTGATCGGTAAAGATATCAGTGTCCGTGATACGAGAGTTGATACGACGCCAAACTTGTCCATTGACTACATTACCTTTTGAGTCGTCAGGCTGTGTCCATAGGTAATCATTGGTTGATTTGTTATAAACCGCAGTATTACTAATAGTCAAGTTGTCCGTAAGATCATGTTCTAACTTGATTGTGCCAATTTGATTTTCTTGCTTTTGGAAGTCACGATCTAATAAACCGTAGTAAATGCCTTGCTCAACATCCATTGGCTTACCAACAGTTGCTCTTGCTGTAGCATCATAGTTGTATGGTATACCAGAGTCTGGCGTATCATCGGTTTTTAAGTAATAGTAACTAAGCGTGGCACGAGTAGGCGTGTCTAAGCCGAAAATAATACTTGGTGCGATGCCTGCACGTGCATATTCTGCGCCGTCATCTTGACCAGCTTTATTATTGTAGTGACCTAAAACCGCAACACGTGCAGCGATACCATTACCAAAATCTTTATTACCATCAAGTGTAATACGCTGATAGTCGTCCGTACCCGTAGCAACTGATCCTTCTAAACTATTGCCAGATTTTGCAACCTTGGAGATCATGTTGATGCTACCACCAACTGAGCCTGAACCACCAAGTGCAGAGGCAGAACCTTTAGTCACTTCGACTTGTTCTACAGCAAACATTTCACGGTTTTGTGAAGTTGAATTGCGAATACCGTCAACATACATTGAGCTTTCGGAGTTGTAGCCACGAATAAATGGACGATCACCATTAGGATTACCGCCTTCACCTGCACCAAGTGTAATGCCTGGTACAGTACGTAGTGCATCACTTAATGTAGTTACTTGTGTATCTTCAAGAAGTTGCTTAGAAATGATAGAAACAGATTTGGGA
This sequence comes from Moraxellaceae bacterium REDSEA-S32_B1, assembly GCA_001626925.1. GTDB lineage: Bacteria > Pseudomonadota > Gammaproteobacteria > Pseudomonadales > Moraxellaceae > Acinetobacter. The sequence continues at coordinate 13,662 of LUOR01000010.1, forward strand.
GTATCGAGTAAAGGTGCTACATATTTAGAGTTAGAAGAGTGATCAACCTTTAAACCTTGTTCTTGTTCGGCCTTCACTTCAATCGTCGGTAACTCAACGACTTGATCGGCAGCGTGGACTGCAAAAGGCAAGGCTGTAGCAGCGACAGCGAGGAGCTGAGGAGCGCGATGGTGCTTACGATTTTTGATTGTTTTCATAATTAAAATCCAAAGAAACTAAGGTGAAAGTGCTACAGAATGTAACAAATTGCGCACATTCTAGTAATAATCATTCTTAATTACAATATCAATATGTTGTGATTTATCAGAAAAGAAAGAGATTTATTTGAGAATTTTTGATAAGTCTTTTCAATAATAATTAATTAGGAGCTTGGAAAGGTAAGGGCATTAAAGATTGAAGTGCTGAAAAAGATCACCTCACAATCATCCTTAACAAAATGATTTCAAACGCATAGTGCCGTAGCGCAAAAGATTTTTCGCACAAGTTTTGTATATCGTCCAATGTTGTCATATAATGTGGCACTTTTTTAAAAACTGTAATGATTAATCCAAAGATAGAGGAAGCCATGCAAGTAACTTCTGAAACGGTTTCGGGTGTTTCCCGTCGTTTGAAAGTGTCGGTACCGACCAGCCGTGTGAATGAGAAATTTGAAGCGCGTATTCAACGTACTGCGAAAACTGTGAAGATGAACGGCTTTCGTCCAGGTAAAGTACCTGTGAATGTTGTTCGTCGTGAATATGGTGCAGGTATCTACCAAGAAGTCGTGAATGACATCATCCGTGATACTGTGTTTGAAGCGATTCAACAAGAAAAAATCAACGCTGTTGGTACACCAAATATCGAAAAAGTAGAAAACAAAGACGATGCTTTGGTCTATGAAGCGACTGTAGAAGTGTATCCAGAAGTCAATGTTGCAGGTTTTGATGGTTTAGAGATTGATCGTAAAAAAGCAGAAGTGAAAGACGCTGATGTGGATACGATGATCGAAAACTTGCAAAAGCAACGTCAAACTTGGGCTGAGACCAAAGGTATGGCGAAAAATGAAATGCAAGTAACTTTCGACTTTGAAGGTTCAATCGACGGTGAGAAGTTCGACGGTGGTTCTGCTGAAGACTACACGCTGGTACTTGGTTCAGGTCAAATGATTCCAGGCTTTGAAGATGGTATCGTTGGCATGAAAAAAGGCGAAGAGAAAGTCATTGATGTGACTTTCCCTGAAGACTATCAAGCTGAAAACCTTGCGGGTAAAGCGGCACAGTTCAAAATCACTGTGAAGAAAGTTGAAAAGTCTAAACTTCCAGAAATCGACAAAGAATTCTTAGAAGTATTCGGTCTGTCTGAAGAAGATGGCATTGATAAATTAAAAGCTGACGTTCGTAAGAATATGGAACGTGAAGTAAAAAATGGTCTACGTAGCCAAGTGAAACAAGCTGCATTTGATGCACTTGTTGCTGCCAATGAAATCGAAGTACCGGCTTCTATGGTTGCACAAGAAATTGACCGTCAACGTCAACAGATGGTTCAACAGTTCACACAGCAGTTTGGTGCGCAAGGTGCGAAAGCATTTGATTCTAGCGTATTGCCAGATGACTTGTTTAAAGACCAAGCAGAGCGTTCTGTGAAGTTAGGCGTATTGATTTCTAAAGTATTGCAAGATGCAAAACTTGAAGTAGATCAAGCTCGTGTAACAGCGTTCATCGAAGATATGGCGTCTTCTTATGAAGATCCAGCAGAAGTGATTGAATATTTCACCACTGACAAGCAACAACGTGCGCAAATCGAAGCGGTTGTTCTTGAAGATCAAGTGGTTGATCACATTTTGCAAAGTGCAAAAGTGTCTGAAACTGAAGTGTCTTATCAAGAGTTGTTGAAAGAACAGCAAGCGCGTCAACAACAAGGTTAATCGCCTTGCTTCACTTAGCATCAGTTGAGTGAAGTATGTTGATGTAAAAAAACCAAGTGATTTATCACTTGGTTTTTTTATGGCTATCGTTTTGAGTTAAAAAAATTAGGGTCTAGATAATTTTATCACAAATCAAAAGGTGCTAAAGTTAAGCTAAGACTGGGTTGAACAAGTATTTTAAGTGTTCACAAATTTCTGAGGCAAAGCTTAGACGAATAATTAAACTATTTTGTCATGATTTACCTGCGTCAGAGATGGAGCCGTAAATTTGAACAACTCCTATAAGTGATATTCTGCTCCATAAATGATGTTATACATCAATATATGGAGTATTTTATGGCACGTAGACTAAGAAGAAATCATTCAAACGACTTTAAGGCTAAGGTAGGACTTGTTGCGATCAAAACAGAAAAAACACTTGAAAAAACTATATGCAAAAATCGGTGAGCAGGCATTAGAAATTGATTTTTTAGAAGGTGTGTTGAAGCAACTGTGCCGCTTCAACCACAAAAGTTAATCGATCACTCACTTCAGATTTCAGTATCTAAACAAGCTAAGTTACTGAAAATTTCTCGTGGTTGTTAGTATTATCTCTCAAAACCTGTTAGCTCATCAGATCTGAAGCTAATACGACGTATTGATCCTAGACAGTATCGTGGACAATAATTAAATTGCAGATGATGGGATTAAATAGCATTAAATATATGCTTTTAACCAGTCAAAGCTATCCTCTGAGTTTTGGCTTGGTTTGTATTCTGCGGCACAGTAGCCAAGATAATGACTATTTTGAATCCAATCAAAAAACTCGGCAAAGTTGATATTACCAGTGAATGGCTCATGGCGATTTGGATAATCAGCAAATTGAATATGACCAATGACATCAATATTTTCTTGTAAGGTGCTGAGTAAGTCCTCACCCATCATTGCCATATGGTAGCAGTCATATTGCAGACGAAGCGCAGGGTGTTGCACAGCTTCGAGCATTTCTTGAGCTTGCGCAATATTTTGAATTAAAAAGCGTGGCATATCTGTGCCGTTGATCATCTCAATCACAGGACTAATATCCGCACTTTGAAAGAGATCACAGGCAAATTTCAAATTACTGGCAAAGGTTTGTAAGCAAGGGAGTAGATCAGCATCAATCGGCTGTTTCCCTGCCAAAATATTCACTGTTGGGACGTGTAGTGCTGCCGCATATTCAATGGCGAGCTGTACCGCTTTTTCAAACTCATACTCACAACCGGGCACGCAGGCTAAGCCATCACCACCTTGCATCAAGTCACCCGCGGGAACATTTATCAGCACCAAATCGAGTTCATGTCGATCCAGTTCATCTTGAATCTGCGTAATACTGAGTTCATAAGGAAATTGAATTTCGACAGCACGAAAGCCTTGTGCTTTGGCGAGTGCAAAGCGTTCGATTAAGGGCACTTCGTGAAAGATTAAGGAAAGATTGACCGCAAGATTAAGCATCGAAAGTCTCCTAAATCTCCATATTGATATTTAATATTATGCTCGAAAGGTCGTGTTCTGCAAAGCCATTTTGTTGATGTTGTTTTAATTGTGCTAAAGCATGACTTGCCACTGGAATATTTAAGTCCAAATCTTTGGCAAGTGATGTCGCATTATTTAAGTCTTTGGCAAGGGTTTGCACTTTCCACTGTACAGGCTCAAAACTTTGATTAGCCATGCGTGGCGCAAGTATTTGAAATGGTTTGGAATCGGCAAATCCGCCTGCAAGTGCAGGTGCAAGTAGATTGGCATCGACACCTGCCTGCTGTGCGAGTGCAACAGCTTCGGCGATCAATGTGCTATTGGCTGCGACGATGAGTTGGTTGCAAATCTTAGTCGCCTGACCTGTACCGACACCGCCCATACACGTCACACGTGCAGATAGTGGCGTATAGACAGGTGCAAGAGCGTAAATCAAAGTCGCATCACCACCTGCAAAAATCACTAAACTGCCTTGCTCTGCACCTACGGTACCACCAGACACAGGAGAATCAATCCAAGTCACATTTTTGTTTGCGACTTGTTTTGATAGGGCATGTGTCTTCGCCACAGACAGGCTAGAAAAATCAATGATAATTTGTCCAGTTTGCAGACTTGGCATGAGCTGATCAACCACTGCTTGTACAGCATGATCATCAGCAAGACACAGCATGATAATTGGATAATCAGTGATTTTTTGCAGGTCTAAAACAGTTGCGCCATAAGCGATGACTTCATCACAAGCACTTGTAGTACGATTCCAAACAGCCACAGTAAAGCCTGCATCAAGCAAGCGTTTGCTCATGCGAGTGCCCATCAAACCAATGCCAAGAAAAGCGATAGAGGATTCGGTGGAAAACTGTGGCATAAATAAAACCTTATACTTTAACTGTGATGAGCCGATTAACCATTATATTGACGTGGTGCAAAATCAGTTTCAGGATGTTTATCTTTTTTACGTGCGATTTTACTGTTTTTACCAGCGATGAGGCGGAATTGCCAAATCTTTTCCAAGCGTAATGCTTTGTTTGGTTGGTGTTCCATCGCATCAAGGACACGTTTTGCAGCGAGCAAGGCATCAGGTGAGCGTTGAATCAGCTCTTCAGCTAAGGCTTGTGCTTTGATCATTGGGTTGTCATCGAGATGGGTGACTAAGCCGATGTCTTTGGCGTATGCACCGTCGAAAATACGTGCGGTGAGGGTCAGCTCTTTAGCAAGGTCTAAACCAATTAAGCCTTTGAGTGAACGTGTTAAGCCCATATCAGGTACTAAGCCCCAACGACTTTCCATGATCGACATTTGTGTATTCGGGTGAGCGATACGAATATCCGATGCTAACGCCAGTTGCATGCCTGCACCAAAGCAATAGCCTTGAATTGCACTAATCACTGGAACAGGCATGCTTTGCCAAATGAGAAATGCTTTTTGGAATAGACTTTGACCCGGTTTAATGAGTTCCCATGCGGCAAATAGGCGATTTTTTGGATTATTCAAATCACTCAGATCAATCCCAGCACTAAAGACATTTGCTTCACCAGTGAGAATAATACAGCGAATTTTTTTATTCTTTTTTAATGATTTTGCGGTATCGACAAGGGCTTGTAATAGTGCAAAGGTCATTGCATTACGCTTTTCAGGGCGATTGAGTTTGACAGTTGCAATGCCTTGCGGATTAATGTCTACGCTCAGTAAAGACATGGGGGAGTTCCTTTGATTGTTTTTGAGATTGCTACGAATCATAGCATGTCGGTATTTCTGTCAGGATAAAGAAATTGACGCTAAGTTCACAGTCAACTCAACGTTACTTATGAAAGGGAGTTTCTAAAAACCTAGCGAGTAAAATAAATTTCAGGGCGTACCTCGCACAGCAACCGCAGTGTACGAGTGGTACATGAGGATTGCGAGCAAGGTACAACGCAGAAATTTGCTTACGCAGATGGTTTTTCGAGATTCCCGAAAATTATTCAGCTAAATACTCTTGTGCAGCAAGTCGAACGTGCGCCATCGCTTCGAGTAATACTTTATAGCGGTGTAACACCTGTTCGATAAAGTCGTCGTCGGCAGGGCGTTGCTCTTTGCGTAGTGTGGATACAAACTGTTCAAATTCACCAGTAAGCTTTTGCAACTGTGGCGTACCGACATAACGTGTTGCGCCATAGATGCGGTGAAGATTTTGCTCAAGCTGCGGAAAGTCTTCGAGCTCGATGAGTTGTTGCATCTCATGCTGTTCTTCATCAAAGCTATCAATAAGCATACGTAGTAAATCTTTGGCAAGATCAACTTTATTGGCAGCAAGTTGCAAACTTAAATTCCAATCCAAGATGATGTCATCTGCATGATGTTTAATCTGCGATTGAGATGAGGTGCTCGCTGTATGTACATTGCTTTCAGCATTTGATAATGCGTTGTTAGCTGAGATGCTATTTATGTTGTTATTCAAACTATTAGTTAAGGTGTTATTCAAATTGCTATTTGCAAAACCGTCGATGTTTTGGATTTTTTCAGCCTTCGTCCATGTACCTAAGATTTGAATCAGTTGTTCCAGTTGAATTGGCTTAGTCACATAGTCATTAAAACCTGCGTGCATCAGATTTTCTTTTTCATCTGACATGGCATGTGCCGTCAGCGCAATAATGGGTAGTTGATTCGTCTGTGTTGCATGATGTTCCAAGCCACGAATTGCTTGCGTAGTTTCAGGGCCTGACATGACTGGCATCTGAATATCCATAAAGACCAAATCAAAAAGTGGCTGATTTTTATCAAGTCGTTCTTTGATACGATTTAATGCAGTTTGACCATTGAGTGCGGTGGTGACTTCAACATTCAACTCATTCAGTAGCGCTTCTAAAACTACAAGATTTGGCAAATGATCATCAACAGCAAGCACATGTAAGCCTTGTCCATTAAACACAGGATTGCTCACGGTTTGGGTTTGGTTAAAGAATAATTTGATCAGATTCTGACGACTCAGCGGTTGATTGAGTGCGATCGCATGATGGGTCTGCAAGACTTGCGGATCAAGTAGCATTTGATAGCCATAAATCGCTAAATTGCCTTGATAGCGTGTACGAATCTCTTGTAACAAGGCATCCAAATCACCCGAATGATCGACGATCACCCATGCTTTTTCACCGAGTTCATTAAACTGTTTTAAACGGCTAAACAAGTCCAAAATTGAGCTCGATTCATGATGCTGTGCGTCATAATCTTCAAGATATTGTTTTAAAATATTTGCAGTCGCAGGGTGGGCGATGTGGCTGAGCACATTGAACTGTGCCATAGAAGTGCTAAGTTCAGGTTGATCATTTGGCAGATCAAACTGTACATTAAACCAAAAGGTTGCGCCTTTTTCTGTGGGATTGCGTTCTTGATTGTCCTCAAAACCAATCTGACCGTGCATCAGTTGTACCAATTGTTTTGAAATGGCAAGTCCAAGTCCTGTACCACCAAATTGACGTGTGACCGAGGTATCACCCTGACTAAATGAGGCAAATAATTTTTTACGATCAGTCCCACTCAAGCCAATACCGCTATCTTGTACAGTACAGTGCATGGTAATACGGTTGGCTTCTTGGTGCTCAAGTCGTGTGCGGACAATAATGTCACCTTCAGGCGTGAATTTAATCGCATTCGACACGAGATTGGTCAAGACTTGTTTAAAGCGAAGTGCATCGCCACAGACTTGAAATGGCAAGTCATGATCATAATAAATCGCCATGTCGATTTGTTTTTCAGAAGCGAGTGGTGAGAGCATATCCATCACATCAAAAATTGCTTCTTCCAAATTAAAATTGGCCACTTCAAGCTCAAGTTTCCCTGCATCAATCTTTGAAAAATCCAGTACATCATTGATCAATGCCAAAAGGTGTGCAGACGATTTACGAATGGTTTGCACATACATTTGGTTTTCATCATTGAGCTGACCACGACGTAGCATCAGGTGAATAAAGCCGTCAATACTGTTCAGTGGCGTGCGCAGTTCATGACTGATATTGGCAAGGAAAACCGATTTAGATTGATTGGCAGAGATCGCTTGGTCACGTGCTTTTTTATAGGTAATGTTTTGCACTTCTAAGGTATCTAAGGTTTTACGCAAATCATCTTCAGTTTGTTCAGTGTGTTCTTTCAGCTCTAAAAAACTAAAATTCAAACGGCGCAATAAGGTCGCAATGTCTTTTTGAAGTAATGCCAACTCACCTGTGGAGTTAGTTTGAAAGCTTTTACCCAAGCTGTCTGCATTCATCCGTTGCAACTGCAAACGAATCTCGTACATCGGCGCAATCCAACGTCGTGCGTAAAAATTCAAACATAACAAGAGCAATAATAAAGTCAATAAACCTGTTACGACCAATACTAACCACACACGATATTTGGCAAGGGTTAGAGGTTTGTTGTCCATCTCGATCATCAGCCACACAGGGCCTTGATCGACATAGCCAACTCGCATGCCGTAGAAGTGATTTTGCCCACTTTCCACAGGACCAAAAAAATTATAATTCACAGGGAATATTGGCCAATCACTTTGATTGCGATGCCCAACACTCAAGTGTGTTTGTCCATGAATATCGACCAAGGCCGTGCGAATCACATCAGGTTCATTGAGAATATATTGCAAAATATGCTGTGCTTCGGCCTGACGGCGAACCGTGCTTTTGTCGAGTTTGAGCAGGATCGAAGCTGTTTTTTGATAACGGGTCAACACCGCAGACGCAGCGGTGATTTGCTGGGTTTGCATAGAGCGAGAAGTTTCTTGCAAGACTAAAAAAGTACCTGCCAGCGACAAGATCATGATTGGCACAAAAATCAGTGCAATCAACTGTCCATAGGCATTACTAATTTTAAATCGGTGCCAAAAGCTTTCAGATCTTCGCTGCATCGCAAATCGTCGTAAAAAAATTATGATTGTGTACGGATATTAGCACGCTTTAAATAATAGTCATTGCATTTTGCAGTTCATGTCGCAAGACTTTTGCGACGCATTGCAAATAGATACAGATGCAAACTACCGACTTTTTGACTACAATGAATGCCAACATCTATATCCCAAAATAAGATTTTATTATGAGTAATTCATCTTCAAACGCTTCAGAAAATCCAGTTTATGCATTATTTCATACTGATGAATTTACCTTAGATCATTTTGTCGGTGGTACGCCATTGGTGCGCTTGAAGCGACTGAATAAAAGCCCTGTCACCGTATTGGCAAAGCTCGAAGGTAATAATCCTGCGGGTTCAGTTAAAGATCGTCCTGCCTATAATATGATCATGCAAGCGGAAAAACGTGGCGAAATCAAACCAGGTGACACTTTGATCGAAGCGACCAGTGGCAATACAGGCATTGCTTTGGCGATGGTGGCTGCGATGCGTGGCTACAAGATGAAGCTGATCATGCCCGATAACATGAGCCAAGAACGTAAAGACGCCATGATTGCCTATGGCGCTGAGCTGATCGAAGTCACTAAAGCACAAGGCATGGAAGGTGCACGTGATTTGGCGCTACAAATGCAAGCCGAAGGCAAAGGCATGGTGCTCAATCAATTTGGTAATCCTGATAATGTCGATGCCCACTATCGCACCACAGGACCTGAAATTTGGAATGCGACGCAAGGCAAAATCACCCATTTTGTCAGTTCAATGGGCACCACTGGTACGATCATGGGTGTATCGAAATATCTTAAAGAACAAAATCCTGATATTCAAATCATTGGTTTACAACCGTCAGAGGGTTCTTTGATCGCTGGTATTCGTCGTTGGCCTCAAGAGTATTTACCGACGATTTTTGATGCAAGTCGTGTCGATCAAGTGATGGACGTGGATCAAAAAGATGCCGAAGTGACCATGCGTCGCCTAGCACGTGAAGAGGGCATTAGTGCAGGAACGTCTTCAGGTGGTGCGGTGTGGGCGTCATTACAAATCGCTGAGCAAATTGCCACTGAAAATCCTGAAGCAGTGATCGTGTGTATTATCTGTGATCGTGGTGACCGTTACTTATCGACAGGACTATTCTCCCAAAAAGATGACTAATTGACTGAATATCTCTAAAAAGGAAAATCCAAAATGATGTTTGGCAATCCTGTCTTGGTGTTTGATATAGAAACGGTGACTGCGCTGAAAGCGGGTTGTCAACTGTATCAATTGGACTTGTCTGATGAAGATGCCAGTCAAGCTTTAGCCAAGATTCGTCGTCAAGAATCAGGCACGGACTTTCCACGATTGCCACTACATGAAGTGGTGTGCATTTCGGGTTTGTGGATTGATGAGGATAAATTTCAATTGTTTTCTTGGACGCAAGAACAGTACAGCGAAAAAGAAATTCTGCAGAAATTTATCTCAATTTTTAGTAAGAAATCACCCGTTTTGGTCAGTTGGAATGGTGCGCAGTTTGATCTGCCTGTGATCATGTATCGCAGTCTGTATTATGGATTGTCTGCGCCTGAGTTATTTGAACAGGGCGATTGGAACAGCCAAAAGCGCCATAATAATTACCAAAACCGCTACAATCCACGCCATACCGATTTGATGGATGTGTTTGCAGGATTTAATTTGCGCAATGTGCAAAAGCTTGATGATGTGGCGCAAATTCTTGGCTATCCCGGCAAGCGTGGCATCTCTGGCTATCACGTGGCGGACTATGTAAAAAATGCACAGTGGCTGAATTTGAGCAGTTACTGTGAAGGTGATGTGCTCAATACATGGCTCGTTTACTTGCGATGGATGTTGCTTCGTGGCTTTATTCAGCAAGATCAACATCGGCAATGGATTGGACATACTATTCAATACTTAAATACACAGTCACAACATGCTGAATTTTTAGAAGATTGGCGGAAAAGTAGTTTAAGTAGTGAATTTACGGCGCAGGATTTTGATTGAATTTTCTCGATGTTTGATAGTCGCTGAATTTAGCTATGGTTTTGAGAATTTGTTTTTATAATTCAAAGAAATATTTCAAAGGGTGCATCTGTTGGTGAAGTATGCGAATAATGAAAATATCATTTTCACGTTGACGATAGAAAATCGTATGTTGATGATGATTATGACGACGTACGCAAATGCCGATATCAGTGCATTCATATCCCTATTAGTGGCGAGCTAAGCAAAAGCTGAAAAGTGCTTTCTAAATGTTCAGTATATTTGTCTGCTTGTGCGACACCGAAGTTGAGTAATGTATATTCATAAATTGCAGTAAAGTCTTCACAACTTTTATATACTGTCATTATTAAGTTTCCAAAATTTTCATCGAATAAAATCGTTGTATTGAGTATCTATTTTGAAAAAATATTCACGGTCACAGCCACACCAAAAGCCAGTTGATCGCCGTTCCCGCCAAAAATCTACAACATCTCAAACGCTTTCATCTGAGCCAATCGTATTTCATGTAACGAGCTTATCACATGAAGGGCGTGGTGTTGCCATGTATGGCGCAAATGAAAATGGTATAAATGATTTAAACCAAAATGAAAGCACACAGGCAGGCAAAAAAGTTTTTATTCGCTACGCACTTGCGGGGGAAACCGTTCAAGCCAAACTCACCAAATCACATAAACGCTTTGACGAAGCGGAAATGGTGGAGTTACTCAGTGCACCTTCAAAAGTTCGCATTCAACCAAGTTGTAAACATTTTGGGCAATGTGGCGGTTGTGCCTTACAGCATTTGGATGTCGAAGCGCAGTTGCAACATAAACAGCAAGTATTGGCGTCGCATCTCAAACACTTTGCAAATGTTAAGCCTTTAGAATGGCTTGCACCAATCCAAAATCAAAAAGCGGATTACCGTCGTCGTGCACGTTTGGGCATGCGTTGGCTTGCTAAAACTCAGCAATTGATTATCGGCTTTCGCGAAGTACAGAGCAATCATTTAACGCCGATTTCAGAATGTACGGTTTTGGATGGTCGTGTATCTGCACATTTAAAGGCGCTGAGTCACTGTCTAAGTCAGCTTGATATTCGAGAGAAGATCACCCATTTAGAGTTTGCTTTAGGTGATAAAGATGTGGCATTGGTGCTACGTCATACTGTTGATATGCCACAGCAAGACATTGATAAATTGTTAGATTTTGTAAAAACAAGGGCTTGGCAGCTGTATTTGTTGGCAGACCGTTACCAAAGCTTAAGGCGCATTGATCAGCCTAATGCTATAATGCGCTTGCAATATGCGTTGCCTGCGTTTGATTTAAAATTGGCATTTTCGCCAATGGATTTTACGCAGGTCAATGGCAATGTAAATCAGCAGATGGTGTCATTGGCATGTCAGTTGCTTAATCTCAAAGTAGGCGAGCGTGTGCTTGATCTGTTTTGTGGTTTGGGTAATTTTAGCTTCGCTTTCGCGCGCTGTGTTGGTGCGACTGGGCAGGTGGTTGCAGTTGAAGGTGTGGATGAGATGGTGCATCGTGGTTTTGAGAATGCCAAACTCAATCAGATCGACAATGTGCAATTTTATCAGCAAGATTTGGCAACAGATTTTTCTGATCAAGCATGGGCGAATCAGGGATTTGATGCGCTACTGATTGATCCGCCAAGAGCAGGCGCATCGCAAGTCATGCAATATGTGGCGAATTTTCGTGCCAAACGTATTGTCTATGTGTCTTGTGATCCTGCGACATTGGCACGAGATACGGCGATGCTGATTACACAGGGTTACAGGCTTTGCAAAGCGGGTGTGATGGATATGTTTACCCACACCGAGCATGTAGAGTCGATCACGTTATTTGAAAGAACTGATGTTAAAACTGAAATTTAAGCTTTCGACCTAGATTCGAATTTTTAGATATAAGTTTTTTGATCAGAATTGATTGAATTATTTGTTGATTGAGATTGTGATTAAAAATTTACAAATTTTTAGACATTCTGTGTAAAGCTTCAAATTGCAGTATTGATGTATATGTAGAATAAGATGTTGTGAATAGATCAGGTTTCAGATATTTGATTTCGAACAACATTGATAAGTGATAATGATACGGAGGATGGTATGGTCACAGTACGGGAGGAGCTACCTGGAAGACTCAATGAGCTTTCAGTAGCAACGACTGGAGAGCATGCCGCAGAAACACAAATCGACTTGGTGGCTTGGCTTGAGCGGATTGAACAGCTCAATGGTCAGTCACTGGATTTGTTGAAGCAAGCGAGTCATTGTGCACTTGAGTTAGAATTAAATAGCACGGTCAAACATCGCACCAACGCCTTTGCAATGGGTGTTGGTATGGCGGATATTTTGGCGCACCTCAATGTGGATGAAAATACATTGATTGCAGCGATGCTTTATCGTAGCGTGCGTGAAGGTTTTTTAGATTTATCTGATGTGGATCAACAATATGGTGATGACGTCTTGCAATTGGTGCAGGGTGCATTGTCGATGGGGAAATTGTCTGATCTGATCGAGCAAAACGAACATCTCGAAGATTATTTTAATAATAATAAACGTGAGCATCTGACAGGCATTTATAAAATGTTGATCTCGGTCACTGAAGATGTGCGTGTGGTTTTGATCAAATTGGCTGAACGTACATATAGTCTACGTCAATTGAATAATGCCTCAAAAGAACGACAAGAGCGTGTTGCGCGAGAAGTTTTAACCATTTATGCCCCGCTTGCACATCGCCTTGGTATTGCACAGCTCAAGTGGGAATTGGAAGACCTTGCATTCCGTTACCTTTCACCAGATCGCTATAAAGAAATTGCCTCATTGCTCAATGAAAAAAGAACTGAGCGAGAGCATTATATCGCAGATGTGATTGATCATTTAAAACAAGAATTGGCGTTAAATGGTATTCATGCCGAAATCTCAGGGCGTGCCAAACATATCTATTCGATCTATCGCAAAATGCGCAGTAAAAATCTAAGCTTTGATCAGCTTTATGATATCCGTGCGCTACGTGTTTTGGTGACGACCATTCCTGAGTGCTACCATGCGCTGGGCATTGCACATCAAATGTGGCGTCATATTCCGCATCAGTTTGATGATTATATTACCAATCCAAAAGCCAACGGCTATCGCTCATTGCATACAGCGGTCATTGCGCTAAATAAATCTTTAGAAATTCAAATTCGTACCCAAGCCATGCATCAAGAAGCAGAACTTGGTGTGTGTTCACATTTTAATTATAAAGAAGGTGAGAAGCTCACCGACCAACGTTTTAATCATCGTCTGCATTCTTTGCGAGCAGTCCTTGAGAACTATCAAGAACGCAAAGATTCGCAACCTGATCACCTGCGCGATGAAGATGATCAAGATCAAGAAAATCTGCAAGACTTTGATGGATTTGAAAAAATCTATGTGTTTAGTCGTGATGGTGATATCAAAGAATTACCACGTGACTCGACGGTGCTCGATTTTGCCTATCATGTGCATACCGAAGTGGGTAACCGTTGCTATGCAGCACGAGTAAATCAACGCTATGTTCCACTCACTTATATTTTAAAAACAGGTGAGCAGGTCGAAATCCTCACCAAAAAAGACCGTGAGCCAAACCGTGATTGGTTGGTCAATTCGCTGGGCTACATCAAAACTGCACGTGCCCGAGACAAACTTCGTCATTGGTTTAGGCAACAAGACCGCACCAAAAATATCGACGTCGGACGTGAAACCTTACACAAAGAGTTGACACGTCTTGCGATTCACCCGAAAAGTATTGATTTGAATGACTATATCAATCATTTCAATGTCAAAACAGGCGATGATATTTTGGTGGCGTTGGTGACAGGTGATATTGGTTTGCATTCGTTGATGAATCAAATCAATAAGCAGATGCATATCGATGCAGATGAGCCTGAACTTGTGCTGAAGCCTACACTGAACCCTCGTGCCAGTCATACACTTTCGGCGCATGGGATTTTGATAGATGGTTTGGATAATGTCGAGCTACACATTGCACGCTGTTGTCAGCCTGTGCATGGCGAATCGATTGGTGGTTATATCACGCTTAATCGTGGGGTGAGTATTCATAAAATCGGCTGTGCAGACTATCTGCGTATGATCGAAAATGAACCCGAGCGCAGTGTTGAAGCTGATTGGGAAATGCAACCAACACGTGGTCAAAGTGTGCAAATCGTGGTGGAAGCTTACGATCGTCGTGGATTGCTCAAGGATTTGACCCAGGTCATCTTTGCAGATCATGTCAATATACGTGAAGTGAATACGTTGTCTGAAAGTGATGGTATCGCTAATTTGAAACTGTTAATTGAAGTTAAAGGTTTGGCGCAATTGTCCAAGTTACTTGCTCGATTAGAACAGCAACCTGGGATTATTAGTGCACGACGTTTGGTGCAAGGTAGTTAAGTTAGATCGCTTTACTTTTTCTCTTAGTTTTTTTGTGATTAGCAAAAAAGCTTGTATTAACAAGTCTTTCCTTGATTCGTCCAGTGACTCACGATTTCATTTTCTAAATGAAAGGTGATGTCGCAGGTCATGTCCACATCATAAGCGTTGGCAGATTTATGTAATGATGGTCGCACACCACTTGCAGAACCACCTGAACCACCGTAGTTTGGTTTAAACATTGGAATTGGTACAGCAATAGGGCGGTGTATACGATATTGCACTGTGCTTTGTTCCTGCTTCTGAATTTTAGTTTTCGAAGCATCAAAGCCAAACTGTCTAAAGACAATTTCTTGTTTAAGCTCGTTTTGCGTTTTACCTTTAAATGATCGAGATAATCAATAAAGTTTTCTCATTTAGTCAGTTGCGTGCTATTTAAACAGCCAGTTAAGCCTAAGCTTGTGATGGTGATTAATAAAAGATTCGTTGTTTTTAAATGGGTTATTTTCAAAAAATTTATTGCTGTTCTTGTTATGTTTTGTCATTCAGTATGGTTAAAGAGCTTAATATAAATCTTGCGCACTAAAAAAGCCACAGAATATATCGTGTGGCTCTTTAAAATTAATTGCTAAATTGTGTGTCAATCAATTCATCAAATNATTTGATAAAACATTGAATGAATCGTCAACCGTGCTTAGCGTGCACGATAAGTAATACGACCTTTTGACAAATCGTATGGCGTCATTTCGACTTTGACATTATCGCCAGTCAGGATGCGGATATAGTGTTTACGCATTTTTCCTGAAATGTGAGCGATTACTTCGTGACCGTTTTCCAAACGAACACGGAACATCGTATTTGGAAGCGTTTCGGTGACAACGCCTTCAAACTCAATGAGTTCTTCTTTATTGGCCATGGCCTACCTAATTGATTGAAAAATAGAGGTGCGCATTATAGCCAAAAAACTGCAAAATCTCAAGTAAATGTCAGCGTAAATTATTCTTGAGTATGTCAAATTGGTGCTTGGATTTCATTTCACGGAGAATATTTCTTATAAGTATTCTTTTTAATAAATATTTTGCAAAAAAAAGACAAGATACATTGTCAGTTTGGTCAATTGACGCTAATCTTAATAGATGAAAATCATAACCATAAAGGATGTGTGACGTGAGCCAATTAACTGATGCGTCGGTCATTTTACGCTTAGGCTACCAAGCAATGCGTCGGGCAGGTTTGCCAACTGAGGAGATTTTGTCGAAAGCAGGTGTTGCGCAAGGGCAGATGCAGGCGAATGCCAGAACACCGCTGAGTGCGCAACATGCATTTTGGTCGGCACTTGTACAAGTCACTAATGATGAAGATGCAGGATTGCACCTCGGTGAACATTTGCCATTGTATCGTGGTCAAGTGATTGAGCATTTGTTTATGAGTAGTGCCAACTTCGGTGAAGGTCTACAGCGTGCTTTGGCGTATCAGCGTTTAATTAGTGATGCGCTAAGTGCGGAGCTGGTGATCAATGAGGCGCATTGTTATATCACCAATGGCATGCAAGAGTTCGTTGATCCGTTGGTCAATCGTCATTATAGCGAATGTATTTTTTCTGGCGTTTTGCGCTTTTTTAAGTTTGTGACAGAAGGGCGTTTTACCCCTGCATTTATTGATTTTAACTTTGATGATGGCGCCTATGAAGAGGAATACCTTCGGGTCTACGGTTGTCCAGTCAGCTTAGGGCAAAAAGAAACGCGCTTGTATTTTGACCCTGCGATTTTAGAGTTTCCAATGTGGCAAGCAGAGCCTGAATTGCTTCAATTGCATGAACAATTGGCAGTCGAAAAACTGCAAGAATTGGCAAGATACGACCTTGTCGGTGAGGTGCGCCGTGCGATTGGCTCAACATTAGAAAGTGGTGAAACTACACTAGAAACTGTGGCAGGTCAGCTTAATATTACACCTCGTCGTTTGCGTACACAGCTCAGTGAAGCAAATACCAGTTTTCAGCAAATTCTTTCAGATTATCGTTGCCGCTTGGCGAAAAAACTGTTGGCAAGTACCAATGAGAGTGTAGAGCGAATTGTCTATCTCACAGGATTCTCTGAGCCAAGTACATTCTATCGTGCGTTTAAGCGCTGGACGGATGAAACGCCAGTGGAATATCGTAAGCGTAAGCAGTTGATACAGAATAACTAATTTTATTAAACAGGGTTTTATTCTGGTAAATTGAGCCACAATGGTCCAAGTTCGGTTTTGGGTAGTTGAAACTGTTCAGGGTAATAGGCTTGAATAAAATACAAACCGTGTGCAGGTGCAGTGATGCCTGCGGCTTTTCGATCTTCTGCGGCAAACATCTCATCAATATGATCTACATCATAAAACCCTTGTCCGACTTCTAATAAACAGCCGACGATATTACGCACCATATGGTGTAGGAATCCATCCGCCTGAATATCAAGCACTAAATAAGCGCCATGTTGGAATAATCGACAATGTTTTACATGGCGCACAGGCTGATTGGATTGACAGGCAGCTGCACGAAAAGTTTCAAAATTATGCGTACCTTCGAATTTGAGTGCGGCACGTTGCATTTTTTCCACGTCCAATGCGTAGTGTGCATGCGTGACTTGTCCCCAAAGTAGTGCAGGGCGACGAGGTGCGCTATAGATCACATAACGATAGCGTCGTGCGCAGGCTTTAAATCGTGCATGGAAATCCTCGCCCATTGGCTGAATCCATTGTAGGGCGATGTCTTTTGGAAGCTGTGAGTTTGCGCCCATGATCCAACCACGTTCAGGGCGAATCGCATTGGTATCAAAGTGTGCAATCATATTGGTGGCATGCACACCCGCATCGGTGCGTCCTGCGCCGTGAACGATGATGGGTTCATCGGCAATTTTACTTAAGACGGTTTCGATGGTTTCTTGAATACTGCGCACACCTGCTTGTTGAGTTTGCCAACCCTTAAAGCGTGTACCGCAAAATTCTATACCAAGTGCAAAACGTTGCATAAATGACAAATGACCAAAATAATTGAGTAAATAAACTTAAACAATCCAAACTTAAAAATTAGGTTATAGCTTTGTTGCGCCAATAGCTTTGCCAATCCTGTTGATCGGCATATTGCAAGTACAACAGCATTGAGCGTGCATAAAGGTCTGCCTGACTATAATGTGGCTCAATGATGACACCAAGCTCAGATAACCACGAAGACACAGCGTAGCCATTGGAAAGTTCGCCGAATAATACCTGACTGCTGATGATCACCCAACAGTTTTTTGCAATCAAGTTTTGCAGTGCGGATTTCAATGACGCTGAATAAGCTAAATTGCCTGAACCAAATGTCTGTAAAATGAGTATTTGTGGCGGATTTTCAGATAATACATTCAGTTGTATTGCAAGCTGATCAGGTGGTGATGGTGTGCAATACAAATTGGTGATGCGAATATCCTTAACTTGTAAAATCCAATGTTTAATCTGATGAAAATCTAAATCTTGAACTACGCTTTGCCATGCTCTTGGTAAAGAATTACTTTGAAAAGCCTCAAGTTCAGTGGTATGCGTCTTAATGCTTTGGTTGGCATGATGAAGCTTGCCTGCAAATGCGGTATAACAACCTTGTGAAATATTTTTGATTTGCGCAATGCTAAATTGATAGTTTGTCCACGCATCACTGTTGACGTGTAAGTGCTCACCATTCGAATCTAATAGCGGAAATTGACTGCCAGTAACAATAATATGCAGTCGATCAGTGAATAGGTGTGATAAAAATGCTGAAGCATAGTGCAGTGTATCTGTGCCATGAATAATAATAAAATGTTGAAATTGATTCGATAATTCTAAAATCTGCTGTGCAACTTCAAGCCAGTCTATCGCAGACAGTTCACTACTGTCTTTGATACTTGGCGCTTCAAAAAAATTCAGAAGATATTCTTCTAAGCCTTGAAATTGATATTTAATGCTAAGCTGTTGTAGTTTTTCTAAAAATGCTTTCGCTGGCATAGGGTAGAGAGGCGCTCCGATACTGCCAAAAGTACCACCCATATAGATCACTGCTATCTGTGTTGAGATCATGTGAAAAAAATAAGCAACTTGAGAGTTGCTTATTGTAGCTTGAAAAGTTGTGGTGTATTAAAACTTAAGCGATTTTCTGCAAAAGTTGTTGCACTTTCTCAGCTTGATCGACGCTTAGTTGTGTTTGATCTACGGTTAATAGTTGTTTTGCTGCTGCAATTTCACCGAGACGAATATATTGCTCTGCCAACTCGATGTCTAGCGCTGTTGGATTGACTTGGGCGAGCGCAGGGAATGCTTGCGTGATTGGATCATCAGCTTCGGCAAAAGTTGTTTGTGCATCAAGCGGATTTGCTTCGGACTCAAAGCCAATATTAGCGGTCTGATCAAAGTTTGTTGTCTCTTCAAATGATGTTGATTCGCTTTGTTCAGTCGTTTCGTTAAGATTGAAGTCTGTATTTGTTGTTGGTTGCTCAGTAGATGGTTGATCAAGATTAAAATCAAAAGATGGCGTACTTTCTGTTTTGGGTGCAGAAGCATCCTGATCTAGATTGAAAACTAAACTTTGGCTATCATCATTTGGCTTTGATTCAGTAATGGATTGATCAAAGTTGAGTGACGTATCTGCTTGTTCAACTTTTGGGCTATCAACATTGAAGCTAAGATCGTCAAAACTTGTGGTGCTAGAACCAGTGGCTTTTGATTCAAATTCAAGTGGTGCGTTGTTTGTGGTTTCAGGTGTATTGAAATCATTTAAGCTATCAAAATCTAAGCTTTGACTGGATACTTGCGAATTAGACACATTTTCTACGGTGTCGGCAGTATTTTGATCTATGGATGCTGTACTTGATTTTTCTTCTAAATAGGCTTCTTTTCGACTGAATAAATCTTGGTAAACTTCGTTTAGTCCTTGATTTTGCACAGTGTTGAGCAGCTGATTTATGGCGAATTCATCATGCTGCAACACATAGATATTCATTAGCTTTGAATATAAGACATGATGAGAGGCATCTTGATTTAGGGTTTGATTAATCATGCCTTCAGCTTTTGCGAACTGACGATCTGCAATCATCACATCAATTTTTGAGGTGAGATTGTCGATATCGATTTGAGGGCGTTTAATCTCTTTTTTGGGCTTGCTCTCAATTGTTTTTTCAGGTTTTGCAGTAGCAGTTGAGGTTTTTTTTGATGATTTAGGTTTAGTAGTGGATTTGGCTGCTTTCTTTTGTTGAGGTGCCTCTTCCGCTTTTTTTTGGCGCATACGAATTAATATCGCTGCGACCAGCATGACCCCACAGATGACTAAAATTGCAGTAGACATAATTAGACTAACCCCTGTTGCATACTCATTTTATATTGATGGATATTTGATAACGTCTGAAATTGTCCCTTATTCGGTAGCTCTGCTCGAGCCTCTGCTTGAGATGTGACATTGGATTTGGTTTTTTCAGACGATTTTGTTTCTGATGTTTGGCGCTTTTTGAGCTGCTGTTCAAGTTCTGCTAAACGTGCGTTGAGTAACGCAATTCGATGTTCTTTAGCGACCAAATCACGATCAAGCTGACGCACATTATTTTGCAATCCTAATGCACTTTGACGTGCTTGTTTGACACGGACAGTTAGCTCATTTGCCACTTTTTTGTCGATACCTTTGGATTTTTTGCTCCCCTGCGTCGTACCTTTGCTATCACCTGCAATAATACTCATGTGGGCTTGTGAATGTTTTTCTGCTTTTTTAGCAGCGAGTGATGCAGTGGATGCAGTTGTTGCTTCAGTTTTTTTTGGTGGCGTAGACTGCGTGGTCGCTTTTGGTTTTTCTGTTGGCGCTTGATATTGATAATTCAAGCTTAAAATTGCACCTTGCTTGAGCTGATTGGGATTGCCGTTAATAAACGCATGTTTATTATTTTCTTGGATTTGCTTCATCACTTGCTGGATCGGAACGCTTTCCTGCTTGGCGATTTGATTGGCAATACCCCAGAGCGATTCATTGGCTTGTACTTTATGCTTTTCTTGTGCATTAGTGTTCGTTGGTGGGGTTTGCTTATGTACCTTTTTAACGCTTGTGGCTTTTACTTTCGCTTTTTCGGCTATAGGTTTCGGTTGAGTTGTAGTTTTGCTTGATGCTGTAACTTTTGCAGCAGATTGCTGTGCTACAGAGCTTACAGTTTTTGCAGTCTTTACTGGTTCAGCTTTTGGTACAGGTTGACTTGCATCTCGACGAGTGACATTGATGTTTAATTCACCTTTTGGAGATGGTGCTACGGTATTTGTATTATTTGGTTTTGTCGTTGCTGTTTGTGATGGTGTCTGCTGTTGCGAGACTTGTGTATTTTGCTTGGCAACTGCTGTACTCGAAGTGGTTTGACGAGCAACTTGTTGAGTTGGGGTACTGACAACAGGGGGTGTGGCGTTATTAGATGTTGCTAAACCAATACTTTTTACAGTACTTTTAACTGGTTCTGGAACGGTTTGTTTCTGCATCATTGGTGGTGCAACATTTGCAACACGAAGTTGGTTTTCTTCAGGGAAATTGGAAACTTCAGGTAAGTTAAGTTTTAAGTCTTGATCATTGGTGACATAACGAGGCTTGAGTACAGTCTCATTTAAGCTACTTTTTAAGCGATCAATACGGCTAGGCAAACTGCCTCGAATTTGCTGAATTCGTGTTTGTCCTGCATCTTCGATCTTCAAGGTTAGGTCAATCGCATTGCTATTGATTGCTCGACTTGAAGTGATGACGATGACGCCATTGCCATCAGCATTTTGACGAACATAGAAGTTGTAATGGGCGTATTCTGCCTCATTCAAGACAGCAACTTCCCCGCTTTCAAAAGGCTGTGCAATAGAGACATTAATTGATTTTTTGCTTTGTGCCTGACGGAAAGGAATTTCTGCATACAGCGGCTCACCACGAGATGAGTCAATATTGACAGGGTCTAAGGTAAGGGCATGGCTGATAATAGGCGTTAAAGTCGTTAACCCTAAGCCGAACTGTAAAAAAGCTACCCCAAATTTGTGTTGCAATCCCATGATCGTTCCGTCTTACTTATTTTCTTTACCACCGTGGATGTAAATACCTCACACCCTTGAATTTTGTTCCATCTAACAATATTAGCCACAAATGTGAATTTCTAGGCAATAAAATGTCGAAAAAAACCGTAGAGCAAATCAATTCACTCTACGGTATAACTTACAATGCTTCGTTGCTTGTTAGCAAGTCGAATTCTGCTTTTATTTCAGCTTAAGATTGATCTTCAATCAAGATGCGAAGCATACGGCGTAATGGCTCAGCTGCTCCCCACAGGAGTTGATCACCCACGGTGAATGCCCCGAGGTATTCTTTGCCCATGTTCATTTTGCGCAAGCGACCAACTGGAACAGAAAGTGTACCAGTTACCGCTACAGGTGTAAGATCAGTCATTGATGCTTCACGTGTATTTGGCACGACTTTCGCCCATTCGTTAGATTGAGCGATCATGTCTTCAATCTCATTCAAAGGCACATCTTGACGAAGTTTGATGGTCAACGCCTGTGAATGACAACGCATTGCACCGATACGTACACAGTGCCCATCAATTGGAACGATCTGTGTATTACCTAAGATTTTGTTGGTTTCAACCTGACCTTTCCATTCTTCTTTAGACTGACCGCTTTCAAGCTGTTTGTCGATATATGGAATCAATGAACCTGCAAGTGGCACGCCAAAGTTCGCTTTCGGAAAGCTGTCACCACGTTGTAGTGAGGCGATTTCACGGTCGATATCTAAGATTGCAGACTTCGGATCATCCAATAAGTCTTTGGTATTGTTGTACAGGTAGCCCATACCAGTGATCAGCTCACGCATATTTTGCGCACCTGCACCAGATGCAGCTTGATAAGTCATCGCCGTCATCCACTCAACCAAGTTGTTTTGGAACAGAGAGCCTAAACCCATCAACATCAAAGATACGGTACAGTTACCACCTGCAAAGGTTTTGACACCATTAGCTAAGCCATCTTTAATCACATTGGCATTAACAGGATCAAGCACGATGATCGCTTCATCCGCCATGCGTAATGTGCTTGCCGCATCAATCCAGTAGCCATTCCAACCGTCTTTGCGAAGCTGTGGATAGACCGCAGAGGTGTAGTCACCACCTTGACAAGTGACGATCACGTCCATTTGCTTCAAGCTACTAATATCGTTGGCATCCATCAAAGCAGGGGCTGTCTTTCCACCCAATGTAGGTGCTTCACCACCTGCATTACTGGTTGAAAAATAAAATGGCTCAAAGTGCGCAAAATCATTTTCTTCAACCATACGTTGCATCAGAACAGAACCAACCATTCCACGCCAGCCAACCAAACCTACTTTCATGTCATCTTGCCTCAGGTTTTGTAATTAAAAAAATAACTCGATAAAGGGGTTAAAGTGTAGCAAATGCAATAGCTTCTGCACAGCACTTCTCCTGCGAAGTCGTAACAATTCTATTTGGTGATAAGGTCAAGGTGACAATCCATATTTATAAATCGTTCAACTTTTAAAATCTGATAAATAACAAAAAACTTCTGCATCAACTGCCATCATTAGTTAATATCGGTGCGTTAAATTAATCGTTAGCAACAAAACGAATAAAAAGTTTGGGGATTTATTGCATGTTGTTGTTTGTGATTTTGGCATTATTGGTGATTTGGCTCACCATCTCCTCACGAATTCCTCGTGATGAGTGGTGGTTTCGTGTTGCCGATTTTCCACGTTTGCAAGTGCTCACAGTCGGCTTGCTGACTTTGGCAGGGCTGCTTTGGTGGCCTGCGCCGTGGACGATATGGCGTGAAATTTTACTGATTGCGCTGATGGCTGCGATCGCTTATCAACTCAAAATGGTGTTGCCTTATACCTTTATTTGGAAAAATCAGGTTAAATCAGTACGACAAGAAGACCTTAATCCTGACAAGCAAATCTCGATGATCGTATCGAATGTATTGACACCGAATCGTAAATATCAAAAGCTCATCAATCTCGTTAATGAGCTCCAACCTGATTTGCTACTTACTCTCGAAACCGATCAATCTTGGCAAAATGCACTAAGTGTCATTGAGAAGGACTATCCTTATCGTGTTGCTGTGCCGCTAGATAATCTTTACGGCATGCATCTTTATAGCAAACTTGAATTGAAAAATGCTGAAGTCAAACATTTACTCAGTGATGAAATCCCATCAATTCATGCTTCGGTGATCTTACGCTCGGGCAATGAAGTTGATTTGTATTGTTTACATCCACAGCCACCAAGCCCGACGGAAGCCGCCGAGTCAACTTTGCGAGATGCAGAGCTACTGATGGTTGGCGATGCGATCAAAGATATGAATCAAAGCTGTATTGTGATGGGTGATCTTAATGATGTGGCTTGGTCGAAGACCACACGACTGTTTCAGCGCATCAGTGGTTTGCTTGACCCACGTGTTGGGCGTAAATTTATCAATACCTTTCATGCGGACTATCCATGCTTCCGTTGGTCGTTGGATCATGTCTTTCACAGCATTGACTTCGCCTTAGTAAAAATGGAACGGCTACCACATATCGGCTCGGATCATTTTCCTGTCTATACCGTACTACAAACTGATCGTATGTATGAGTGCATTCATGAAGAGATTGAAGAGGAAGAGGGCGATCAAGAAGAAGCAGATGAAAAAATCCAAGAAGGTATTGAGAAATCTCGGACAGAAAACTTAAAAACTGATATTCAAAATGGTCAAGTACAAGCGCCATAAAAGTATCGTACTTCATTGTAAAAATACTGTAAGAAATAGCTTACAAAAGCTGTTGTGATTTGCGACTTTCGGCGAAAGCGAGTTTTTCTTAAGATAACTACATCAGCGCAGGATCGGGCTTGGAAGCCCACACTATGGATAGATTTTAGCTGAATGGAACATCATCATGGAAAAGATGTGGTAAGGAAGACCTAATAAAAACAAAAATCGTCGCACAACCGCATATTGCCCGAATTGAACAGGGAGTTCAATTCGGGTTTATGTTTTTTGTAGTTTCTATTTTTATAAAAATGAATCTTAAATAACGTTGAATAAGATTTACTCAGCTACCTTGGTATTTTCAAAGCTGTTCTGATCGACAAAATAATCTTCTTAGATTAGCATTTGAGGTGTATTGAATGCGCAGTTTGAACTTTTCGCGATTCAATTAAATCGCACATACCAAATACCTACCTTCATCTTGTTATGGTCAAAGTATCGGTATCATCAATGATGCTGATATCTAGGAAATGGAGATAACAAGATGGGAACTATGAAGGCTGCTGTTGTGACAGCATTTAATCAACCTTTAGAAATTAAGCAAGTGGAAATCCCTAAAGTCACTACAGGTAAAGTCTTAGTGAAAATGATTGCTACGGGTGTTTGTCATACAGATTTACATGCGATGCACGGTGACTGGCCTGTAAAACCGACCGTACCATTTATCCCAGGACACGAAGGCGTGGGTGAAGTGGTGGAAATAGGCGAAGGTATTCACCATCTCAAGGTCGGTGATAAAGTGGGTGTGCCATGGCTGTATTCTGCCTGTGGACATTGCGACCATTGCTATGCAGGTTGGGAAACCTTGTGTAAAGAGCAACAAAACTCAGGTTATTCAGTGAATGGTAGCTTTGCTGAATATTGCCTAGCTGATGGTGAGTATGTTGGCGTGATTCCTGAGGGTGTTGATTTGCTCGAAATTGCACCAATTTTGTGTGCAGGTGTGACTGTATATAAAGGGTTAAAAATGACAGAGGCTAAGACGGGGGATTGGGTTGCCATCTCTGGTATTGGTGGTTTAGGTCATGTGGCGGTACAGTATGCCAAAACGATGGGTTTTAATGTTGTTGCAATTGATGTTGATGATTCGAAACTTGAGCTAGCTCAAAAGCTAGGTGCAGATGTTGGTATCAATGCGCTCAAACAAGATGTTAAAGAAGCTGTGATGGCTGCCACGGGTGATGGTTGTCATGGTGTATTAGTGACTGCAGTTTCGCCAAAAGCCTTTGAGCAAGCAGTACAAATTATCCGTCGTGGCGGTACGATGGTGTTAAATGGGTTGCCACCAGGTAAATTTGATTTGTCGATCTTTGATATGGTACTTGAAGGGATTACTGTACGTGGTTCGATTGTTGGTACACGACTTGATTTAAAAGAAGCTTTAGAGATTGCTGCACGTGGAAAGGTCAAGGCACACATTAGTGTCGAACCTTTAGAAAACATCAATGATATCTTTGATCGCATGGAAGCAGGCAAAATTGATGGGCGTATTGTTGTTGATATGTCATTGTAGACTGTTAGCGCTATGAATCGAAAATCCCCCTTCAGTTGGATTTAACTGAAGGGGGATTTTAATATGTGACTTCATCTTTTAGTTATTGCAATTCAATCGGTTCATTACCAACTTAACGCACCACCAGTCTGATAGTCCGTCACACGTGTTTCAAAGAAATTTTTCTCTTTACGCAAATCCATCATCTCAGACATCCACTGGAATGGATTATTCACACCTTTGAACTGCTCAGGCAAACCCAGTTGTGTTAGACGACGGTTAGAGATGAATTTCAGATATTCCTCCATCATCGCAGCATTCATACCGAGTACGCCACGTGGCATGGTATCACGAGCATATTCGATTTCAAGCATGGTGCCTTCCAAGATCATTTGGATCACTTCTTGTTGGAAGTCTTTCGTCCAAAGCTGTGGATTTTCGATCTTGATTTGGTTAATCATGTCGATACCGAAGTTCACGTGCATCGACTCATCACGCAAGATATATTGGAACTGCTCAGCCACACCAGTCATCTTGTTACGACGACCCATACTCAAGATTTGGGTAAAGCCACAGTAGAAGAAGATGCCTTCAAGCACACAGTAGAATGCGATCAAGTTGCGGAGCAATTGTTGATCATCTTCGGTCGTACCTGTTTTAAAGCTTGGATCACCAAGCGATTGGGTGTATTTCAATCCCCAAGCGGCTTTACGTGCCACACTCGGGACTTCACGGTACATATTGAAGATTTCGCCTTCGTCCATGCTTAATGACTCAATACAGTATTGATAAGCATGGGTGTGAATCGCTTCTTCGAATGCTTGACGCAAAATATATTGACGACATTCTGGATTGGTGATCAGACGATAGATCGCCAAAACCAAGTTATTCGCAACCAATGAATCTGCAGTAGAGAAGAAACCTAATGAGCGTTTCACGATCACACGTTCGTCATCGGTCAAGCCATTTTCAGATTTCCACAATGCGATATCGTGGTTCATGTTGACTTCTTGAGGCATCCAGTGGTTGGCACAGCCATCAAGATATTTTTGCCACGCCCACTCATAGCGGAAAGGTACAAGTTGGTTGAGATCGGCACGACAGTTGATCATGCGCTTATCTTCGACCTCTACACGACCTGCACCCATTTCCAGCTCTTCAAGACCTGGTGCAACATCTAAATGTTTTAAGGATTCAGATGCTCGAGCCATCGAATCGGTTGGATCAATTGCATTTCCATTTGCTGTTGGTGCAGGGGATTTTGCAGGAGCCACGCTCTGCGCTTGTGGCTGTCCATCAAATACCACTTTCTGTACAGGCGCTTCTTTCGGTGCGACGGGCGCAGATGGGGATGTCGCAGGAGCATGCTTTTGTGCATCATCTTCAAAGTCGTCCCAGCTTAGAATTGACATATTATAATCTCGCTATATTTCAAAATACTTAAAATCGTTTTTTGTCAGATAGTCAGCGTGTTTTGAATTGAGTAAAACACGCCGAGCCATGATTCATCTTTACGACGATTTATCTATTGATTCGCCTCTTACTGTCACTGACACGCTTCACAGTCAGGATTGTCAATGCTACAAGCTTGTGGCACTGGCGCTGCATTGGTGAAACCATCATCTTGTTGCGCAACTTCTTGAGCAACTGCTGGCTCAGGCTCAACTGCTGCTGCCATCGTTGCAGGTTTTACTGCATTCAATGCACCTGTGTTAATGGTTGATTTCTCTGCAGAAGTCGCACCCAAAGCACGGAGGTAATAAGTGGTTTTCAAGCCACGTAACCAAGCCATTTTATAAGTGATGTCGAGTTTCTTACCGTTCGCACCAGAGATATACAAGTTCAATGATTGCGCTTGGTCGATCCATTTTTGACGACGGCTTGCCGCATCAACGATCCAACGAGGCTCAACTTCAAATGCAGTCGCAAATACGTCTTTCAAGTCTTGTGGAATACGTGCGATCTTCTGTACCGAACCTTCATAGTGTTTCAAGTCGTTGACCATCACTACATCCCAAAGTCCACGATCTTTCAATGCACGAACAAGATACGGGTTGATCACGGTGAATTCACCTGACAAGTTTGATTTCACATACAAGTTTTGGAAAGTCGGCTCAATCGATTGTGATACACCACAAATATTTGAAATGGTCGCCGTTGGTGCAATCGCCATCACATTCGAGTTGCGCATACCGTCTTTTTGTACTTTGGCACGCAAGCTATCCCAGTCTAAAGTCATTGAACGATCCACTTCAAACATGCCTTCAGGACGAGTCGCGGCGACTTTGTTTAGTGAGTCGATTGGCAAAATACCTTGATCCCATAGTGATCCTTTGAATGTGGTGTACGCACCACGTTCAATCGCAAGATCACTTGAGGTTTGAATGGCAAAGTAGCTAATCGCTTCCATCGAGCGATCGGCAAATTCCACCGCTTCATCAGAGCCATAAGCAAGATTCAATTCATACAGCGCATCTTGGAAGCCCATGATGCCCATACCGACAGGGCGGTGTTTGAGGTTTGAATTACGAGCTTGTTCAACAGCGTAGTAGTTAATGTCTACCACGTTATCGAGCATACGCACCGCAGTTTTTACTGTGCTTTCAAGTTTTGCATGGTCAAGTTGACCGTCAGTGATGTGACGTACAAGGTTGATAGAACCTAAGTTACATACAGCGATTTCGTCTTGATCTGTGTTGAGGGTAATCTCAGTGCACAGATTCGATGAATGCACCACGCCAACGTGTTGTTGCGGAGAGCGCAAGTTACAGACATCTTTGAACGTGATCCATGGATGACCCGTTTCAAATAGCATTGAAAGCATCTTGCGCCACAAGTCTTGTGCTTTGACTTTCTTGTGCAAGATTTCTTTTTTCGCTGCCAAGTCTTCGTAGTGCGCATAACGCTCTGCAAAAGCTGTCCCTGTCAAATCGTGTAGATCAGGTGCATCTGATGGGCTAAATAAGGTCCATTCTGCATTTTCTAAAACACGTTGCATAAATAGGTCAGGTACCCAGTTTGCGGTGTTCATATCATGGGTACGACGACGATCATCCCCCGTGTTTTTACGCAGCTCAAGGAACTCTTCAATGTCTAAGTGCCATGTTTCAAGATAGGCACAGACCGCACCTTTACGCTTACCGCCTTGGTTGACTGCAACTGCTGTGTCATTCACGACTTTGAGGAATGGTACGACACCTTGCGATTTACCATTGGTGCCTTTAATGTACGAGTTCAAAGCACGTACAGGTGTCCAGTCATTGCCTAGACCACCTGCCCACTTTGATAACATCGCATTGTCACGAATTGCGCCATAGATACCGAACAAATTGTCAGGCACAGTAGTCAAATAACAGCTCGAAAGCTGTGGACGAAGTGTCCCTGCATTAAACAAGGTCGGCGTAGAAGCCATATAGTCAAAGCTTGATAATAAGTCGTAGAACTCAATCGCACGTGCTTCACGATCATCTTCTTGGATTGCCAGACCCATCGCCACACGCATAAAGAAGAGTTGTGGTAATTCAAAACGCACACCATCTTTATGAATGAAATAACGATCAAATAAAGTCTGTAGACCTAAATAAGTAAACTGATTACTCCGTTCAGGCTTGATCGCAACAGCAAGCTTTTTCAAATCAAAGTTGAGTAGTTCAGGATCAAGCAGTTCTAAACTCACGCCTTTGTTCAAGTACGCTTCAAGCGCATCATTTTCATTGGTGTCTGCATCAAGCCCTAAAAAGTCTAAACCGACTTTGACCAATTCATCACGCAGTAGGCGAGCAGTGACATACGTATAGTTCGGTTCATGCTCGATACGCGTACGTGTTGCCATCATCATGGTGGTGGCAATTTCAGATTCTTTGACACCGTTGTAAAGATTCTTCACGGTTTCGTCGATGATCGCTTGCGTGTCGATACCATCTAAATCTTGGCTGGCACGTTCTGCGCTATTGGCAAGTGCGGTCAAGTCAAGCGGTTTTAACATGCCATCTGCATTGGTGACTTGTAGTGTAGGGTGGTGATTTTCACCTTGACCTTGACGTTCAGAATGGCGCTTGTCACGATAAATCACATAGGCACGTGCAACTTTTTGCTCGCCTGTGCGCATCAATGCCAATTCAACTTGATCTTGAATTTCTTCGATATGGATCGTACCGCCAGAAGGTAAGCGACGTTTAAAGGTGTTCATCACCATTTGCGTGAGCTCAGAGATACGGTCGTGAATGCGACTCGAATCATGGCTATGTTCGCCTTCCACTGCTAAGAATGCTTTGCCGATGGCAACAGAAATCTTTTCGGCATTAAAGTCGGCAACATCACCTGTGCGCTTGATCACACGTAATTCGCCTGGGGTTGTGTCGAGTACGCTCATGACGGCACTGCTCCATGTATTTAGTCGATGGCTTCCATTTTTAAAAGTACGTTATATCAAAGAACCGCTTTCTAAAACGAAACCACTATAAGTTGTGTTAATTTAATCTATGAAACACAAGATACGGTAATTTTTCTTGCGATTCAATCTTGACTTTTCGCATCAGATCCTTTTTTTGATGCAATTGATTTAGTTTCCTACACTTAGCAATAGAAATTATTTTTCCGCTAAAAAGTGTGCATATTTTTGTGCAGAAATAGACTAACAAGAAAGCTTGATTTCTCGTATAGATAAGTCTGTGGATAAGTTGTTGATATAATTTTTTACAATTCACTCATCACGCAATCATCAGGTTGAAATGTAAGCAGAGTGTAAATTTCATTAGCTATTTTTACTTAAGTTTACAATGTAACTGTGATAAGCAATACAATTTTATAGAGAGTGTAATTTTTGGTGAAAGGGGACTTGTTTACATTGTAAACGCGTGTATATTGGGTGCATCAGAAGATGCGTTATTATTCTAATTTTTTATTTAATTTGAATAAGATGCATCATTAATTTAGAGGAATGGAAATGTCGCAAGAAGAAAAATTGCCGAAAATTTTAATTGTAGAAGATGATGAACGTCTTGCGAATTTGACGCAAGAATATCTGATTCGCAATGGTTTGGAAGTAGGGGTGGAAACAGACGGTAATCGTGCCATTCGTCGAATTATCAGCGAGCAACCAGATTTGGTGGTACTCGATGTGATGTTGCCGGGTGCGGATGGTTTGACCGTTTGTCGTGAAGTGCGTTCTCAGTATCATCATCCAATTTTGATGTTGACTGCACGTACCGAAGATATGGATCAAGTGCTTGGTTTGGAGATGGGTGCGGACGACTATGTGCCAAAACCAGTTCAACCACGTGTTTTGCTTGCACGTATCCGTGCGCTCCTTCGTCGTACAGATAATTCTGTCGAAGAAGAGGTTTCACAACGTGTGGAGTTTGATGATTTAGTCATTGACAATGGCGGTCGTTCAGTGACGCTCGATGGCGAGTTAGTTGATTTTACTAGTGCGGAGTATGACTTGCTGTGGTTACTTGCCTCGAATGCAGGTCGCATCTTGTCTCGTGAAGATATTTTCGAGCGTTTGCGTGGTATTGAATATGACGGTCAAGATCGTTCGATTGACGTGCGTATTTCACGTATTCGTCCAAAGATCGGCGATGATCCTGAAAACCCGAAACGTATCAAAACGGTTCGCAGTAAAGGTTATTTGTTCGTGAAAGAATCCAATAATGCCTAAGCGCATTATGTGTGATTAACTGTAATTTGTGACGTCAAGAGGCATCCGTGTCATCATTTAAACATAGTGTTTTCCTTCGCATATATGTTGGACTAGTGTGTTTAGTGGCATTGGTTGCGATCTTGGCTTACATTATCGTACAGATTATTAATTATCAGCGTGCGCAAGACTATCGTGAGCAAATGGCAGATGGTGTGGCGCATGTGATTTCTGAAGTGCTCGCAAGACAACCGACACAGCAAAGCCAAGAAGATTGGTTGGCTGATGTGTCTCGAGTACTTGAGCTGCAACTTGAGTTTGTGCCACGTACGGATCTTGACTTATCACGTACGGAACGTCGGCGTTTAAGTGATGGTCGTTCGATCGTACGATATGATCCAACACAAATCGTTGGTGATATTTATACGCAAGTTGATGGTCAGCCCAATGTTTATTTGCACATAAAAGTTGATAAACTTTCCGAGGTGCAGATCAAAATGATTCCAATTTTGGTGTTGGAAGATTTGACTTACTACCCAGGCGCAGAACAACAACGATTAGAAGAATTACAGCCGTATTTCTCATACCCAATTGCATTCGAAAAATTGTCTGATCTCAATCTTGATATGGATCAGATTAGCCGTTTACGCACAGACAAAACCCAAACCATATTGCTTTATCGTGATAGTGCAACCATGCAGGGCACAACGATTTCCGCTGTGTCGGCATATACCAATGTGCCAAATCGAGTATTGGTCTTGGGGCCTGTGCCGATTTTCAATTGGTTGCCATTTAAAGTCTTTGCAGGTGTGGTTTTATTCAGTCTATTCTTACTGATCATGGGTGTTTATTTCTTAATTTTGCCTTTAGAGCGAAAAATCGGCAAAGTGCGTCAAGCATTAAATCGTGTCAGAAAGGGTGATTTGAGAACACGTGTTAGTATTGAAGGCAATGATGAGATGGCAAATCTTGGCTTAAGCTTCAATATGATGACTGAGCATATTCAGCGTTTGATCGAAGCGCAACAAGAGTTGACGCGTGCGGTGTCGCATGAGCTACGAACACCAGTTGCCCGAGTACGCTTTGGTATGGAGATGCTGACGGATACCGATGATTATGAAGCACGTATCTCACAAATGGAAATGATCGACAAAGACATTGAAGAGTTAAATAAGCTCATTGATGAGATCATGACCTATGCCAAGCTTGAACAAGGGACGCCATCTTTGAGTTTTGAGCAGGTCGTTTTGAAAAACCTGTTACAACAAGTCGTAGACGAGTCTGAGATTATCAGAAAAGACAAAAACATAACCACCGATTTACCTGCCGTAGATGTTGAGGTTGAGGCGGAGTATCGTTACTTGCATCGTGTGGTGCAAAACTTTGTCGGTAATGCATTGCGTTATAGTGATTCAATGATACGAGTCAGTGGCGGCGTGGAAAATAATTATGCTTATGTCTGCGTTGAAGATGATGGGCAGGGGATTGCCGAAAAAGACCGTGAAAAAGTTTTTGAAGCCTTTGCTAGGCTAGATGACAGCCGAACTCGCGCCTCAGGTGGTTATGGTTTAGGCTTGTCGATCGTCAGTCGAATCGCGTATTGGTTTGGCGGGAAAGTTGAAGTGGATCAAAGTCCAACACTTGGTGGTGCACGGTTCACGATGACATGGCCTGTAAAGCAAAGTGTCAGCAAAACTCCATTGCATAGGCGATTAAGAAAATCTGATCCTGCTGAAGATTCAACTGAAGTCATATAAACTTAAAACAAAATTTGAATATGGGTCTTAGGAAGCTAAAGTGGATTATTTCGTAATAATTTGAGTAGTTCAAGATACAAATTATCATGCCTATGATTGAAACGATATTCGGTTTCCTTCAGATGCAAATAAAAAGTATGTTTGGCTACTCCATTGAATTTTGCTAACCGCCTTTTGGCATAGCTCCAAAAGGACTCAATGCCGTTGATATGTCGCTCTCCATCAGCAAACTCATTCATTCCATGATTCACTCGAAAGTGCTTGTCATAACCAATGTCGACTAAGCCATCATAACCACGCCAACCATCAGAATGAATCACAGTTCCTAAATCAACATGCCCACGAATAATAGCTGGCAGGGTGTTTTTAGAACAGTCTGGGACAATTTCTGTATAAACTTTTCCATTACGCTTTAAGAGTCCAAATACAATGGTTTTACCATAAGCTCCTCGACCACGTTTCCCTCTTACACGATGAGCACCGAAATACGACTCATCGACTTCAACAGCACCTTGTAAAGGTGATATCAGTTCACAATGTTCGGCAATTCGATGGCGAATTTTAAGAAAAATAGAGTTTGTAGAACGAACTGAAATACCAGTCAATTCTGCTGTGTTAGAAGCGGTTAAATCTAAAGCAAAACAACGTATAAGTCGTCTGAATTTAGCCTCTGTGATTTTAGAACAGCTGTAGTACCTATTTTTTACATTCATATTAGGAAGTTACCATATAATTGATATATGTTTGCTTCCTAAGACCCTTGAATATTTATGATAAAAATAATTGTCTACGTTTGATTGGCGACACGAATTTGGTTTCTGCCTTCAGATTTGGCTTGATATAAAGCCTGATCCGCTTGTGATATCCAAAAGTCAAGACTTCGATAGGCTTCAGCTTGTGGAATGTTAGTCAGTCCAATGCTGATTTTAATGGTAATACTTTGATTGTCTGTAATATCTAATGGGTGTTTTTTAAGATTATCTTGAATGCGTGCACCGATCTGTCTAGCGGCGTTTAGGTCTGTGTTCAGTAATAAAATGGCAAACTCTTCTCCGCCTAATCGACCAAATAAATCCTTTTGACGCAACATGGTTTTTGTGGATTTCACAAAATGCTGTAATGCTTGATCGCCAGATTGATGACCAAATTCGTCATTGATGCGTTTAAAGTGATCAATATCAATCATCATCAAGGTGGCATCATTTCGAATGCTGTCGATTGCTTGGCTTGCAGACTGCATAAAATAATGTCGTGAAAGACATTTGGTTAAAGAGTCGTGCTGTACATTAAATAAAATCTCTTCAAATAAATACTTGCGATTGGAGCTGATGAGGCAAACGGTCATCGAAGAAATGGCAAGCATGAATAAGCCAATTCGAGTGGATGTGCTTGTGTGAAGGTAGTCGATTGCATTCATCTCTGGAAGCGCCAAAATGATGCTATAAAACAACACCATGCACACTGCGAAGTTGATAATCGATAAGCTAAAGAAACCATAACGTAGTGCTGCCCAAATCAATGCGGCAATCGGAAAGGTGAGTGCGCCTGGACCACCAAAATTCATCGCAACTACCGTCGATAGAATGACGCCTAATAACGGCAAAAAGTCATGCCACTGTACTTCAATCTCTTTGAAACGTTGTATAAAGTTTCGGACTACCAGCCAACTTGGAAAACTTAACACCAGCGGTAGAATCAATACATTATTTTGTATTTCCGCTGTCCACCACATGCAAAGCTCGATCAATAAATGTTGATTGTCGATAAAGCTGTTTGGTAGGTTGGGAACGGTCATGATGGCGATGAGTGCACTTACCGCAGAGCTCACGGTGACGATAAGTAAGATGTAGAAAAACGTTAAGCCTTGGTTGTATTTGCGGTAGTTCAACTGGAATAGTTGAAACAGCATCACGGCACTCAACACTTCGAGCAAATTAGCGAGCGTTAAAGAGAAAGCCAATAAAAAATAACTGCCCGTGCTCAAGTCTGCGACCATAAACCCCGCAAAAGCACCGAGCCAAGTTTCGATACCACGTAACTGAGGAAACCTTAATATTAAGCCGAGTAGTAAAGCATTTGCAGGCCAAAAAGATGCTAGAAAAAACAAAGGACGAGACAAAACCCCAATCATTGCTGCGCTAAAAATGATTGCAAAAATGATCGCAAAGATTCCCACACGACTTGAGATGTGCAAATCACGTAAGAAGTCAGTTGGGGTAAAGTTGGGCATGAATGCGTCAGATCAAAATGGCTTATGTGAGCGATTATACTGAAAAAATATCATAAACATTTATTTTTTGAGCAAATCTTAGCTTCATAGTGGTTGTGTAAAATGAAGCGTGGCTTAAAAGCCTATAATGAAAATGCGTCTTATTTATTAAGAATCAGCCTGTTAAAAAAGTATTTTCATGAGATTTTACTGCGAAAGTATCGTGCTTATGTCTAGAAACAGCATGAAAAAATCAGGTACAATGCCAAGGTATTCTGTATGTATTTGGTCATGGAATTGATTGAATGCTACCAATTTATTTATTTTGTAAGGCCTGCTAGGAGTTTCCCCGCATGAGTGCCATTACTCCATATGATTGGGCGATTATTGCTTTTGTGATTGGCGTAACATTTTTATGCGTCTTTATGTTGACTGTCCCGCTACTTCTTGGTGGCAAAGCGTGGGGACGTGCAAAGCAAGAACAGTTCGAATCAGGTGTTGTTAGCGCTGGTGGCGCACGTATTCGTTTGTCAGCAAAGTTTTATCTTGTTGCGATTTTCTTCGTGGTTTTTGATTTAGAAGCCTTATACCTCTATGCATGGGCAACCTCCGTTCGAGAAGTCGGCTGGATAGGTTTTATTGCCGCTGCTGTTTTTATTTTGGTATTGTTGATTGGTTTGATTTATGAGATGAGCACAGGCGCATTAAACTGGGCACCGCATGATCGTCGTAAAGCGGCAGGAATTAAGCCGAAGCTTGGCTCTCCAAATATGGATATTGCTGCGATCACAAAATTCAATAGTATTGAAGAGCTGGTGCAAGATCCAACAGGAAAAATTCCTGCGCAATCTGCGATTAAGACATCGCAAAACGATCAAACAGAAATAGCCCAACAACAACTTAAGGAGTAATGCGGGATGAAATATACCCTAACCCGTGCCAATCCTAATGCGGATCAGTATCCTCTCCAAGAGCGTCAAATTGTCACTGATCCTCTTGAAGAGGAAGTGAATAAAAATGTATTCATGACCAAGCTTGAAGATGTTGTGCATACAGCAGTCAACTGGGGGCGTAAAAACTCTGTTTGGCCATTTAACTTTGGCACATCATGCTGTTATGTGGAATATGCCACCACCTTGACCGGTGTGCATGATATGTCACGTTTTGGTGCCGAGGTAATTCGTGCTTCACCTCGTCAGGCAGACTTGATGATCGTTGCAGGGACGTGTTTTGTAAAAATGGCACCCGTGATTCAACGCCTTTATGAGCAAATGCTTGAACCGAAATGGGTGATTTCAATGGGTGCATGTGCCAATTCTGGTGGCATGTACGATATATATTCTGTGGTGCAAGGCGTTGATAAAATTATCCCGGTAGACGTTTATGTGCCAGGTTGTCCGCCACGCCCAGAAGCACTGATTCAAGCATTGATGTTGTTACAAGATCAAATCCAACTGGAGCGCCGTCCATTGTCAGCGGTGATTGGTGATGATCTACAACCAATTTATAAGCCAAAAATGACGCCTGAACGTGATCGAAAAAATGCCGAGCGTATTGCAGTGAAAAATCTGCGCTCAATGGATGAGATTAAATAACAGGCTGATGATTGATATACTGCGTTTCGGCGCAGTCAAGTCAGTTTAGCGAACCGAATTTTTTATAAATAGGAAGCCAAGCCAATGGCTGAAACTGAAGCTACTATGCCAGAAGTGGAACACGATTCACGTCCAGCATTTGCAATCGTAGAAGAACTGAAAAATAAATTTGGTGAAAACTTCTATGTGCAAGCGACGTTTGATAATTTCCCAACCGTCTGGGTTGAACGTTCTCGAGTTCAAGATGTATTGATGTTTTTGCGTACGGTGTCACGTCCTTATGTGATGCTGTTTGACCTCTCTGCAATGGATGAGCGTCTGCGAAATCATCGTGATGGATTGCCTGCCTCTGATTTTACCGTGTTTTATCACTTATTATCTTTGGAGCGTAATACTGATATTCGTATTAAAGTCGCACTTAGCGATGCGGACTTAAATATCCCAACCGCAAGCAATATTTGGCCAAATGCCAACTGGTACGAACGTGAAGCGTATGACATGTTCGGAATCAACTTCGAAGGTCATCCAATGCTTCGTCGTATTTTGCTACCGACATATTGGGAAGGTCATCCGCTACGTAAAGAATATTCTGCACGTGCGACGGAATATACGCCGTATATGCAAGATCAAGCCAAGCAGGATTTTGAGCAAGAGCATTTGCGTTTTGTGCCTGAAGATTGGGGCTTGAAGCGTGGTAATGATGACGAAGACTTCATGTTCTTGAACTTGGGTCCAAACCATCCATCTGCGCATGGTGCATTCCGTGTCATTCTTCAGCTCGATGGCGAAGAAGTATTAGACTGCGTACCTGATATTGGCTATCACCACCGTGGTGTGGAAAAGATGGCCGAGCGTCAAACATGGCACTCATTTATTCCTTATACTGACCGTGTCGATTATCTCGGCGGTGTAGCGCAAAACATGCCATACGTGATGGCAGTTGAGCAAATGGCGGGTATTACTGTGCCTGATCGCGCGCAGTGTATCCGTGTCATGCTCTCCGAATTATTCCGCATCAATAACCACTTGCTTTATATTGGTACAGCGATTCAGGATACAGGTGGTATGACGCCAGTATTCTATATGTTTGCCGATCGTCAAAAAGTCTATGATATCGTTGAGGCAATTACTGGCTTCCGTATGCACCCAGCGTGGTTCCGTATCGGTGGTACAGCGCATGATTTGCCGAATGGCTGGCATACATTGGTTAAAGAGCTGCTTGATTGGATGCCAAAGCGTTTGGATGAATATCACAAGGCAGCGCTTAAAAACTCAGTCTTTGTCGGACGTACCAAAAATGTGGCGCAGTACGATGCCAAGTCAGCACTCGCTTGGGGTGTGACTGGAACAGGTTTGCGTGCCACAGGTATTGACTTTGATGTGCGTAAATATCGTCCATATAGTGGCTATGAAAATTACGACTTTGAAGTGCCAGTTGAGTACGAAGGCGATGCTTATGCACGTGTCATGGTGCATTTCTATGAAATTCGTGAGTCGCTAAAAATCATTAAACAGTGCTTGGATAATATGCCTTCTGGTGCGTATAAAGCGGATCATCCATTGGCTGTACCACCACCAAAAGACAAAACCTTGCAAGACATTGAAACCTTGATTAATCACTTCTTGAGTGTGTCTTGGGGACCTGTCATGCCTGCGGGTGAGTCGTCATTTATGGCGGAAGTGGTGAAAGGGGCGAGTACCTATTATCTCACCTCGGATAAAGCGACGATGAGTTATCGTACACGTATTCGTACGCCGACCTTCACGCACTTACAGCAAATTCCTTCGGTGATTAACGGCAGTCTAGTGTCTGACTTAATCATTTATTTGGCGACCATTGATGTGGTTATGGCAGACGTGGATCGCTAGAGGTACAGCATTATGATGATTTTGACAGATAAAAAGCCTCGTGTCAGTGTGGAAGGGATTTTGACTCCTGAAGAAATTCACGACATTGAGCATCACATTGGACATTATCCAGATCCACGTGCGGCATCACTTGATGCGTTGAAATGTGTACAACGCCGTAATGGTTGGGTCGATGATGCACAGCTGCATGCCATCGCACAGATGCTTACCATAAGCGTGGCTGATCTTGAAGGTGTGGCAACATTCTATAATCGTATTTACCGTCAACCTGTTGGTAAACATGTGATTTTATTATGTGACTCGATTGCGTGTTTCTTGATGGGGGCAGAAAGCCTTGCAGACGCATTCCAACGTGAGCTTGGTATTCAATACGGTCAGACCACAGCGGATGGACGCTTTACACTATTGCCGATTTGTTGCTTAGGGAACTGCGATAAAGGGCCAACTTTAATGATTGATGAAGATACCCATGGTTTAGTTGATGTGTCTTCTGTCAAACAGCTCTTGGAGAAGTATCTATGAATACCGAACCAAAACCAATCTACGGCGACGGCAATCCTGAAACGCACCCATTGACATGGCGTTTGAGTAAGCAAGAACATGTGCGTAGTGCGGATGATTATGAAGCGTTGGAAGGTTATCAAGGGCTGAAAAAAGCCGTATCGATGACGCCAAATGAAGTACTTGAACTCATCAAAGCAGCGACTGTTAAAGGTCGTGGTGGTGCAGGCTTCCCCGCAGGGATCAAATGGTCACTAATGGCACCAAATGATAACTCAGGACCACGTTACTTGATTTGTAATGCCGATGAGATGGAACCGGGTACCTTTAAAGATCGCTTGTTGATGGAAAAATTACCCCATCAATTGATCGAGGGGATGTTGATTGCAGGCTATACGCTTGAAGCAACACACGGTTATATCTTTATCCGTGGTGAATATATCGAAGCAGCGCAATATCTGAATGAAGCAATTGAGCAAATCCGTGCCAAAGGCTACCTCGGTGACAATATTCTTGATTCGGGTTGGAGCTTTGATCTAAACATACACACAGGCGCAGGGCGATATATCTGCGGTGAAGAAACAGCATTGATTAACTCACTCGAAGGTCGTCGTGCCAATCCTCGTACCAAACCACCATTCCCACAAGTGGCAGGGGCATGGGGTCGTCCGACAATTGTCAATAACGTGGAAACCTTTAACAACCTCCCTGCAATCATGCTTCGTGGTGCAGAGTGGTATGTGGGCTTATCTGCAGGCAAGTCCAAGGATCCAGGTACCAAGATCTATGGTGCGTCAGGCAAGGTGAAATTCCCAGGTTTATGGGAGCTTCCTTTTGGTACAACTGCCCGTGAAGTGATTGAAGAGCATGCAGGCGGTATGCGTGATGGCTTAACCCTCAAAGCATGGCTACCGGGCGGGGCATCGACTGACTTTTTGGCAGCAGAACATATTGATCTGCCAATGGACTCTGAAAGCATTATGAAAGCAGGCTCACGTCTAGGCACGTGTTTGCTGATGGTGGTGGATGAGTCGCAGTGTATGGTGTCTGCGGTGCGTAACTTAGAAGAATTCTTTGCACGTGAATCGTGTGGCTTCTGTACGCCTTGCCGTGATGGCTTGCCATGGGCTGTTAAAGCATTAAAAGCACTCGAAAATGGTGAAGGAAAAATGGAAGATGTTGAACATCTGACCGAGCTGACCAAAAAACTGTGGATCGGCAAAACCTTTTGTGCCCACGCACCAGGTGCGATGGAACCATTAATGGGTGCGCTGAAATATTTCCGTCATGAGTTTGAGGCAAAAGTGATCAATCGTCCTGTTGCAGAAGCTCAACACGTTGAACAAGTATAAGGAATTCGACTATGGCTACTATACATGTCGATGGAAAACAATATGAGGTCAATGGCTCAGAGAACTTGCTGCAAGCATGTTTGTCTTTGGGAATTGATATTCCTTATTTTTGTTGGCATCCATCCTTAGGTTCGGTCGGCTCTTGTCGCCAGTGTGCAGTGACACAATATGCAAATCCAGAAGACACTCGTGGTCGTTTGGTGATGTCGTGCATGACACCAGCTTCAGACAATACCTATATTTCAATTGAAGACAAAGAGGCGGTTGATTTCCGTGCTTCGATTGTAGAGTTGCTGATGACCAACCATCCGCACGACTGTCCAGTCTGCGAAGAGGGTGGGCATTGTCACCTACAAGATATGACCGTGATGACACAGCACGATCGTCGTCGTTATCGCTTTACCAAACGTACCCATCACAATCAAGAACTCGGTTCATTCATTGCACATGAAATGAACCGTTGTATCGCATGCTAT
Source organism: Moraxellaceae bacterium REDSEA-S32_B1 (assembly GCA_001626925.1). Taxonomy (GTDB): domain Bacteria; phylum Pseudomonadota; class Gammaproteobacteria; order Pseudomonadales; family Moraxellaceae; genus Acinetobacter. The sequence continues at coordinate 54,994 of LUOR01000010.1, forward strand.
CGCTGTGTGCGTTATTACAAAGACTATGCGGGCGGTACAGACTTCGGTGTCTATGCCAATGCGTCACGTGTCTACTTCGGTCGCCCAGAGTCAGGCACTTTAGAATCTGAATTCTCAGGCAACTTAACTGAAGTTTGTCCTACAGGTGTATTTACCGATAAAACTCATTCTGAACGCTATAACCGTAAATGGGATATGCAGTACGCACCTAGCGTCTGTCATGGATGTTCAAGTGGCTGTAACATCTCCCCAGGTGAGCGTTATGGTGAAATTCGCCGTGTAGAAAATCGTTTCAATGGCGATGTCAATCAATACTTCCTCTGTGATAAAGGTCGTTTTGGCACAGGTTATGTCAATCGTGCCGATCGCCCACGTCAGCCACAGCTTCGTGCCAATGGTAATATCAGCACTTTAAGCACTGATGATGCCTTAGACCAAGTGATTGCGACCATTAAAGCGAAAAAGGTTTTGGGTATTGGTTCACCACGGGCAAGTTTGGAATCAAACTTTGCGCTACGTGAATTGGTGGGTAAGGAAAATTACTCAACAGGCATGAGCCAAAAAACGCAAAGTTTGGTAGAGCTCGCTGCTGATATTATGCAAACACAGGGTATTTATAACCCAAGTATGCGTGAGATCGAAAGTTACGATGCGGTGCTCATTTTGGGTGAAGATTTAACCCAAACAGCACCTCGCATGGCATTGTCTGTACGTCAGTCGGCGAAAAATAAAGCCAAACAAATGGCAGCGGAACGCAAAACCCAAGACTGGCTTGCTGAGCCTGTACAACGTATTGCACAACACGCAAAATCGCCAGTGTATATCTTGGCGGCAACACAAACGCGCCTTTCTGATATTGCAGAATCCGAAGTGGTTGCCTCACCGAACGATATTGCACGTTTAGGTTTTGCGGTAGCAGCGGCGTTACAAGGTCAGTCGATCACAGGATTGGATGATGATGCCAAAGCATTCGCTGAAACCATGGCGAACAGCTTACAAACAGCGAATAAACCACTCATTATTTCAGGTACTAGCCTACAAGATCCTGCGATCATGGAGGCGGCGGCAAGTGTGGCGCAGGCTTTGGGTGAAAAAGCAGGCTTGAGTTTGACGGTTCCTGAAGTCAACTCGATGGGCTTGGCGCTATTTGGTGGTCAGAGCTTAGAGCAAGCTTTGGCACAAGATTATGATGCATTGATCATTGTAGAAAATGATTTGTTCCGTCAGTTGCCTGAAGCACAAGTCAAAGCTGCACTGAATAAAGCAGACAGTGTGATCGTACTAGATCATAGCGAAACTGCAACGGTGAAAGTGGCGGATTATGTCTTGTCGGCGGCAAGTTTTGCTGAGGCAGATGGCACAGTGGTCAGTCAAGAAGGGCGTGCACAGCGTTTCTATCAAGTTTATGATCCAAGCTACTACAAGCCTGAATATGTGATCAAAGAGTCTTGGCGTTGGTTGCATGCCATTGAAACAGGTTTGAAATCAAAAGACATTTCATGGACTGTACTCGATCATGTGGTTGATAGTGTTGCGAAAAATGTACCGCAACTTGAAGCGATTGCCGATGTTGCACCGAATGCCGACTATCGTATTCATGGTTTGAAAATTGCCCGTGAACCACGTCGTTATTCAGGGCGTACAGCAATCGTTGCACCGCTGAATGTACATGAGCCAAAACAACCTGTAGATACCGATTCTGCATTGACCTTCTCGATGGAAGGTTATGTGGGTCCACAAAAAGCCTCGTCTTTGATCCCATTTGCTTGGGCACCAGGTTGGAACTCACCGCAATCTTGGAACAAATATCAAGATCAAGTCGGTGGACATCTCAAAGGTGGTGATTCAGGCATTCGTTTATTCGATCGGTTGGCGAAGCGTCCTGCACGAACTTATGTTGCACCGAATGCCGTGGTTGCCAACCCTGACGCGTTCCGCCTTGTACCAATGCATCACATTTTTGCCTCGGGTGAATTCACGGTGAAAACCCCTGCGATGCAATCACGCATTCCAGAAGCGATGTTTGCGGTGGGTGAGCAAGATGCAGCACGTATGAATCTACAAGATGGACAACGCATTACAGTCAAAGCAGGCGATAGCACTGTCAATTTACCGATTCAAGTGATTGAATATTTACCGACAGGGTATATCGGTTATCCAGTTGGACTTGCGCCAACCATTTCTTTAGCAGAGCCTGTTGCGGTGTCTGTTGAAGCGCAAGCGGTAGGAGTGTAAATCATGAATGAATCTTTACGCGTTCTACCAAGTTGGGCTGTCGGCTATGAAACCGCTTTCTTAGTGATTCAAGCCATTGTCATTATGCTTGTCGTGGTACTCATGGCAGCGTTGATGTCATTTATCGAGCGTCGTTTGCTGGGTTTATGGCAAGACCGTTATGGTCCAAACCGTGTTGGCCCTTTTGGGATGTTCCAAATCGTCGCCGACATGCTCAAGATCATGTTTAAAGAAGACTGGACACCGAAATTTGTTGATAAATTGACGTTCCGTCTTGCGCCTGCTGTGGCGATGGCGACTGCGGTTTTATCCTTTATGGTGATTCCTGTGAGTCCGTCGCTGGGTGTGGCGGATATGAATATCGGGCTATTGTTCTTCATGGCGATGGCTGGGATTGCAGTCTATGCGGTATTGTTCGGTGGTTGGTCATCGAATAACAAATATGCCTTGCTCGGTGGTCTACGTTCTGCGGCACAAACCATTTCTTATGAAGTGTTTTTGGGTATTTCATTGATGGGTGTGGTGGCGATTGCGGGTTCATTTAACTTGCGTGAGATCGTTGAAGCACAGCGTGATGTGTGGTTTATCATTCCACAATTCTTAGGTTTCTTGATCTTTGTGGTTGCTGGTGTGGCAGTAACGCATCGTCATCCATTTGACCAACCTGAAGCTGAACAAGAGTTGGCGGAAGGTTATCACGTCGAATATGGTGGGATGAAATGGGGGATGTTCTTCGTTGCTGAATACGTCAACATTATTCTTATTTCAGCATTGATCGTGACGCTATTTTTTGGTGGATGGCTTGCGCCGTTTAATCTTGAGATTCCATTTGTGCCACCTGTATTCTGGTTCATTATCAAAACCTTATTCTTTATGATGATGTTTATCTTGGCGCGCGGTTCGTTGATTCGTCCACGTTATGATCAAGTGATGAATTTTGGTTGGAAAGTCTGTTTACCGCTTGCGCTAGTGAACTTATTAGTCACTGGTGCTGTGATTTTATGGTAACTAAGGAGGCAGGGAAAAATGATTAATATGTTAGCTTCCTTAGGGAAAGTCGTCGTCGGTGCAGGAACGATTATTCGTTCATTGTTTATGGTGTTTAGCCATGCCACCCGTCCACGTGACACGATTCTTTATCCAGAAGTCAAAGGCGAGGACATTGTACCACCACGTTATCGTGGTCGTATTGTCCTGACTCGTGACCCTGACGGTGAAGAGCGTTGTGTGGCATGTAACCTCTGTGCAGTGGCTTGTCCAGTAGGTTGTATCTCACTGCAAAAAGCCGAGAAAGAAGATGGACGTTGGTATCCTGAATTTTTCCGCATCAACTTTTCTCGTTGTATTTTCTGTGGGATGTGTGAAGAAGCCTGTCCAACGACTGCGATTCAATTGACACCAGATTTTGAGCTTGGTGAATACGTGCGTCAAGATTTGGTTTATGAAAAAGAAAATCTGCTGATCTCTGGGCCAGGTAAATATCCTGATTATAACTTCTACCGCGTCACAGGTATGGCAGTGACAGGTAAAGAAAAAGGACAAGCGCAACGTGAGAGTGCGCCAGTCGATGTACGGAGTCTATTACCATGATGTGGCCATTTTATTTGATGGCGTTGGTAGCCATTATTTCGACCATTCGAGTAATTACCAACTCGAATCCTGTCCATGCTTTGCTGAGCTTGATTGTGTCTTTACTTGCGGTGGCAGGGATTTTCTTTATCGTTGGTGCGCCATTTGCAGGGGCATTGGAAATCATCGTTTATGCAGGGGCAATCATGGTGTTGTTCGTGTTCGTGGTGATGATGCTGAACCTTGGTTCACACACGGTTTTACAAGAAAAATCATGGCTCACTTCTGAAACGTGGGCTTGGCCAACGGCGATGAGCGTGATCATGGCGGTGGTGTTGGTGTGGATGATTAGCAAAGGCAATACTGAAAATCTACCGTTAATGGGTCAAGAAGTCATTGGTCCTAAAGCAGTCGGAACCGCTTTATTTACTCAATACTTACTATTGGTTGAAGTCGCAGCGATGTTATTACTTGCAGCATTGGTTGCAGCGTATCATCTCGGGAAGCGTGTACCAGTTGACGAAGATCAGAAGGAGCAAGGTTAATGGGTCATATTCCTATCGAACACGGACTAATCCTTGCGACCATTCTTTTCGCATTGGGCTTTTGTGGGGTCATGGTTCGGCGCAATTTATTATTCATTCTGATGAGTCTTGAAGTGATGATGAATGCTGCAGCGTTGGCATTTGTTTTGGCGGGCAGTGTTTGGGCACAGCCTGATGGTCAGATCATGTTTATTTTGATTCTGACTTTGGCAGCAGCCGAGGCATGTATCGGACTTGCGATTGTCCTTCAGTTTTATCACCGCTTCCATCACTTGGATGTGGATGCAGCTAGTGAGATGCGCGGATGAGTTATTTATATTTAACAATTCTATTTCCGCTGATTGGTTTTATCTTATTGGCGGCGGGTCGCGATAAACTTTCTGAAAATGTGGCAGCACTGATCGGTGTTGGTTCAGTCGGTTTATCAGCGTTGGTGGCATTGTTTGCAGGAATTGAATTCGTTCAAGCAGACGGTACCGCATACAATCAATACTTATGGACATGGTTTAATGTCGGTGATTTTTCAACGACCTTTGGCTTGCACTTGGACGGCTTATCATTACTCATGTTGGGTATGGTTACAGGTGTTGGTTTCCTGATACACATCTTTGCCTCATGGTATATGCGTGGTGAAGATGGCTATGCACGCTTCTTCTCCTATTTCAACTTGTTCGTGGCGAGCATGTTGATCTTGGTGCTCGGTGACAACTTGGCGTTGTTATTCTTGGGCTGGGAAGGCGTTGGTCTGTGTTCATACCTGTTGATTGGTTTTTATTATTCAAATCCTGCCAATGGCTGGGCGGCGATCAAAGCATTTACCGTCACACGTGTTGGTGATGTGTTCTTATTGATTGCGCTGTTCTTGTTGTATCAACAATTTGGCACACTCGATACGGTATATATCGTTGAAAATGCCAAGACCATTTTGACTGATAGCAATATTGCATTTTGGACAGCGTTAATGTTGTTCTTGGGCGCAGCAGGTAAATCGGCACAGATTCCACTGCAAACTTGGCTTGCTGATGCGATGGCAGGTCCTACACCAGTATCTGCGTTGATTCACGCAGCAACGATGGTGACAGCAGGGGTGTATTTGACTTGCCGTACTTATACTGTATTTGAAATGGCACCTGAGATTTTGCAATTTATCTCCATCGTTGGTGCAGTGACGTTGCTGGTTGCAGGCTTTGCGGCATTGGTACAAACCGATATCAAACGTATTCTTGCTTACTCGACCATGAGTCAGCTCGGTTATATGTTTATGGCTGTTGGTGCAGAAGCTTATCAAGCAGGTCTGTTCCATATGCTTACCCATGCGTTCTTTAAAGCATTATTGTTCTTGTCTTCTGGTGCGGTGATTCTAGCCTATCATCATGAACAAAACATTTTCAAAATGGGTGGTCTGTTTAAGCGCAATAAATTCTTGTTTGCGTGCTTTGCCATCGGTGGCGGTGCATTGGCCGCATTACCATTTATTACGGTCGGCTTCTTTTCTAAAGATGCGATTCTTTGGCAAGTGTGGGCGCATGGTCATACCACAGGTATTGAAACCTACGGCACATTGTTCTGGGTTGGTGTTGCAGGTGCATTCTTGACCTCGATTTATACATTCCGTTTGATTTGGGTGGTGTTCTTCGGTGAAGAGAAAACTCATTATCACGAGATTAAAGGGGTTAGCTATTGGTTGCCATTGGCGATTTTGGCAGTGCTTTCAACTGCGGTGGGTGCAGTATTACAAATGCCTGTGTTGAATATTCTGTCTGAAGCAAATATCCCTGCATTTACCATGACAGCTGATCTTGAGCACTATAAGCACACGATTGAATTGTATGCAGTCGGGATTGCACTGACTGGTTTAGTACTTGGTATTATCCTATTTGCTTTCGCTTATGGTTCAGTCAAAAAACTCGCAAATACGTCGTTTGGTGCAGGTGTTGCGCACATTTGGCGTAGTGCCTTTGGATTTGATGCCTTGTATGACTTAGTGTTTGTGAAACCATATTTATTGCTTGCACGTATTCTTGGTCGTGATCCTGTTGATGGGTTGTGGTTGATGATTCCTGCGGTGGTCAAAGGTGGTCATAAATTTACCAGTTGGCGACAAACAGGGTCTTTACGTGAATATGCGTCAAGTATTGCTTTAGGTGTTGTTGTGTTAGTGATCATCCTAATCGTCAAGCAGGTGGGGTTATAAGATGGAAAACAATTGGATTCTTCCTGCGCTGATATTAGTTCCTTTTATTGCGGGTTTTATTTGTTGGATCATTGCCAAAGCGGGTGCGAATGTCACACGTTGGATCGCTTTGATCGGTATGACAATTACTTTAGTCCTATCGTTGATGCTATGGCAACAAGGTAATTTTCAGTTTGAACCACAAGGTGAGACACCCGAATGGGCTGCTGAGTTTATGGTGCAATGGATTCCAACTTTTGGAATTAGCATTCACTTGGCAGCTGATGGATTGTCGATGCTGATGGTGGCATTGACGGCATTACTGGGTATTCTCGCAGTGGGCTGTTCGTGGTCTGAGATTCAAAAAAACGAAGGTTTCTTCTTCCTAAACTTATTATGGAGTTTAGGCGGTGTCATCGGTGTATTTCTTGCTATTGATATGTTCCTGTTCTTCTTCTTCTGGGAGATGATGTTGGTGCCGATCTACTTCTTGATCGCACTTTGGGGACACAAAGGCTCGAACGGTCGTTCACGGGTTTATGCTGCAACCAAGTTCTTTATCTACACGCAAGTGTCAGGTTTGATCATGTTGGTGGGTATCTTGGCATTGGTATTGGTTAACTATACCCAACAATTGCAAGTCAGCCCTGAAACAGCGCGCATTACCTTTAACTATATGGAGTTGCTCGGTACGCAGATTCCACATGGTTTGGATTATGCCTTGATGCTGTGTTTCTTCATTGGTTTTGCAGTAAAGCTACCTGTATTTCCATTTCATGGTTGGTTGCCTGATGCACATGCGCAAGCACCGACAGCGGGTTCAGTCGATTTGGCAGGGATTTTGATCAAAACAGCAGCTTATGGTTTGCTTCGTTTTGTCATTCCATTCTTCCCTGAAGCTTCAGCAGAATTTGCCAATATTGCCATTATTTTAGGTTTATTCGGTGTTTTCTACGGCGCTGTCTTGGCGTATCAACAAACTGATATGAAGCGTCTTTTGGCATACACATCTATTTCACATATGGGCTTTATTCTCCTTGCAATCTACGCAGGAAATATCGTGAGCTTCCAAGGTGTGATGATCATGATGTTGGCACATGGCTTGTCATCTGCAGCATTGTTCATCATGTGTGGTCAGGTGTACGAGCGTATGCACACACGTGATATGCGTTTGATGGGTGGTATGCGTGGTCAGTTCCGCTTTTTACCATTTTTCTTGATGTTCTTCGTTGCGGCATTGGTGGGTGTACCAGGACTCGGTAACTTTATCGGTGAGTTTTTGATCTTGATGGGCTCATTTGATCGTTACCCTGTGTATACGATTCTTGCAGCGTCTAGTTTAGTCTTGGCAGGTTTGTACGGTTTGATTTTGATTCATCGCTCTTTATTCGGTGAGCCAAATCCTGAACAAGTCCCAAATTATGAAAATCCACTGAAAGATTTATCTGCACGTGAAATCAGTATTTTGATGGTTTGTGTGGTCGGTCTAGTGTGGCTTGGGATGTATCCGCAAACGATCTTGGATGTGTCGAACTCTAGCCTTGAATGGATCGTTAATAGTTATCTACCTCAAGTAAATTCGGTGGTTGAACCGATGACACAGATTCAGCCGATGGAGGTGCAATAACATGAACTTCACATTACAAATTTCGGAGCTCATGCCACTCGCACCTGTATTGATCGTTGCTGTAACAGCGATTATTGCCATGCTTTTGGTGGCGTTGAAACGTAATCATACTTTGGTTGCGACAGTGAGTGTGATCGGTCTAAACCTTGCGGTTGCTTATATTATTTGGCAATTTTGGCAGGGTGTTCAGCCAAGCAATGTGATGGGGCTGTTTACAGTCGATCCATTTGCATTGATCTACATGATCATGATTTTGATCGCTGCATTGGCGTGCTGTACCTTGTCACATGCGTATATCGACAGCTTTAAAGACAGTAAAGAAGAACTTTATATTCTTTTGCTCAGCTCGGTCGCCGGTGCGATGTTGATGGTTACCAGTACCCATTATGCGTCGTTCTTCATTAGCCTAGAAATGATGTCGATTCCTGTGTATGGCATGTTGGCTTATACTTATCAGCGTTCGCAGTCTTTAGAATCAGGTGTGAAATATCTCGTTTTGTCTGCAACGGCTTCTGCGATGATGTTGATGGGCTTCGCCTATCTCTATGCGTATACAGGTGAGATGTCATTCACTGCATCAGCAATGAAAGTCGTGCAAGTCATTAATGAGCCACTCGTAGTGGTTGGTCTTGGACTGATTGTGTTTGGTTCTGCATTTAAGCTATCGCTTGCGCCGTTCCATAAATGGACTTCTGATGTCTATCAAGGTGCGCCAACGCCAATGGCAACTTTCCTAGCGACTGTTGCAAAAGTAGCAATGCTTGGTTTAGTGCTTCGCTATTTCTTGACCTCAGGGACTTTGGTGCTTGATGGCATGATGACTGTATTGACAGTGGTTGCTGTACTTTCAATCCTTGCAGGTAACTTGCTTGCAGTGACTCAAGTCAATATCAAACGTATCTTGGCGTATTCTTCAATTGCTCATTTTGGTTATATCTTGATTGCATTGGTGAGTACTGATGTATCCAGTGTTAGCACAATTACTGTATATATCGCCGTGTATGTGTTGACGACGATTGGTGCATTTGGTGCGGTATCGCTGATGTCTAGTCCATATAATAATTTGGATGAAGCAGAAAGCTTGGCGGACTATCGTGGTCTGTTTTGGCGTCGTCCAGTATTGACTGCGACTTTGACGGTGATGATGTTGTCTTTGGCTGGTATTCCACTCACCGCAGGCTTTATCGCAAAATTCGTTGTGATCTTGGCGGCTGTTGCGGCAACCAACTGGTTCTTAGCGGCGATGATCATCATTGGTAGTGGTATTGGTTTGTACTACTATCTGCGTGTCATGGTGGTGATGTATATGACAGCACCTGCCAAGCCACGTATTGATGCACAAGGGCATTGGGGGCAAACAGCAGGCGGTATCATGGTACTTGGTGCGGCATTGCTTGTGCTACTCTTTGGTATTTATCCTGAGCCTGTATTGAAATTTGCAGAAATGGCTAAGATCGCTGTGGTGCAATAATCTAAAGCCTTCTAAAAATAAAAACCACAAATTTCGATTTGTGGTTTTTTTATGGGATTGAAATAAGGTATATAACTTAAAAGTTATTAAATAGGTGAAGTGTTATTTAATAAAATAAAATATATATTTCAATATCCTCTAAACAGGGGATATGATGATTTCCACTCCTGCATAATAATAAATTTTGAAGCAAGAAATTGCTTTATTAAATGACAATTTGAAGGGGAAGTAAAATGGCTAAGTTATTTAAAAATAAAGGATTTGTGTTGTCAGCTGTACTGAGTTCTATGTTACTAATTACAGGGTGTGGTGGCGATGATAATGATTCGTCTAATCCATCTGGTGAAGAGCAAAAGCAAAAAGAGACACTTTCAGGTACTGCTGCAACAGGAGCAGCATTAGCTGATGCGAGTATTGAAGTCGTGAATAAAAATGGTCAGACTGCAACAACAACGACTGATCAAAATGGTAAATTCACCATCCAAATTGATACAGGCGCACCATATATGATCAAAGCATCAAAAGGTGAAACAGTACTGTATTCGTATGCGGCAGGTGCAGGCTATGTCAATGTAACTCAGCTCACAACTCAGTCTATACTTGCTGCCAATAAAGCAGCAGAAGATCGTGATTTTGACTCGTTGGCAGATGTTTATGCGAATTGGAAACAGATTGCCGCAGAAACAACGATTGATGAATTTGATGAAATATTGACAGAATCATCCAAAGAAGCGATTGCCAATCTAAAAACAGTCTTTGAAGCAAATGGCTTTAATAGTACAACGGGTTATCCAGACTTATTTGAATATGAGTTTGATGCGAACTCAACTGGTTTCGATGCAATTTTGGATAGCGTGGTCATTACTGGATTAAATTCAGCTTGTAGTGGAATTGGTTCGACGTACAGCTGTGATGTTAGCTATCGTGTGAATGGTGCAGACTTTACATGGAATTATGATATCAGTACGGATGGTATCAATACAATTGTTGATATCGATACTGGAAGTAATCCAGGTATTCCAAGCGGTGATTACAACCTTAAGGTAACGACATCCGTTATGGGTAGTAGCACATCCGTCACCATTAATAATGTTCCAAAACCTGCAAATGAGTCTGAGTTTTGTGGTTCAGATGAAATGAATGCGCAATTACCTGAAGGTTCTGTGAAAATTAATTCTTGTTCCTTTAATGGCACTGTGGGCAATATTGATGCAACAGTGAACGCAAATGGCTTTTCATTATCGTATAGCGTGAAATATGAATATTCAGCTACATGAATGACGTGAAAAAAATTAACCTGATTCATCATACCTATAAAAAGTTTGCTTAAGGGCAAGCTTTTTATTTTTTTACAAGTCTTTATATAGATAATTTTCTTAATCTCAAAATATAAGGATGATTGACAGACAGCCTTTTAGCAAAATGTTATGATTGCTTTTGTTTGATCGTAGCTCATTTAAGGTAGGCATTCGTGCATATTCAAGAAATTCGTCACCCACTCATTCGTCACAAACTGGGTTTGTTACGTCGCTCTGACATTAGCACCAAGAACTTTCGTGAGCTTGCGCAAGAAGTCACCATGTTGCTGACCTACGAGGCGACTAAAGATTTACCTGTGGAGGACTTTGAGATTGAAGGCTGGGCAGGGAAAGTCACCACGCAACGTATGGTTGGTAAGAAAATTACCATTGTCCCGATTCTACGTGCGGGCATTGGCATGCTTGAAGGCGTATTGAATCTGATTCCAAGTGCCAAAGTCAGTGTGCTTGGTCTTGAGCGTGATGAGGAAACACTCGAAGCACGGACATATTATAAAAAACTGGTACCCGATGTGTGTAATCGTATCGCCATGATTATCGATCCGATGTTGGCGACGGGCAGTTCACTCGTTGCGGCAATTGATGTACTCAAGCAAAGTGGCTGTAAAGACATTCGAGTCATGATCTTAGTAGCTGCGCCAGAAGGTATCAAGCGTGTGCATGATGCGCATCCTGATGTCCGGATTTACACGGCCTCGATTGATGATGGGCTGAATGAACAAGGCTATATCATTCCCGGTCTTGGTGATGCGGGCGATAAGATCTTTGGTTCGGTGCAAAAAGGTTAGCAATTCAGCCACTGTGCAAAGCGACTAAAGCACCAAAGGCTATAACAAATTAGAAATTTGACACTTCACCAATGTTTTTGCATGGTGAAGCGCTTTTGAGAACGACATGATTCAATCTGGGAAAATTAAAAATTATCATCAAGAGCGTGGCTTTGGTTTTATTCAAAATGATCAAGGTCAAGACATCTTTTTTCACATCAAAGATTTTCCAAAAGGCGTTCTACCGCAAGTTGGTGAGCGACTGACTTATGCAGTTGCTCAAGATAAAAAGGCTAATAAAACCAAAGCGGTGAATATCACTCGCTTGGATTATCCTGACGTACAGCAAGCGCCAAGCATGCATCAGCCTGAAAGAATAGTATCAACATCTCGGCAAAAGCAGACACAAAGAAGATCATCACAGCGAGAAGAAACAACATCGCCATTGGTGTGGATACTTACTGTGATTGCGGTAATTAGTGCAGGGATATTTGCCTATAACTTTGTGCAAAAATCATTACATCGTCATGACCTAGCCAATCAGTCCGTAAATGAAGAAACACTATCTGCTGCCAATATTCAGGCGGATAGTAATCTGCACGGTTTCAAATGCGATGGTCGTGTGCATTGTACTGAGATGTCCTCGAAAGCCGAAGCGGATTGGTTTGTGGCAAATTGTCCCGGCACCAAAATGGATGGCGATGGTGACGGCGATGCCTGCGAAAGTGATAGTCGATGGTAATTTAAACCGTTGCTAACGTGATTTAAAGAGGCATTAAGTCTCTTTTTTTGCTTGGTTTTCACAAAACTGCATTAAAGCTTTTAAACCTGGTCCTTGGTATTTCTGACGGTGTACGAGCATAAATAGCGGACGAGTCAATTCCCAAAATGGCGTGTCTAAAACCACCAATTGCCCTTTATCTTGGAACGGTTGAATTGCCAATTTGGATACGCACCCTACACCCATACCACCTGCCACGATTTTTAAAATAGCTTCGTTGTGTCCGAGGGTGAGGCGGATATTGGCATTGGGTAAATCTTGCAAAATCGCATGATCAAATACTTCACGAGTACCCGAGCCTTCTTCTCGGAGTATCCATTCCACGGTGTCAAAATCTTTAATGGTTAATGCACGATTCAATTGTGCCAATGGATGGCTAGGCGCACAGCACACGGCAAGTTCATCATCTTGCCAGTGAATACACTGTAATTGTGGCAAATGACATGAACCTTCGATGAGTGCTAAATCAAGTTGGAATTGACTGACCGCTTCGATGATCTGACGAGTATTACCAACTTGCAGTTGCAGGTGTGCATTCGGCTGTTGTAATAAAAAGTTTGCCATTAAGTCAGGCACGAGATAATCACTAATGGTTAAGGTCGCACCAAGACGTAAATCAATGCCTTGTAGCTCACCTTTTGCCGCTTGTTCAAAGGCTTCACAGCGGCCCAAAATTTCTAAAGCTTGCGGTAACAGATAACGCCCAAGATCATTGAGTTGTAGACGCTTACCCTGACGATCAAACAGTGGTGAACCGAGCCCATCTTCCAAATCTGACAATGCCATACTCGCCGCACTTTGCGTCAAACGTACTGCTTCACTGGCTTTGGTGACCGTACCTTCTTGTGCTACAGCGACAAAGACCGCAAGCTGACGAAGTGTCATGCGCATAATCAGATCCTTTTAGGCAAATTGTTAAAGTAAACAGTCAAGACAAACAGGTGAGAACTTCAATCAGTCATGCTACCATGATCGCTTGATAAATAGTATGTCTTGAACCTTGCATGTCCGAAGATAAATTCACTTTAGAAACCGTACTTTCCGTCAAACGATGGGCGAGTAATCTATTTAGTTTTACCATGACTCGACCTGCGCATTTTCGTTTTAGCGCAGGGCAGTTTGCTCGGATTGGAATTGATGTCGATGGTGAAATGGTGGTGCGGGCATACTCGGTGGTGTCTTCACCTTTTGATGAAACATTAGAGTTCTTTTCTATCGTTGTCCCTGACGGTGCATTTACCTCTCGACTACAACATTTAAAAGAAGGGGATCAGATTTATTTGGAAAAAATTCCCTATGGATTTTTGACCTTAGCACGCTATCAAGAGCCGTTGCCACAAGACTTGTGGCTATTAGCGACTGGGACAGGGCTTGCACCGTTTATTTCTATGCTTCAAGACTTTGATACATGGAAGAATTATCAACACATCGTATTGGCATACAGCGTGAGAACACCTGAAGAGCTTGCCTATGTCGATCAGATTGGCGAGATTCAAAGCGTGTTTGCCGAAGAAGGTGCTCGCTTTACCTTCCTGCCGATCGTGACTCGTGACCCGCTTGCAAAGTTGAATCAGCGATTACCGAAATTGATTTTGTCAGGTGAGCTTGAGCAAGTTGCCAATTTAAAATTTGATGTCGATCGGAGCCACGTCATGCTCTGTGGCAATCCGCAGATGGTTGAGGATACCAAAGAGGCGTTAAAGTCGATTGGCTTGGTGATGAATCGTCGTGGTGTGGGCAATATTGCAGTTGAAAATTATTGGTAATTTATTTTCTAGGTTTTAAAATCAGTTTTTCAAAAACCTGTTTTCGAAATTAGTTTTCAAAAATCAGCATTAAAAAAGGGACGATGATCGTTGTAATAGATCAGTCCCTTTTTAGATTGCTTCGCTTAGAAATTCTGTGTTGCTTCTGCCAATCGTGCTTTCGCTGCTTTATATTCACCGCTTAAACGTGCAACAACATTTGCGGCAGGTTCGATCGCTGTAATTGCGCCAATACCTTGACCACAGCCCCAAATATCTTTCCAAGCTTTTTTGTCTGAATTGCCACCTGAGCCAAAGTCCATTTTCGAAGGATCGCTTTCAGGCAAGTCATTTGGATCAAGTCCTGCGGCAATGATTGACGGTTTTAAATAGTTGCCGTGCACACCTGTGAATAGGTTACTATAGACAATATCTTCTGCACTCGAATCGACCAAACACTGCTTATAGTCTTGCGCTGCATTCGCTTCTGTCGTTGCAATAAATGTTGAACCAAGATACGCCAAATCTGCACCCATTGCTTGCGCTGCAAGGATCGAGTCGCCACGACTGATTGCGCCAGAAAGCAATAATGGGCCATCGAACCATTGACGAATTTCTTGAATCAAAGCAAATGGCGACTGAGTGCCTGCATGACCGCCTGCACCAGCTGCAACGGCGATTAAACCATCTGCGCCTTTTTCAATGGCTTTTTTGGCGAATTTATTATTGATGATGTCATGCAATACGATACCGCCGTAGCTGTGAATCGCTTCATTCACTTCGACACGTGCGCCCAATGAAGTGATCACCACAGGCACTTTATATTTTACGCAAAGCGCCAAATCTTCTTCTAAACGATTATTTGATTTATGCACAATCTGATTGACTGCAAACGGTGCAGCAGGCTGATCAGGATTGGCTTGGTTATAAGCGTCTAACTCTTCGGTGATGCGGATTAACCATTTTTCAAATTCGCCTTCACCACGTGCATTGAGCGCAGGGAATGAACCGACGATGCCTGCTTTACACAAGGCAATCACCAAATCAGGATTGGAAATAATAAAGAGTGGTGCTGCGACCGCAGGCAAACGCAAACGATTTTTCAATAATTCTGGAAGAGCCATGTGAATAGTCCTTGCTGGGCATGTCATAAATAACATTGTGTAAATTTAATGAAGCTATTATGGGAAAAATATGCTTAAAATTAAATGACAATCGATCACAATAAAATTGATAGTTTACAACAAAATTGGAATGATGAATAATTCATAAAATAGTCAATATAAATTGATAAAGCATCATGCAAAACCAGTCCATTCATAGTATTTCAATCAGCATAGATTTTGTGCATACAGCACTGGAGAAATTGACTTTAGCGCAAGATGAAATTGATCAGATATTACAACAATGTCGAATCCCCAAAGCATTACTCCTACACTCACAAGCTCGTGTGAGTTTAAGTCAGTATGCACAGCTCATTACCGAGTTGACCGTTGCGACACGAGATGAGCTACTTGGGCATAGTCAAACCATTTCACCACTAGGTAGTTTGGCAGTGCTGATGCATTGGTTGATCTCTACCAAAGATATGATGCAAGCCCTACAGCGCATCACCAAGTATTATCAAATGATGGGTAAGGGTTTTGATATTTCATTACAGATCAAAGATGACAAGATTTGCGCAGAATTGATTGGTAGTTTTCAGACAGAAGCTGAAGATGCATTTATTTTTGAGTTTGGCTTTTTCTTTATACATCGGATTTTGTGTTGGCTCGCTCGCGATATTTTGCCGATCATGGCGATTGATTTTCCGTTTGCTGAACCCTCGTATTCTTCGGATTATCGCTTAATGTTTTATGGTGCACCGATTCGCTTTGGACAAACGAGCGCACAGATGATATTTGATCGGAATTGCTTAAACCAACCGATCAATCAATCATTGACGCAGTTGCAACAATTGCTCAAAGACCCATTTACCCAATTATTGATTTTAAATTTTCAAAATAGTAGTTGGTCGGCGAAAGTGGCTGAGTGTTTGCAAAATGCAGATGGACTTCATGTTGATCACGCCGAGATGAATCAAGAAGTGAATCAAATGGCAACGCTTGCCGAGGTTGCTGATATTTTGCAACTTGCACCGTATACATTGCAACGTCGTTTGCAAGATGAAGGGCAGAGCTTTTTGGCGATTAAAAATCAAGTGAAACGAGATATGGCAATTGAGCTGTTGGTCAATACGATGATGAGTATCGAAGACATTAGCCTACAGCTAGGTTTTGCCGAAACCAGTCCATTTACTCGAAGTTTTAAGCTGTGGACTGGCGTGGCGCCAAGTGCTTATCGAAAACATAAAAATAGTTAAAATTTCAAAGTTTACAATTGTGAATTAGCTACGCATCAATAGAATTTCAAGTACGAATTTACTGCCAATAAAACCAATCGCCAAAATCACAAAACCAAGCAGAGTAAAACGAATGGCTTTTTGACCACGCCAACCAAAGTGCCAATGTCCGAGTAATAGACCGCCATAGATTAGCCATGAAATGATGCTAAAAACCGTTTTATGCACCAAATGTTGTGCAAAGAAATCTTGAATGGTAAAGAAACCAAAACCTAAAGCAGCGGTGAGTAAGATAAAACCAATCAGAATCAAATCAAAAAGGAGTGATTCCATGGTTTGCAGTGACGGCAGAATATTGACCCAAATGCGTTGTTTTTGTTTGCGTTTTAGCTCACGGTTTTGAAGCCAAATCAAGATCGCATGCAAGGTCGCCATAAACAGTACAGCATACGCAGAAAGCGATAGGATAATATGAATATCCATGCCAACGCCTTGCTGGCGAATCACGTGACCTGAGGTGCTGAGCAGACTACCAACGATTGAACCAACCATTGCGACAGGTGTAGAAATGAGATTGAGAATAAGTACAGGTCGATAGATACTAAAAATCAAACTTAAAAGCAGCATCAATCCTGAGGTAAAGGAGATCAGATTGAACACTTCATAATTGATGCCTTGTGCGGTCACCATATCCAAGCTTAAGGTCAAAGCGTGCAAAATGAGTCCGATCGACAAAGTTGACCAGACAAAAAACGGATTGGCTGTACTTTGCTTAACAAAATGATGAAGCAAATACAGAAAGCTCGTTAAATAAGCAATCAATGCTAAAAGCGTGAAAATGGTATGTAGGCTCAACATGCGCTATGCATTATCCAAATTATTTTTAAATCAATATAGAAATTAACAATCAGTTAAGTGACAACTCATTGTCAATCTGCTTAAACTAAGTTGCAAAATGCGTCCATACTTGAATATTCATCAATTGAGATATAAATTCTTTGCAAACTCAAGTATCCTATAGCATCTTATGCATATTTATCCCTGTTGGAAAGGTTTTTTTCAATGGGTAGTTTAAGCGGAATTTTCAATGTTTGATACATTAACCGACCGACTCACACAGAGTTTAAGAAATGTTGCTGGTACAGGGCAACTGACAGAAGACAATATTAAAGATACATTGCGTGAAGTGCGCATGGCATTGCTTGAAGCGGATGTCGCATTGCCTGTGACACGTGACTTCATTGCCAAAGTCAAAGAGCAAGCTTTAGGACAAGAAGTTTTAAAACAGCTTTCACCGGGACAGGCTTTCGTCAAGATCGTTCATGATGAACTCGTCAGCATGATGGGTGATGCCAATGAATCATTGGATTTAGCAGCCAAACCTCCTGTGGTGATTCTACTTGCAGGTCTGCAAGGTGCGGGTAAAACGACAACTGCTGCGAAATTGGCACGTTTCCTCAAAGAGCGCCAGAAGAAAAAAGTCGCGACGGTATCAGCCGATGTCTATCGTCCTGCGGCGATCAAACAGCTTCAAACAGTTTCGCAAGAAGTTGGCGTGGATTGGATTGCATCAGAAGCTTCTGAAAGCCCAATTACCATTGTCAATCGTGCGATTGAACAAGCCAAAATTAAATTCGCCGATGTGTTAATCGTCGATACCGCAGGTCGTTTGCATGTCGATGATGACATGATGGACGAGATCAAAGAGCTTCACGCTGCGATTAAGCCGACGGAAACATTATTTGTCGTTGATGCGATGACAGGGCAGGATGCTGCGAACACTGCAAAAGCCTTTAATGATGCCTTACCACTGACAGGTGTGATTCTGACCAAAACTGATGGTGATGCACGAGGTGGTGCGGCACTTTCGGTACGTGCCATCACAGGCAAACCAATCAAATTCTTAGGTATGGGCGAAAAGCTCGATGCACTAGAACCATTCCATCCTGAGCGTATTGCACAGCGTATCTTGGGTATGGGTGATGTGTTGTCTTTAGTCGAAGAAGTGGAACGCAAAATCGACAAAGATAAAGCCGAAAAAATGGCGAAAAAGCTCCAAAAGGGCGGTACATTTAACCTTGAAGATATGCTGACCCAGTTTGAGCAAATGCACAAAATGGGCGGAATGATGGGCTTCTTGGACAAGCTCCCTGGTATGAGCGGTTCAGGCATTCAGCAAGCTGTTGAGCAAGCACAACCTGAAAAGCAAGTCAAAAAAATGCAAGCGATCATCCAGTCGATGACGGTGAAAGAGCGTCGCAATCCTGACATTATCAATCCAAGTCGTAAAAAGCGTATCGCAGCAGGCTGTGGTATGGAAGTGCAAGACATCAACCGTCTGCTCAAACAACACTCGCAAATGGCGAAAATGATGAAGAAATTCTCTTCGCCATCGGGTATTGGCAAGATGATGCGAGGCATCCAAACCATGCAAGGCAAAATGGGCGGAAATATGGGTGGCTCAGGTGGTGGCATGGGACCACTCTTTGGTGGCTCGGATCAAGATAAGAAATAATCTTTTCTGATTTTATTTTGAATGATAAAGCCGCTTTGAGGACACTTAGAGCGGTTTTTTATTTAGGTAAATATAATGTCGTATAATCGAACAACTGTTGTGATGTGCGCTAACACCTATCTATGCTAAATTGGATTAAAGAATAATGTGAATTTCAAGGCGTAAATTAGAATAATTTCAGTGATGGTTTCTTTTAAAGTCAAACAAGAGTTTCTTGATCAAAATAAAGTGAATATTGCAAATTTCATCAAAGATTTTAAACAACAGGACACTTCAAAATTTCAATATCATGTATTTTGCAAACAAGATGGCTTAACTTTTGTTCATCATTCGATTTATCAAGATGAAAATACTCAAAAAATGTCTTGATCGATCTGATAAAATACATAATGCTGTAAACCTTTTAACAATAAATCTGACTCAACGATCGGTTGATATTGGCTCAAATGTTTAGCAAAAAATGGTGCATCGCCACCTGTTAAAATCAACTGAAAATCAGGATGAGTTTTTAGACTCTGATGAATTGCGCCGAGCAAACCAAGTAAGATGCCGTGATGTACCGCATCACTGGTATTACGCCCAACAGCAAGACTTTCAAAGGCTTGATCAGGGATTTTAATGCCTTTGGTGCCTTGTGTGAGGGAGTCACGTTGCAAGTACAAACTTGGCAGAATATAGCCACCCAAATGTATTTTTTCTTCAAGTAAATCGATGGTCAACGCCGTACCACAGCCGATGATGCAATAGTTTCCACTATTTTGCGTCATGGCTAAGACTTGTAACCAACGGTCGATACCGAGCTGATTTGGCACATCATAACCCGTAATTAAGCCTGCATATTCGGCATGCACTTTGGCAAAATAAATTGGTGCTTTGAGTCGTTTTAAAGTCTTTTCAATACGCTGATTGGTGGCTTGATCAAGTACGGACGAGATGCCAATTAAGCTGATATTCTTATGTTGGAAATGTGCGCTTAAACCCAGTAATAAATCGGCAGGGGATTGTAGATGCAATTCCGCTGCATGTTCAATGACCTGACCTTGTGCATCACAAAGCCAATATTTTAAACGCGTATTACCCAAGTCGAGCCAAAGTTGATTCATGTGTTTCAGCAGGTATTTAAGGAATCATTAAGCGACCATCATAGCAGACTGTATGTGTAGCGTCTGCATCTTGGCGAATCAGCATTGCACCATCATCTTGAATGCCTTGAAAATAACCAACCAGATCGGCTTGATGTTGACGTTGGATATTGACCCATTGATCTTTAAATGCAGCAACAGTATTAAAGCGTTGTGCGAGATTTTGACTGCCGAAATTAAACCATTGCACGGCTTGTTGTAACGCCAAATAAACTTCTACTAAAAACTGAATCCGATCAGAGTGTGTCAAACCAAGCTCAGTAAGGCTGGTAGTCGCTTGCTGAATATCATTGCTTTGCTCAAAAGGCAGGACATTGATGCCAATACCAACAATGACTTGGTGCGCATTGATTGGTTCAATCAAGATGCCGCCCCATTTGCCTTGTGGGCTATACAGATCATTTGCCCATTTAATTTGTAAATTATCTAATTTTTCTAAAGTTTCAGTATGCAAAATATTTAAGCCACATTCCAAAGCAAAACGTCCATCGACAGGACGTTCAAGGGTAAATAGCGCACTCAAAAAAATATTACCTTGTGGAGAGAGCCATTCTCGTTGATGTTGCCCACGACCATGACTTTGTTGATGACTAATTACAAGTGCCGATTGCACACCTTGTTCATACAGCTCTCGCACATCATCGTTGGTTGAGCG
Organism: Moraxellaceae bacterium REDSEA-S32_B1; assembly: GCA_001626925.1. GTDB lineage: Bacteria > Pseudomonadota > Gammaproteobacteria > Pseudomonadales > Moraxellaceae > Acinetobacter. The sequence continues at coordinate 75,879 of LUOR01000010.1, forward strand.
TGTTTTAGACTTGCAAATTATCCGTTGTGGCGTAGCATGGTGTCGTTCCAGTAGTGCGTAGAGCAAGTGTTGCTCGATTTCTGGACTTTCGATGCAAAAGGTTCGATCCATGACTTTACTCATATATTTATTGATTGGTGCGGCGGCAGGCTTTACTGCGGGCTTGTTCGGTGTGGGTGGTGGATTGACTATTGTGCCGATACTTTACCTTGTTTTCTTACAGCAAGGCTATGACCCGTCGATCGTCATGCACATGGCACTTGGTACATCGTTGGCGACGATTATGGTTACGTCGATCAGCTCGCTGTCTGCTCATCATAAAAAAGGTGCGGTACTCTGGCAAGTCTTTCGCAATCTAGCACCAGGTTTGGTCATCGGTGCATTTCTCGGTGCAGGGATTGCCGATTTATTGCCGACACATGGTTTGCAATTGATCATCGGACTATTTGCACTTTGGGTTGCATGGCGTATGTTTCGTACTGCGCAAGTACAGATTGACCCAAACTCAAAATTGCCATCAAAAGTGGCACAAGTCGGTGCGGGTGCAGGCATTGGCGTGGCATCGGCGATCTTTGGCATCGGTGGTGGCAGTTTAACTGTACCTTATCTCAATCGTCATGGTGTGGTGATGCAAAATGCAGTTGCAACTTCGGCAGCGTGCGGTTTACCGATTGCGATCGCAGGGGCACTCGGTTTTATCTGGTTTGGTGTGCAAACCCAACCAATCAAAGGTGCAGTGGGCTATGTGCATATTTATGCTTTTATCGGCATCAGTGTCATGAGTTTTATCACAGCAAAACTGGGTGCGAAAGTGGCACATCAACTCTCGCCTGCAATGTTGAAAAAGTGTTTTGCAGGCTTGCTCTCGGTAGTAGGCATATTCTTTGTGTATAAAGGGTTTTTCTAAATATTGACCAAGTAAATTTTAGACTTAAATTTCTAAAAAATAGGCAAAAAAAAACCTAGCCATTGGGGAGGCTAGGTTGAAAAACGAAAATTTCCAAAGTGCTCAACACACTCTATGAATGATCAAATAAATCTCATTGATCAGTACTTCAATACGATGATTATCTAATGATTCAAAAGAAATGTACAATTGTATTTTATTATCATACTGATAACTAAATTCGATCTGCAATGTAAGATGGATTGTGGAAAATATTAGAAATGTTAAATGGTTACAGTATTGGATGAGCAAATTTTGAATAGGATGCAATAAATATAGTCATCGGAAAAATGATAAACGGTCTTGATCATTAAAGATTGTTAGACAAAGTTGTGCTATTGTCATGTGAGAGTAGGTTAAATATAAAGCAAGGTATGGTTGAAATGTCAACAGACCTATGCAAAATGTCGAAGATTGGAATTTCATCAAAGGTTAAGGAATGATCTTGGACGAGAAAAATATTGTTTTGTCTAGTGATATCAAGGTCATGACGATACAGTGCAATGCAAAAAAGTAATCAATGAGGTGCTATGGAACTCGGTCAATCCTCGGAAGGTCTTTCTGAACAAATCGCAAAACATATTGCTGAGCAGATCATCCTTGGCGAGTTGGTCGAGGGCGAGCGTATTCAGGAAGTGCGTATTGCTACTGAGCTTGATGTCAGTCGAGGCTCGGTGCGAGAGGCATTGCTATTATTACAACGCACCTATCTGATTGAGATTTTCCCACGTCGTGGTGCGATTGTTTCTGAAATGTCGAGCGGACAAATCCATTACCTATTTGAAACCAGTTTATTAGTGCTGGGTTATTTGGTACAGCAGATCAGTGATACGTGGAAAAATGCTGAACAAGCAGAGATGCAGAAGCTCCTTGATCAGTTGTCTGCCCTTGTGCGCAGTGGCGACTTTGAAGGATTTTATGAGAAGATTTTTGAATTCCTCACCGCAAACAATCAAAAAATGGATAATTTTTATCTCAGTAATATTTATCAGAGTATTCTACCGTCGATTCGTCGGGCGTATTACCTCACGTCGAATAGTGCTAAACGTGAGCTACAAGAGGCGTATGCGCTGTTTCAATTGGTGATTGATGCGATTTTGCGCAGAAATGCACAACAAGCTACTTTATTTATGGATGATTTTTGCCGACACTTACGCAATCTCGTGCTCGAATCTTTGGCACGAATGAAACAGGTCGAGTTGGCGTGGGCACGGCGGTCACGTCGCTAATGTTGGGTGAGTGTGCATTGCAATCTATTACGTCTAAGTTATGCGTTTAAGTAGTCTAAAACTGGCAGGTTTTAAGTCTTTCTCCGAAAGTACCACCTTGCACTTTAAGGATAATCGCTCCGCCATTGTCGGACCGAATGGCTGTGGCAAATCCAATGTCATTGATGCCATTCGCTGGGTGATGGGCGAGTCCAGTGCCAAGCAACTTCGTGGTGGTAATATGCAAGACGTGATTTTTGCAGGGAGCTCATCTCGTAAGCCGAATAGCGTGGCAAGTGTCGAACTGCGTTTTGAAAATACTTTGGGAAAATTGGGCGGTGCGTATAATGCATACACTGAGCTCAGTGTAAAACGCCAAGTCAACCGTGAAGGTAAATCTGAATATTTCTTAAATGGCACCCGTTGTCGCCGTAAAGATATTACTGATATTTTCCTCGGTACAGGGCTTGGGCCTCGCTCGTATGCGGTGATTGAGCAGGGCATGATTAATCGCTTGGTCGATGCTAAACCTGAAGAAATGCGTGTTTTTATCGAGGAAGCAGCGGGAATTTCTCGCTACCAAGCACGTCGCAAAGAAACCTTGCAACATCTTGAACATACTCAAGATAATTTGTCCCGATTGCATGATATTGCCTCAGAATTAAAATCACAAATCAGGACATTGAATCGTCAGGCTGAACAAGCAGAAAAGTATCAAAAATTAAAAACCGATGCACATCAACTGAAAGTACAACTGTGGTCAAGCCAATTTCATCAACACGGTGAATTGGTTGCAAAATTGGCACAGCAACTTGCTGAATTAAATCAAAACTATCAAACACAGCACAAAGCCTTAGAACAGACGGAAATCGAAGCGCATTTACTGCAACAAAAACTGCAACAGCAACTCCCACAGTCAGAACAACTGCAAAAAGCATGGCAATCTGCCAAAGAAAAACTACAACAAAGCCGTTGGCAACTTGAGCAAGATCAACAGCATATCGAGCGATTACAGCACAATATCAGTAAAGCTGAATCACAACAGCAAAGTGCCTTACTGCAATACGATCAACAACAATCTGAGCGTGAAAATCTACAAACGCAATTGGCGAATGCGCAAGATGCATTGGCTGAATATCAGCAGTTGAGCGAAGACAGCCATTTTGATTTATCGGCATTGCAAGTGCGCATGACGCAACATGGTGAAGAATTCAATCAACTCAAACAATCGTTAAATCATCTGCAACAACAGCGTAATCAATTGCACTATCAATATGAGCAAGTGCAGAAAAATCGTCAACGTGCCGAACAGCAAGCGCAACATTTGCAAAGTCAATTGGACTTAGCACAAGATGAAGAGATTCAACTTGAACTCGATGATGTACAGATCGAATTGGCAAGTGTACAGATTAAGATTGACGACGAACAGCAAAAGCACAGCGAACAACAAGATCAGCTTGAACAGTTGCAACAGCAAAAGAATCAACTGGAACAACAGCAGCAGCATGTCAAATTGCTACATAAAAATCTCGAAGCTGATATTCGACAAACTGAAAAGTTGCTGAATGGACTGAATCAAAATACTCCGCATTCTGCAGAACATTCATTACTTAGCCAATTACAACTCACTGAACAAGGCAAACAACACAGTGAACTGATCGAAAAAGTCTTGGCGAAATGGTTACAAGCCAATGTGGTGGATGATTTAGATTGGTCATATCAAGGACAACGTCAGCTTATTTTGAGCAAAGATTTAAATGATTTTAAAAGTATTGACGGTTTAGAACCGATTAGTACATGGATTTCTTCAACGACTCATCCACTGTGGCAAGGGATTTATATTGCAAAAACCTTGACCGATGCACAGGAAAATTTAAACCGTTTACCATCACATGCTAGTATCATCACCGAAGATGGGTATTGGCTTGCGCAGGATTGGTGGATCAATCTGAATTTGGATAATCAAGATCAAGCAGGGCTATTGCACTATCATCAACATTTGCAAGGTTTACAGACGCAATTTCAGGACAATCAACAGCAGATCGAACCGATTCAACAGCAACTCGATCAAGCCATTCTCGAATTAAAAAATCTTCAAACTACGCAACTTGAGCGTCAGCAACAACTCAAATCTTGGCAAAACACACAACAACAATTACTCACCACACAAACCAAGCTACAAGCCAAAATCGAACATCAAGCGCAAAATACCGTGCAATATCAAGAGCAGTTGCACCTCTTACAACTCCAATTGCAAGACGATGAAACAGAGCTTGAGCAGATTCAATATGACAAAGTGGCACTTGAGTTAAAAATTAACGATATTCAACCGCTAGTTGATACAGGGCAAGAGCTGGCGACAACGCATCAACAACAATTACACAGCTTACAAGCGCAGTTCACTGCCGATCAAAAACAACTGCAGGACACCACGCAAAGCATTCAACAGTTACAGTCGAAACTGGCATTGATGGATAAAGACCAAGATTTTCATCAAGAACGTATGGCACAGCTCGATGAACAACAACTGGGTGCAAGACAGCAAATCACACGCCTGCAAACAGGTTTAGAAAAATATCAATCCAATGTTGCCACAGCACAAGCGGAAGCAGACCAATCCGAAAAAGCATGGCAGACATGGCAACAAGGGATTGCAACCCTACAGACTGAACAACAGCAACTGAGCGATCTGCGTCAGCAACAACAGCAAGACGATCAAGCCCTCCGTGATCAACTAGAAAACACACGCTTGCAATGGCAACAACATAAAACTGAACAGCATCATGCCAAGTCACAACTGGAAGAGCTTGGTGCACAGGCTATAGATAGGTCAGAGTTGCAGGAAACTGTGCAAATTTCCCAAGTCAAGGCACAATTGGAACAGCTTGAACAACAATTACAAAAAATGGGCGCAGTCAATCTGGTTGCCTTTGAAGAACTGCAAGAAAAACAAGCACGCTTCGATGAGCTCGATCATCAAATTCAAGATTTGGAGCAAACCGTAGCGCAACTACAAGATGCGATGCAAAGTATTGATCAAGAAACCAAGCAATTGTTTATGAAGACATTTGATCAGATCAACCGGGAGCTACAAGATCTATTTCCAAAAGTCTTTACAGGTGGTGAGGCGAGCTTGAGTCTAGAAGATGATTGGCAGTCCGGTGTGCGTTTGATGGCACGACCACCTGGGAAAAGAAATAGTACGTTGGCATTGCTTTCAGGTGGTGAGAAAGCTTTGACGGCACTGGCTTTGGTCTTTGCGATCTTCCGCTTGAATCCTGCGCCATTTTGCGTCTTGGATGAAGTTGATGCGCCGCTAGACGATGCCAATGTAAATCGTTTTTGTAATTTGGTAAAAGAACTATCACAACAAGTGCAATTCATTTACATTACACATAATAAACTCGCCATGACAATGGCAACAGACCTTTTGGGAGTGACCATGCCTGAGGCAGGGAGCTCAAAACTTGTGGCGGTGAGCCTTGCACAGGCAGAAGCATACGGAATGACGGAGTAAAGTATGGATCAACTTTGGGAAATCGTTGGTATCATCGTGGCTGTGTTGATGGTGGTGATCGGATTAAGTTTAATTCTGAAAAAGCCCAAAGTGCAAGCAGATGACACACCATCAGAAGTGTTGATTGAGGCGCAGAGCCAACAGCCTGTGACGCCGCGTCATCTTCGAAATGCTCAAACGAATGTTGATCATACACAATCATTAAACCATGCAGAACGTAAGCAAAGCCTTGAACAAGTCTTCGATGCAGAAAATACTGAAAACTTATCGCAGAGCAATCAAGTAGTAGAAGCAGATGGTTTTGAGTTGGATGGTGAAAAATCACAAACGGAAACAGCTTCACCATCGAGTACAGCTCGTGCCAATACCCAACAAGATTTATTCTCTGCTGATCCTGATGATGTGGAAAATGAATCAAATGTAAACAAATCTGTAGAAATTGAAACAGTTCAAATAGAAGCGAAAGATGAAATCGTTACAACAAATCCATCTTTAGCACCTGATAAAGCGGATGAAATTGAACGCTTTATTGAGCAATTGGATAGCGATCAAGCTGTCGAAACGCAGAAAACTCAAGATACTGAAAATGATCTAGTTGATGAAAATACGGATGCAGATACAGCATCAGATAATCCATTAGAAACAGTAAAAATCGAAGAATGGCAGGGCGAAAGTGATGTGCTCGATGCACACTTGAGCGAGCAATATCGCAATGATGAAGAAAGTGCACTCGCAAAAGCAGAGCAACTCATCGCACTGTATCTTTATCCAAATCCGACACGTGCCTTGTCAGGTGATCGTACGCTGAAAACATTATTAAAATACGGCTTACGTTTCGGTGAGATGTCGTGTTTCCATCGCTATGAAAATCCTGAAACGGTGAGTCCACTGATGTTTAGTGTACTTCGTATCAATGACGACGGTGCGCCAACAGGATTTGATCTTGAAACTTTACCAAGTGAAGAAGTCAAAGGTTTGGCATTCTTCTTAGCCCTGCCAAATAGCCATGCGGTACAAGGCTTTGACATGATGGTGAGTCTTGCAGGTTTGATGGCACGTGATATTGGTGGTTTAGTCTTTGATGAGCAATCATTGGAGCTGACACCGCAACTCCGTGATCATTGGCGACATTATGTGATTGAATATAAATCATCGAAATAAATACGCCGAACCCTTAAAAGCGCATCATCAAGATGCGTTTTTTTATGTTCAAAATTCACATTCAAGCTTTTAGGACAAGCTAAATTGTGGGTAACAGGCATTCCCTATCACGACCATCGTTTAATTCACACGCCTAAATCTGACTGTTTTACTCAACTTTAAATGCGAAATGTTGTATTATATACGCAGTAATTTTAGGAGTAAGATGTATGTCTAACCAAGCCACAAATTCAACTGATGCCGATCAAATTCCAAATATGATCATTACACCAACGGCACAGGAATATTTGAAAGATTTATTGGCGAAGCAAAATACTCCCGGGATTGGTGTGCGTATCTTTGTTGAAAGCCCAGGAACTGCACGTGCAGAATGCTGTATGGCATATAGTGCGCCCGAAGATGTGGTGCCAACAGATTACAAGCAAGATTATCCTGATTTTCCTGCATTTATCGACACACCGTCTATTCCATATTTAAAAGATGCTGTGATCGACTACAACAAAGATCGTTTTGGTGGTCAATTAACCTTTAAAGCACCAAACTCAAAAGTCCCACGCGTTGGACCTGATGCGTCGATTGAAGAGCGTATTGCCTATGTCCTGCAAGCGGAAATTAACCCAGGGCTTGCAAGTCATGGTGGTAATTGTAATTTGCTCGAAGTGTATGAAGATAAAGAGCACGGCTTAACAGCGGTATTGCAGTTTGGTGGTGGTTGTCAGGGTTGTTCAGCGATCGACCTTACCTTAAAGCAAGGCGTAGAAACCACATTGCAATCGCACATCCCTGAGCTTGCTCGTGTGATTGATAAAACCGACCATACGCAAAATGACGGCGCTTATATGAAATAAGCGGGTTGTTTTTTGAAAATGAAAGATCACTACGGTGGTCTTTTTTATTGGTACCTTTGAAAGATGAAATTTCACATTTTAATTTCCAATGATGCAATCCGCACAAGTCTTAAAAATTCTGCTAAAGTAGCCTACGCTTTTTCAAAGATAACATGCTGTTGAAAAAGCAGTTAAACCATAAATTTTTTAATGTAATTTGCATTCAATCTCTTTGCTTACAGGTGCGTACGCTATGCTTCTTATGATTGATAATTATGACTCTTTTACTTATAACATCGTGCAATACTTTGGTGAGTTGGCACAAGAGGTAAAAGTCGTTCGCAATGATCAAGTGACTTTAGAAGACATCGAGCGTTGGCAACCAAAATATCTGGTGATTGGACCAGGACCTTGTTCACCGACTGAGGCAGGGATTTCTGTGCCAGCAATTCAGCACTTTGCAGGGAAAATCCCATTACTTGGCGTATGTCTTGGACATCAGGCGATTGGTCAGGCATTTGGTGGCAAAATTATCCGTGCCAAGACCGTTATGCACGGCCGTCTGTCCAATATGTATCATTCTGATCAAGGGATTTTTAGCAATCTGCCGTCGCCATTTTCTGCGACACGTTACCACTCTTTGGTGATTGAGCAGACAACGATTCCCGATTGTTTTGATGTGACCTGCTGGACGCAAGAAGCTGATGGTTCGATTGAAGAAATTATGGGCGTAAAACATAAAACCTTGCCGATTGAAGGGGTGCAGTTCCACCCTGAGTCGATTTTGAGCCAACATGGGCATCAAGTGTTTCAGAATTTTTTAGAGATTTATAAATAAATGAATATCCAACAAGCACTCAATCACATTACTAAAAATATCCATCTCACCCAAGCGCAGATGGAAGATGTGATGCGCAGTATTATGCAAGGCGAGGCGACCGATGCGCAGATCGGTGCGTTGATGATGGGTTTGCGCCTAAAAGGTGAAAGCATTGATGAAATCACCGCTGCGGCTCGCATCATGCGGGAGTTCGCTATCAAAATTGACGTGAGTGATATCGAGTATTTGGTTGATATCGTCGGTACAGGTGGCGACGGACAAAACCTATTTAATGTGTCTACCGCATCGAGCTTCGTCATCTCTGCGGCAGGGGCAACCATTGCTAAGCATGGTGGTCGTGGCGTATCGAGTAAATCGGGTTCATCGGATGTGCTTGAGCAAGCAGGCATTCGCCTTGATCTCGATATGGCGCAGATCGAACGTGTTATTCGTGAGATGGGCGTTGGATTCCTATTTGCACCCAATCATCACCAAGCGATGAAATATGCCGCAGCGCCTCGTCGTGAGTTGGGTATTCGGAGCTTTTTTAACCTACTTGGACCACTCACCAACCCTGCGGGTGTGAAGCGTTTCGTCATCGGTGTGTTTTCTGATGAGCTCTGCGTACCGATGGCTGAAGTGCTAAAACAACTTGGCGCTGAGCATGTGATGGTGGTGCATTCCAAAGATGGTTTGGACGAAATCAGCCTTGCTGCGGAAACCGCTGTTGCCGAGCTGAAAAATGGTGAAATCACAGAGTGGACGATCAAGCCTGAAGACTTTGGCATCACTTCACAAACGCTCGCGGGTTTGTCTGTCGCAGATTCGGCTGAAAGTCTAAAACTGATCAAAGATGCACTGGGTAAAAATAAATCGGACATTGGTGTGAAAGCCGCAGATATGATCACGCTGAATGCGGCAGCAGGACTCTATGTATCAGGCTTATGTAAAGACATGAAGCAAGCTGTTGATTTGGCGCAAGACATTATCTATGGCGGTCAAGCCTTAGAGAAAATGAGCATCGTTGCTGAATTTACGCAAAATCTTAAACAGCAACAATCTTCAAACTCAGAATAAGGTCAGGTCATGCACGCAGATATTCAAAATACAATCTTGGGCAAAATCGTTGCACGCAAGTTTGAAGAAATTTCTGAAAAGAAAAAGCAATATAGCTTTGCCGATCTAGAAGAATTGGCACAGCAAGCAACGCCTACTCGTGGCTTTGCCAATGCACTAAATCAAAAATCACCTGCGATCATCGCTGAAGTAAAAAAAGCCTCGCCGTCAAAAGGCGTGATTCGTGCAGACTTTCAACCTGCGCAAATCGCCAAAGAATATGAGCAAGCAGGGGCGGCGTGTCTATCTGTATTGACGGATGTAGATTTTTTCCAAGGACATCATGATTATTTGCGTATTGCTCGGGAAGCCTGTGCTTTGCCTGCATTGCGTAAAGACTTCATGGTCGAACCGTATCACATTGTAGAAAGTCGTGCATTGCATGCGGATTGTATCTTGTTGATCGTGGCGTGTTTGAGTGATGCACAGCTCAATGAATTATCCAGTTTAGCTTTTGAGCAGGGCATGGATGTATTGGTGGAAGTGCATGACGAAGCGGAAATGGAACGTGCGCTCAAACTTCCTGAGCAGTGTCTACTCGGTGTCAATAATCGAAATCTCAAGACGTTTGAGGTGGATTTGGCGACCACGGTACGCTTAAAAGATATGGCGAATGGTCGGTCAATCATCACTGAAAGCGGTATCAGCACGCCTGAGCATGTGCACTATATGCGAGATCATGCGGTGGATCGCTTCTTGGTAGGTGAAGGCTTTATGAAACAGGCACATGCGGGGAAAGCATTGGAGACGTTGTTTGGAGTGATAGAATAAGATTATTGTTGATTGTCGTTTTAGATCAAGGATATTTGATACCGGCTTCAGTTGCTTTTGGACAACCTTTAGGTGCTTTCAAATCGTTCAATAAGCTCTGGTTACTCTTTGTATCTACATCAATTTTTTAGGATTAAAATGTCGATTTGCTTTATTTAGATGTGCATAATAGGACCTCCACTGATACCAAGATTTTAGCATAAATTTTCTTTGGGGCTGTAGTAGATTAGCACTATGATAATCTACATTTATGAAGATAACACGATGTAAATTAAGTAAAAAAACTCAAAGGAAGCTACTAGAGTTTT
>LUOR01000011.1 GCA_001626925.1 Moraxellaceae bacterium REDSEA-S32_B1
TATCTTTCTTCTAGAGTGAGATGAGTATAGTTCATGAATGCAACTTTGACTTTGGTCGGTCGGAAGCAAAATGCTAGCTCATCTTGCTTCTTTCCAATAATTTAATCTCTGTTGCACTTCATTTGAGAATCTAAGATTTAAAAAAATGTGTTAAAAGCTCTTACAAGCTTGACCTAAACTCATCACGCTATTCAAGTAGCGCACATTCATAAAAACTTAAAGCAATACTTTTCGATCTGAAGAAGATGGGATATTGAGAGATTCACGGTATTTTGCTACGGTACGTCTTGCCACATCAATGCCTTCATCTTGTAGCAATTTGGCAATCGCATTGTCCGAGAGTGGTTTTTTTTGATTTTCTACAGCGATCAATTTTTTGATCATGGCACGAATCGCCGTTGAAGAGCATTCTCCGCCAGTCGCTGTACCCACATGACTGGAGAAAAAGTATTTTAATTCAAACAAACCATTAGGGGTCAAAATATATTTATTGGTCGTCACCCGAGATACAGTCGATTCGTGCAATTCCACTTCATCTGCCACATCACGAAGCACCAAAGGTTTCATGCCCTCTGCACCAATTTCGAAAAAATCACGCTGATGCTCGACAATACAAGTCGCAACTTTTAACAGTGTTTTATGACGCTCATCAATGCTTTTGATAAAATTCTTTGCTTCGAGCATTTGGGTTTTGAGATATTGATTATCAGCACTTTGATCGGCACGTTTAATCATGCCAGCATAGAACGAGTTGACTCGAAGTTTTGGCAACACATCAGGATTGAGGAAAACATGCCAACGTTCATTTTTCTTTTGCAAAATCACATCAGGCGTTTGATAGTCTTGTTCTTGTTCTTGGAATTTTGCACCCGGTGCAGGATCAAATGATTTGAGCAAAGTCATTGCTTGCTTGAGCTGATCCATATCGAGCTGAGTTTTACGCATCAACTTATTAATATCATTGGTCAGTAATAATTCAGCATTTTGTAGTAACAATTTGGCATGTTGTTTCAACATTGCATCGGATTGATAATGCTCAAGTTGAATCGCTAAACACTCCACCAAGTTGCGACTGGCACTGCCCAGCGGATCAAGTCGTTGAATATGCTTGAGCACCACCATGACTTCATCGAGTTCAAGCTCTTCCTCAACATCGGCTTGATGCAGAATATGTTGTGCAGAAACAAGCACCTCTTCAAGCTCGCAATCCAAATAACCACGCTCATCCAAGGCATCAACAATACAGTGTGCAATGACTTTTTCGACGTCATTGAGATGCAATAGATTAATCTGCCAAAGCAAATGTTCCTGTAAGCTATCACTGCTGGTTCGATTGTCTTCACGCTCTTCAAACTCAGGCGTCGCCATCGCCGTAGATTGATGCGTATAGACGTCGTCCCAATCGGTATCGACGGGTAGATCGTCTGGAATGGTATCTTGTTGCATCTGATCTTGTAGCGTTGGATCGACTTCTTCTTTTTTGGCTTCGCCGTATTCTTCTTCGATTTTTTCTAATAATGGATTACTGTCGAGCTGTGATTGAATTTCTTGTTCTAATTCCAATGCTGACAATTGCAAAAGCTTAATCGCCTGTTGAAGCTGAGGTGTCAGCGAAAGTGAGTTCGAGACTTTTAAACCTACCGATAACTTCATTGCAAATTGTCCACCTAAAATCAGGTTTAAACGAATTTCATTTTTATCACTAATGATAAAACACGAACTTCATTTAAGGAAAAGGAAAAAGCAAGCTTCGTCAAAAGTTCAATCACAATTTTGACTGCATAGCAAAATCTATGCCTAGATTTATATTAGCTACACAATTCTATAAAAGCAATGTAGCCCAATACAAATTGATGACCGTTGATCGCTTGCTAACCAAATCGCATTTTTCTCTTATGAGGTATAGATTGTCTGAGAATTTATCTATGAAATTTATTGCATTTTTTCTTTATGAAGACTGCCTGAACACCACTGTATAATATATGCATTTTGTAAGGGGCGATCATTTCACTTTGACTTACATTAAAATGGTTAAAAATATTAAAAAACCTCACGAAAACAATACATTATCGCACCGGTTGGCGGCGAAGAGTTTGCCATTATTTTGCCTATCTGTGTCACCGAAGCAGCACACAAAATCTTTGAACGTGTCCGACACAATATCGAGCAAGACCCGCTTGACAACGATCAACAACAGATTCATTACATAGTCAGTATTGGATTCTCAGAAGTTACATCCACAGATCAGCATTCGGAAGATATCTTTAAGCGTGCCGACAAAGCACTTTACCAAGCCAAAGCCAATGAGCGCAATCAAGTCTTTTGTGGCAACACGGCCGCATCACATACATAAATTCAATTATTTTAAACGCCAAACCCAATGCTTCGGATTCGCATGATCACGCTGGCGATCACCCAATATTTTCAGTACCAAAACCAAACTTAACAGCAATAATAAATACCACGAGCCAAGCTTACCCCATCCCACCATATGCCACGCATCGACTTGCGATGGATACAGCCAAATTTGATAAAAGGTACTAATATTCTCTGCAATCCAAATCACAAATGCTAAACACAAGAGAATCAACAACATCGGCAATTTAAACGTATGCTGTTGCAGTTGAAAGTAAACCTTGGTTTTCCAAAAAATAAATACTGAAATCGCAAACAAAATCAGTCGAATATCAGCAATAAAAAATTTCGTCATAAAGTTGATATAAGACGCCACCACCAAAGCCAACATCACTGCAAATGATGGTAAATGATCTATTCGAACTTGATATAGCCGTAAACTTCGTGCAAAAAAACTGCCTACAGCAGAATACATAAAGCCTGCAAAGAGCGGTACCGTGTAGAGCTTAAATACCGCAGGTTGCGGATATTGCCACGATGCAATCGCAGGATGGGTGAGAAACAATTCCATACCCATTGCCATGATGTGAAATAGCGCAATGACTTTGGCTTCCGACCAACTTTCTAACTTAAAATACAAAAGGAAAATCTGCACCACAACAGCAAATATGAGTAAATAGTCATAACGATACAAGCCATAAAATGACTCATGTCCCATCGGCGCTGTAATCACAAAAGCAAGCAACAACAATATGCCAAACAATGCTGCGCAGACTGCTTTTGCGACAAATTCAGCGATAAGCTTTGCGCCGTTGACAATGATTTCCACGGATATATTCAACTCGTCAGTCTTTATAGTCGTGCATTAAAGTGTGCAGACGATTACAAATATTTTTGACTATATTCATGTACCGTATCGACAAAGACTTTCGGCATCGCAGGATCAACCCACTGAGTAATACCATGTCCAAGATTTGCCACATAGCCAGTTTTTTCGCCATTGGCATAAGCTTGGTCGATCATTCGTTTTACCGCTGCTTCAATGGCTTTTGGTGTACCGTACAATGTTGCAGGATCAAGATTACCTTGTAACGCAACACGTCCAGCAACTTGAGTTCGAGCTTGTGTAAGCGGTGTCGTCCAATCCAAACCGAGCGCATCAGCGCCACTTTCCAGCATTTCAGGAATCCACAAGCCACCACCTTTGGTAAAGACAATCACAGGGACACGTTGTCCATCTTTTTCTTTGGTTAAGCCTGAGATGATTTTTTGCATATAGCGCAGTGAAAAATCAATATAATCTTGATGTGCTAATGCCCCGCCCCAGCTGTCAAATATCTGCACCGCTTGTGCACCTGCGTCAATTTGTGCATTCAAATAATCAATCACCGAATCTGCAAGATGATCAAGTAAGGCATGCATCAGCTCAGGTTTTGCAAACAGCATTTCTTTGCTATAACGAAAATCTCGACTTGAACCACCTTCTATCATATAGGTTGCCAAAGTCCACGGACTGCCTGAAAAACCAATCAACGGTACAGCACCGCCAAGCGCAGAACGAATGGTCGATACTGCTCGCATGACGTAATCTAAATCGCTCGCTGAGTTAAGCTTTGGAAGCTGCGCAATATCTTGTTCGGTACGCACCACTTTTTGGAATTTCGGACCTTCGCCTGTTTCAAAATATAGCCCCAAACCGAGCGCATCAGGAATGGTGAGAATATCTGAAAATAAAATTGCCGCATCCAGCTCATAACGACGAAGTGGTTGCAAAGTCACTTCACAAGCAAGTTCCTGATTTTTGCACAACGATAAAAAATCACCCGCCTGCGCACGTGTCTCACGGTATTCTGGTAGATAGCGTCCCGCTTGACGCATCATCCACACAGGTGTGGTATCTACTGGTTGACGCAACAAGGCACGTAAAAAACGGTCATTTTTCAAAGTAGTCATCATCTTTTATCTTTCGAAAATTTTGTCGCTCATGATAGCAAAATCACTCTGGTCAAGACGAATTTAATTGTGTTTATCCTAATTTTTAATGGTTGAATTGGCTGCAATGAAAATTTAACCGTCACATTGCTAAATCGCTCATATCCGCTAAACAGAGACATTCATCATGATGAACTCGCGCAAAATCCATTAAAAAAAAATTTATTTTAATTTTCTGTTTTTGTTAGAAATAATCAATTATATTCAGAATTTAGCTCTTTTTTGATCCATAAAATAGGCTACAAAACAATTACGTGAAGCCTTGAAGTTTCTTTTATAATTAGGCAGATAACAAAATTTTTTAGGATATTTGCATGTTTGCACGTAGTAAATTGAGTCTGAGCTTAGGTATCAGCTTTGCCTGTGCCTTTGCCCCTGTTGTATCAGCGGAAAATACACCGAGCCTAGTGCTCAATCCAACGCCAGCAACTGAAATTCCAATTGAATCTTACCGCTTGTCACAACAAAACGCGTCGAATGCACAACCTTCAAGCAGTGTGCCATCAACTAAAGAATTATCGAATGATGCAAATTCTGAGTTAAATACATCAAATAGCATCCAACAACAAAGCTTAGGTACACCTGAAAGCCCTGTGACCACAACTGAACCAAACACGTCAACAGCAATTGCGGATGCGCCAGTGGTTTCAGAAGAACAAGATGCGTCATCCAATGCAGATAATACTGATGCCAATAGTACTGAAATCGCTTCAGGCATCGGTCTTGCAGATCCAAATGCGGATGAAATCGAAAACTCAACCGAAGGCTCATCTCCAATCGCTGATACAGCACAAGCGAAAGCGGTAAAAAATGCGGAGTGGACTTTGGAAGGTTTGAATAATACAGGTTGGGCTGTAGGCATTGAAAAAGGTCGTCTGCCTGTATTTGCAAAAATCCAAGTATTATTGAACCGTAAGCACGCTTCACCAGGTGCGATTGATGGTGCTACGGGCATGAATACGCTCAAGGCAATTTCTACCTATCAAACCATGAACAACCTCGATGCTACAGGCAAGATGGATCAACAGACTTGGGATAGCTTAAATGCAGGTCAATCTGAACCTGTATTTGTGGAATACACCATCACAGAAGATGACTTGAAAGGTCCTTATGCCAAATCCATTCCATCGAACTATGCACTGCAAGCCAAAATGAAAGGTTTGTACTATACGCGCGTGACGGAAATGCTTGGCGAACGCTTCCATATGGATGAGAACTTTTTACAACAGATCAATCCAGACGTAAGCTTTAAAAAAGCTGGTGAGAAAATCATCGTAGCAAATATTCGCAACAACTTACCTGAAGATATTCATCTGATTATTGCGCATAAAGGTGCAAAACAACTGTATCTCTTTAACAGCAAAAATAAGATGATTGCGTCGTTCCCTGCAACGATTGGTAGTAGTGATACGCCATCACCAACAGGTACACATACCGTAAAAAATATTGCACCAAATCCATGGTATGGCTACAGTCCGAAAAACTTTGTTCAAGGCAACAACATGAAGCCTCTGTCATTGCCGCCAGGTCCAAACAATCCAGTGGGCAATATGTGGATTGGTTTATCTAAACCATCATTTGGTATTCATGGCACGCCTAACCCATCGCTGATCTCAAAGACTGCATCTCACGGCTGTATTCGTTTGACCAATTGGGATGCGCAAGATTTGGCAAAACGTGTGAAAAAAGGCATCACGGTTAAATTCTTGGAATAATATATACTTTTGAAATTTCGATGTTCTATTCGTTGAGTTTCTTAGAAAGATAGAAAAGCCCTTCGATTGAAGGGCTTTTCTTTGTTCAGGAAACTTACTTTCTAATTTAATTTTCTAATTAGAAATTGTATCGAGCCATGACGCCAACACGGTTGTCTTTGTAGTCATCGCCAGCAAAGGTTTCACGTTTACCATTGATATATTCAATACCAAGATCAACTGGTTTCACAGGCGAGTAGATGAAGTTAATCCAAGCTTGTTGCACTTCTTTGTTTGCAGTTGTCACGATGTCCGCATATTCACTGTCATCATCTGCAAACATTGCGCCATAACCAAGGGTTGAGCGCAGATTTGGCAAGATTTTATAGGTTGCACCGATTTGGAACGCATTAAACTCATTTTGCGCCAAATCACCATTTGCATCGACTGCAAAAGCGGTATTGGCACCATATAAATAGTTGCTATTGCCTTCAACATGCGAAATGTCGGCAGTTAACTTTAATGGATCAGCAACTTGAAAACTTGCACCTGCAGCAACGCCCCAAGCTGTTTCGTCTGAATCATTATTGCCTTCAGCTTCGTAGCGCTCAGCCAATGCACGTACGCTTACATTCCCCTTGCCTTCAGCAAAACCTTGATTCAACTTGGCAGTCAATACAGGAAGTTTATATTTTGCGGTTGCTCCAGTTGCAGCACTATTACCCTCTTCTGCTGACAATACGATTTGTGTTGTAGGCGCAAGGTTATGGCTATAACGCACTTGTGGTATACGAGAAAAACCGCCACCGATGTTGGTAATAAAGTCGATCATCTCAGGTGCATGGTTGCTTAAGAAGTTCGACGTAGTTTGACCAAACAACCAATCATTGAATGTTAAGTACGCATGACGAATACGTAGATTCTCCGTTGCACTTGCAAAGTCAACTTCAACTTTACCACCGACGTTTTGCCCTGCGATCGGTGAGCTAAAGTCCAATCCGAAACGAGTCACTTTAGCTGTCGCACGTAGCTTATCTTGCGTTGCCCCATCGCTACTTGCTGCACTGTTAAAATCATCATCTGCACCTTCGATAATATAGTTTGCATCACCACGGATGAAACCATATAAATCCACTTCTGCACCTTTACTTGTCGTGATTTTTAAATCTTGAGTATCCACTTTGACCGCTGGCGGTGGCGCAGAATGAGCATGATGTTGCACATGAGCTGATGGTGCAACTGGTGGAGCCGAACGTTGCGCTGCAAGTTGTTGTCCTTGTTGTTGAACTAAACTACGAAGCTCTTGAATCTCTGTACGAAGCTGTGCGATTTCATCGCTATCTGCGGCGAAGCTCACTGAAGACATCGCCCCTAATGCCAAACTTAAGCTACTGAGCTTGAGGACTTTTGCAAAATTTAACTGTGAACTCAATTTTGGATTCATTTTTTACTCCTTATTCAACCCAGACCTGCCAAGCAATTTCAGTACCGAATCGCTTGAACATCTCGCCAATCCCTGTACGTTGATATCAATTTTTTTGGGCAAGAACTGCATTGTAATAATTTGTTCATCAAGCTGTATATTGTCTTAGCCAAAAGTATTAGCTGAACTTAAAAAATTTATGACATTAATTTTATTATTTTAAAATCAATAATTTAGATTGAGAGATTTTTAGATTTTGTAACATTAGTCAATAATTTACATTCTGTTTCAGAATAGCACTTTAGTCGTAATGCAATGCGAATGATTATTTTGTAACTTGAAAATTGAACTTGTCAGCCATTCAAATTTGCGGATAAATGCGTATGATTTATCTCAAATACCGATGAAATGAATTCATCTTGTTAAACAAACAAACGCTTAACCTTTTATTTGGTTAATGAAACTCATCACAGATAACAACAGGGAATTTTATGAATATTGAACATGTTGCCGCAGTTGATCAAGCCATCACTTCTCGCCACTCCGTCCGTGCATTTTTAGACAAAGCAGTTGCGACATCGGAGATCAAAGACATTCTACAGGTTGCCAGTCGTGCACCATCAGGTACAAACACCCAGCCGTGGAAAGTCTATGTGGTAACAGGTAATAAACGCCGAGAAATGATCGATCGTGTGGTCGCAGCGCAATTAGAAATTTATGAAAGCCCTGAAGCGGCTAATCAATATCACGAAACTTTTGCCTACTATCCTGAAACGTGGATTTCGCCATATATTGACCGTCGCCGTGAGAATGGCTGGGGATTGTACGGCTTGCTCGGTATTCAAAAAGGCGAAAAGAAAAAAATGGCGACGCAACAACTGCGCAACTATCAACTCTTCGATGCGCCAGTTGCCCTATTTTTCACGGTGAATAAAGCCATGGGAGTTGGCTCAAAAATGGACATTTCGATGATGATTCAAAATGTCATGGTCGCTGCCAAAGCACGTGGTTTGGATAGTTGCCCACAAGCTGCATGGAATCATTTTCATGGAATCGTACTGGATGTGTTGGGTGCGCCTGATGATGAGGAATTGGTATGTACAGTAGCACTTGGTTATGCCGATCCTAATCATATTGTAAATACGTTTATTACACCTCGTGTTGAGGTGGATGAATTTACTGTCTTTTTAGACTAAGGATGCATTTGAACTGTTTTTTTTAAATCTCATTTTAGACGGACAACCTGACAGATAAACCCTCTACTGATGAGGGTTTATTTTATGTTGTGGGCTTTTTTGCACGGTGACGAATCACGTAAACACAAGTCAAACCAAGTAGCGCATAAATCATCATGGTGGTCGCCATATCTTCTAGGATTGAACCTGTAAAAATACTCAGTAATACACCAGCAAAAAGCCCCAGTGCGAACTGTAAACTTCCCATTAATGCACTCGCCGTCCCTGCTCGATTTTGCTGTTCTGACAACGCAAGGGCCGTCGCATTCGGTCCTGTTAAACCGACACCTGATACCACTATAAACAAACCCACTAAAATCCACATCGTCCCGACATTCACCGCAAAAGCATCTATCAACAAAATGATCGCACCGATCAATTGCAAAGTCCCTCCGAGATGAAGCAGTGGTAGTGGTCCAACTTTTTTGACAATTTTGCTATTGGTAAAAGAAAACAGCATAATTCCAAAGGCATTCAACCCAAAAGCCAATGCAAACTGATGTTGACTAAAACCTAAATCTTCCATCAATAGCGCAGATGCAGACGTCAAATAACAAAACATCATGCCTGAGAAAAACGCCATTGCAAGCATTGGTGTACGAAAGCTTCGATCAGAGAGGATATTGCCATACAAGATAAATACTTGCTTAAAGCTGAGGTTTAATCTGCGATCAACTGGCAAGGTTTCATGGAAAAAATAATGCACACAACATAATGAAATGAGCCCAACGATTGCCAATAGAATAAAAATCGAATGCCAACTAAAAAACTGAATCAGCACCGCACCAACTAATGGGGCAATGATCGGTGCAATCCCTAAAATCATCGCCATATGTGCAAGCGCCTGCGCAGAGGTACGCACATCAAAACTATCTCGAATCGCTGCACGTGCCATCACCACACCGACACAGCCACCTAAAGCTTGTAGGACTCGGGCACAGATCAACGCCCACTCAGTATGGGCAAAAATACATAAAATCGAACCGATACAATAAATGATTAAGCCAATATATAAGGGCTTCTTGCGACCAATCCGATCGCTTAGACTGCCATAGATCAACTGACCAATCGCAAGCCCAAAGAAGTACGCAGGGATAGAGTTAGAAATACGAATCGTGGTAGTACCAAACTCTGTCGCCATCTCAGGCAAAGCAGGCATATACATGTCGATCGACAATGGACCGAGTGCTGTCAGCAAACCCAGTAAAGCAATCCATTTGAATGAATATTGTGCTGTGTTTGCTGTTGCCGTTGTCATAGACGAGACTGTAAATAAAACTGTGTAAACGCTTAAACTCTCCCTCAACGCTGTTGAGAGTAACACAGGTGTTTACCATGAAAGATGAAGTAATGTTGGCATT
>LUOR01000012.1 GCA_001626925.1 Moraxellaceae bacterium REDSEA-S32_B1
AATCAAACGACATCATAGTACGATATATCGTGAATTGAACCGAAATACAGTAAATCAATCCTACCAAGCACAACAAGCATTAGATGAATCCCTATCTCGGCGACGGCGTGGGCATAGAAAGCTAAAACTCGATTCCACATTATGGAAATTTATTGTTGAAGCAATTCGTTGTTTATGGTCTCCTGAACAAATATCGAAACGCTTAAAACAATCAACTCCTGATGATGACACGATGAATATTAGTCATACTACAATTTATTCAACGATCCGAGCTTTGCCTAAAGGTGAGCTTAAAAAAGACCTATTGTCCTGCTTAAGGCATGAAAACAAGAAACGTAAGGCAAAAGGTGAACCCAAAAAAGATTCAATATTACAAGAGATTAAGACAATACATGATCGTCCTAAAGAGGTTGAAGAGCGAAAAATACTAGGGCATTGGGAAGCGGATTTAATTAAAGGAAAAGACAATAAGAGTGCAGTTGCAACGCTCGTTGAACGTAATACACGGTTGTGTATTCTAGCAGTACTTCCTGATGCTAAAGCTGAATCAGTACGTCTAGCATTAACTGAAGCCATGGCATATTTACCATCAGAATTAAGAAAAACCTTGACCTATGATCGTGGTCGAGAAATGGCAGAATATAAAATTTTAGAGAAGGATTTAGGGATAGAGGTCTATTTTTGTGATCCACATTCACCATGGCAACGTGGGACTAATGAAAATATGAATGGGTTGATTAGGCAATATTTACCTAAAGGTGTTGACTTGAGCCCAGCAACTCAAGAATACTTAAACAAATTGCTATGTCTTTAAATTGCAGACCAGGAAAGGCTTTGAATTGGCAGACGCCTCTGGAGGCTTTTTCTCAACTTGTTGATTATCATAGTGCTTTTAAGTCTGTCGCACCTCATGTTTGAATTCGCCCCTGTACCACGTGCTACACGAATTTTAAGCGAATAGCTTTTGTATTCAATACGATGTAAAAAATAAAAACTACGCTCTTGATGCGTGCTAAATTTCTTAAATATAGAACTTCTGACATTCGGGTAAATTATCAAAGGATAATCATGTCGAGTACTCTGCATGGATTGCTTGTATTGATATTTCAGCTTTTTCATTGTTCCTCCTAGGTCACATTACCTAGAAGGGATCCTCTGCAAAATAGTTCATTGTTTTTAATCCTGTGAATTAAAAATGAGCGTTTCAAAATAGCACAAAGGCGTATAAAATAAACTACTACATGATAGTACAATTGCAATCAGTATCCACGATAGTAGCCGTAACATCGATTATTCACTATTGATCCAAAATTCGTAAAAGAAAGTCTGGCTTAATTTAAATAGCCCTTATTTGAATGCTATCTACTTCTTTATTTAAGGATTTTTATGAAGCACTTAGGATTTGTAGGAAAAAGTACTGAATATCTAGGATATACCCATGTTGAAATTATCAATAGCTCATTAGGCTTATCTTTCAATATACCCTCGACACATGACCTAGAAGAATCTTTTAAAAAGATGGTCGAAAACAACTACGACCTACTCATGGAAACATCAGTGGAAATTGTGTTCGATTTAAATATCGAAACGATAGAAAAGATAGAGGTCATCCTAAAAGAAAAAGAGATTGAATTTGATGAATTTGTTCAAAATTCACTGATCGAATTTATCAACCAAAATGAATTGGCTAAGCTTGATTCGCCATAGGAGATCAATTCATGATGAAAACCTTACAGGAATTATTGGCTAGTCGCCCCCCAAAGCCCCAAGTCCGTATTCAACTCAGCAATGCCGAGTATGACCAATTTATTCGCACTTGTAATGTACAGCATATTCCCCCTACCCGATTAAAACAAGCGACACAACTTCTGGATAAAGAAGGATTTTAAAATGGCGGATTCAAGCAGCAACTGCAGCTTTGATTCGTATCGATTTTCATACCGTTGTTAATTTTGCACCAACCTAAGTTTAGACACTATTTCTTCTTAAGAATGGATACTTACAATTTACTTGCTCAGTGTCACTTTGTGGCGTAAAATGGCATTGGTTGAATTAAGAGGTGTCAAATGTCTACGCTAATAAAAAAAAGAGTCCAATATTCTGTGGATGAGGCTATTTCTGAATCTGCAGAGTACATCATCAAAAAAGTTGGGCTAACCCCTGCATCTGTTTTTAGCATGGTCATGGCTGAAATTGCTAGAACAGGTCGAATTCCTGTAAGTAATCAAATAAGTGATGAGGATTTTAATACAGCACAACTCATCGCACTTAGCCATAATATTCCGAGTGTAAAAGTATCCAATACAAAATCTATTCAAGCATTTTTAGATGATGATGGTGGATACTAATGGCACAGGATGTGTATTGGGCTTACGTTGGTTTTACAGACATCGCAGAGGGTAAAACCCGTCCTGTTTTATATATTCGACAAACCCAAAAAGACTACATCGTATTCCGCTTAAGTAGTCAATATGACAATAAATCTGAATTTATTAAAAGTAAATATATTGAAATTATAGATTGGAAATCGGTTGGGCTCAGTAAAAAATCATGGATTGATACTGTACAGACATATCAGTTGCCAATTGATAGGACAAAATTAACTTACATTGGTAAACTTTCTAAAAGTGACTATGAACGATTAATTAATCGTCTTAGCGACCAATAACTGTTTGTTCAAGTGAACACAGTACTTAATGATCATTTAAATAGAAATTCGCAATACACATATTTCCCATTGCATTTTCAGGGCTCCGCCAGTTAAAAATTGGCTACAAAAAGCAAATTTAGCCAAGAGTGAATATCGCAAATCAAGTTGTCTAAATTGTATCTAAGTGCCGTAAAATCATTGACTTAAAAAAACCGATTGTAGTCATGAAAACATTCAATGAGTAATTTATAGAATAATTCTGGACTAAAAAGTCCATAATTGATAATCTTATTACATCGAGAGGATAACTGAAATGGCTAGACCACGTGAATTTGATGAAAGAGAAGTATTGCTACAAGCAATGCGTGTATTTTGGAGTCAGGGCTATAAGTCCACTTCATTAACAGATCTTTTAAAAGCAACTGGTCTAAGCAAAAGTAGTCTGTACGATACCTTTGGTAATAAGCGTGAGCTATTTCTTGCTGCATTTGAAATTTATCAGCAAGAACGCATGCGAATGCTCAATATTTATTTAACCAGTGAAGCGACAGCTTATGCGTCTATTTCAGCATTCTTCACTATGGTTTTAGAACATGCTCGTGCAGAAGAAAAACCCTTTGGATGTATGAGTTGTAATGAAGCTGTAGAGTTTGGTCCACATGATCTACAAGTTCAACAATTGATTGAACGTGATTTCTTGGGCATCGAGAATGCGTTTATCGATGCGATTGAACGTGGAAAGATAGACGGTTCTATACCAGAATCGAAAGATGCGAAGAAAATAGCGCGTTTTTTAATGATTAACCATCAAGGCTTACAGCTCATGGCGAGAGCAAATACTGAGATTGAAAGGCTTGAAGATGCATTAGGCATAATGCTTGAGGCATTACAGTAACCTGTTTCGGCGAGGTTATTTTTTTTAAAGTTTTGGACTATACAGTCCAATATTTAAAAAGGACAAGACAATGACTGCAACTCAACTTTAAGAGATTTTTACACCAAAACAAATTGGGGCGGTTCACCTAAAAAATCGAATGGTGATGGCTCCTTTAACACGTAGCCGTGCAAGTGAAGGTGATGTGCCTACCGACACGATGGTTGAATATTACCGTCAACGTGCTACAGCAGGCTTGATCATTACCGAGGCTTCTCAGATTTCACCACAAGCCAAAGGTTATCCACGTACACCTGGTAACTATTCAGATGCTCAAGTCGAGGGCTGGAAAAAAGTGACAGATGCTGTTCATGCTGAAGGTGGAAAGATCTTTCTCCAAATTTGGCATGTTGGTCGCTTATCTCACAGTTCAATCCAACCCAATAACGACCTTCCAGTCGCACCTTCTGCGATTAAAGCCAATGGCGACATTTTCACCTCAGAAGGTTTAAAACAGCTTGAAACGCCACGTGCTTTAACGCTTGAAGAAATTCCTGGTGTCGTTGAACAATTTAAACAAGCAGCCGTGAATGCAAAACGTGCAGGCTTTGATGGTGTTGAAATTCATGCAGCCAATGGTTACTTGATTGATCAATTCTTACGTAATGGCTCAAATACGCGTACAGATGCATATGGTGGCTCTATTGAAAACCGTGCACGTTTGTTGAAAGAAGTGGTTGAAGCTGTCGTTTCTGTACTTGGTTCAGCGCATGTTGGTGTACGTCTATCTCCAATCTTTGATGCTTTCTCAATGAGTGATAGCAACCCTCAAGCAACTTTTAATTATGTCGCTGAAATGCTTAGCAAATACGACCTAGCGTATTTACATGCACTTCAACTAGGTAAGGGTGAGTTTGATTATATTCAACTTCGAAAAATATATGGCGGGAATTACATTGCAAATGGTGGCTATGATGCGCAGCGTGCAGAAGCTGCAATTGTAAATGGTGATACTGATCTTGTTTCCTTTGGTTCATTGTTCCTTGCCAATCCAGACCTACCTGAGCGGTTCAGTGTCGGTGCACCATTAAATCAACCTGATCGTGCAACGTTCTATCAGGGTGAAGAACGTGGATACACCGATTACCCAACATTAGATCAAAGCTAATAAAATTGAGATACATATTTTGAGTTAAACAGACTATGTACTCATATGAATCTTAAAGGAGCACAATCATGCAACCTAAAAATATACTCATCGTGGGCGTTGGCGGTTTAGGACAAAGTTTGGTTCAAGAATCCTTACTACGCGGACTATCGGTTTCAGTGTTAGTGAGAAATCGCTCAAAATTAGAAGCAGTGCTCGATGCTGCAACGTTATCAAAACTCACCAAAATTTTTGTTGGTGATGGTACAGATGCCAAAACTCTTGATGAAGCGATGCAAGGTATTGATGTAGTTTTGTCGGGTCGAGGTGCAGATCCGACCTTAGCAAAAGCACTAGCTGTTGCAGTTAAACGTAACGGAGTCGGAAAACTGACTTGGCCAGGCGGTACCACGAATGTTATGGCTGAAGATGGTATTACCCCAAACTATAAACAGCTCAAGCATTTAGGTAGTTGGGTTGAAGGCGCCTATAAAGTGCATGGCGCATCGATCGCTGCCATACAAAATGAACATATTAATTATGTGATCTTTTGCCCAGGGCGAATGCAAAGTGTTGGGAAACGAAATCCTGATGTCGCCTCGACTATTCGTATAAATCGTGATGCTGGACCATTTGTTTCCTATGAAGATGCAGCATGGGTCATACTCGAAGCAGCAACAACCAGTACTTATGATCACCAACTCATTAGTGCAGCAACCCAAGTTTAGTTATTCAAATATTCTCAAAGCAACATAATACACTTCATGTAAAACTAAAAATGGGAGTTTAAGCTCCCATTTTTATTGATGTTTTTTTTATGATATTTCAAATTATTTTGGCTAAGACCATAAATTGATGCCGAATAAAACTGATCAGATCCTCAACGATATAGCTGTCTTTATACTGATCAATCATTGCTTGAATCCAAATACGCAACACCTGATGATCATTCATAAAGCATGCACCTTCCAGTAAAAATGCAAGATTATTGACCGCTAAAATGTAAAACTCATCAATCAACTCTCGTGCAATTTGATCGGCGAGACGGCTTACCACCACATCATTGTAATATGATTTATCGAAAATAGCATGACTCATGATATTTTCTCCAGATGATCAATTTCATTGAGCATTGCCTCAAAAGCACTACCATCTTGTCGTGTCATATTCGGAACATATCGGCTATAAACTCGAAATAGCATCTCCGTGGTCGAGTGACCCAGTTGTCTTGCAATCCACTCTGGATTTTCTCCTGCCGACAGCCACAGCGTCGCAGCGGTATGCCGACTCTGATAGGCACGTCTAGGCTCAAGCCCCAAATACCTGAGCAAAGGATGCCAAACCCGTCGGTTCACTGCCCTATAATCCAGTGCCTTACCTTCTCGGTTGCAAAATACAAATTCTGAGCGTTTAAATGATCGTTGCTTTTGCTGAATGAATGCAAAATAAACTTGCGGACTCATTTGAATGGTTCGATTTGAGCCATCTGTTTTGGTTGGCCCAAGAAGGCCATTTACTAAAGCCTCTTTAATGTAAATTTCCCGACGCTCAAAATTCACATTTTTCCATTTCAAACCATCCACTTCACTGGTACGCATACCCGTAAAGAAACGCACCGTGTAATAAGGTTTAAAGTCTTCACGAACAGTATTCAGAATGGCTTTGACCTCTGCAAGCGTAAATGGCATGACATCCGTTTTGGCTTCTTTAAGGTTCTTAATATTCTTAAACGGTGACTCAAAACCGTATCTTTCTGAGCCTTCATTGATTATCATACGAAGTACTGTCATGATTTGATTGATCCGTGATGGTAGAAGGCATTTTTGTTTTTTTCCGTGCTCAACTTTGGCGAGGGAGGCACGAAAAGCAAGAATGCTTTCTTTATTGATGTTGAGTAAAGCGATATGACCAAAATTTGGTTTCAAATATTTGTTCATGACAATATTCACTTTTTCCTTATAACTCGGTCGCCATTCAATCTCCTTTTCTGCAAACCAAATTTGATAAAACGTTTCAAATGTCGGTGTCTTTGTTTCAACCACGAGCTGTTGATTTCTTATCGACTCGATGACTTTCAGTTGCTTACTTTTTGGAAAATATTTGGCGTAATCAAATATACCCAGCAAAATCTCAGCTTCAATACGTTCTAAAATCTTTGCCAATTTACCTCGGTTGGCTTGATTGTCCTTTAAGGACGTGACTTCTCGGCATCGTTTATTCAAATATCGAAAATCCACGTAAAGATGCCCATATCGACTTGTGATACTTCCCATATGATTTCTCTCCTATTGCAAACATAAACTACTTAGATTTGCCAATAATGGTTTGGCCATGTCCTCCTCGATACGCTCCCAAATGTATAAAATTTTACGTCCACCGAAAGGACGAATATAGTGAACACCCTCGATCAAAACCGAATCCTTCAACTGATTACGAATAGTTCGTTCGTTGTAATGGATTCGCTCTGATAGCTCTTTGGTTGTCAGATAGGTCTGTGTCATAATGTATTCCTGTAAAGTTGGATTGCATCAAATAAATATTTCATCTGATGTGTGTAATTTACCCTTGTATGTACATAAATGCAATGATTTATTCATTGGATTAGAGGAATATATTGTGATTATTTGTAACTTACCTATTCTTTTAGCTGAACGAAGAATGAAGGTTTCTGATCTGATAAGAGGCACAGGGATCAATAAAACGACCCTGCATAAACTTTATAATGATGAGTTAACAAGAATTGATTTTGAAACAATCAATAGAATTTGCGACTTTCTAGACATAGATGTCGGAGATTTATTAAGCTTCAAAAAAAATTCTGAAGAATAATTTAGGCGTGATTTGACCAGCAAAAAAAGACGTGGACACTTTCAGTCAATTTTTGGTCACTTTTAGCCACTTTTTTCGAAATCAGGATACAGGGCTTGACTTTTTATAAAACTCAAAATTGAGAAAACCCGAGCAATCATCCGTTCTAAGTGATTGAAAATAGGCATAAAAAAAGCCCCAATCTTTTGATTAGGGCTTTTAAAATTTGGAGCGGGAAACGAGACTCGAACTCGCGACCCCAACCTTGGCAAGGTTGTGCTCTACCAACTGAGCTATTCCCGCTTTGTGGACGCTATTATAGTCATCATATTGTCACCGTCAACAACTTTTTTATATTATTCAGCCGATTGACGAATTTTTAGCACAACAGTTTAATTTCTATCAAATACCGCCTTCGAACCTATAATCAGTGCAATTTCATTTTGCTACAAGGCAACCAAGCGATGAGGTACATGTCGTACTTCGAGTGAGGTTAACGCAGTAGCAAAGTTAAAGTGCCTGATATAGTTAATCAACACGGCGCCAAGTCGTACCCTGTCGACTATCTTCAAGCACGATACCTTGATCGAGTAAAGCCTGACGAATTGCATCTGCTTCAGCGAAATTTTTGGCTTTCTTGGCATTAGCACGGGCTTGAATCTGAGCTTCGACTTCGTCATTAGATAAGCTATTTTCTGCTCCCACGTCTGACTTTAAGAATTCATCAATATCATGCTGTGCAATATTAAGAATTTCACATAAGGTTTTCAGCGTTGCATATGCAGTCGCTGCTTGTTGCCATTCTTCAGCTTTGATCGCACGATTGGTTTCACGGCTCAGTTCGAACAAGATGGATAACGCTTCAGGTGTATTGAAGTCATCTGACATGGCTTTGACAAAGCGTTGATAGGCATCTGCACTTTGCACAGATTCGAGTTTAATCGAGGCTAAAATCTGCTGTACTTCATCGCTATTTTGCACCGCTTTATTGGTTTGGTAAAAGCGAGTTAAGGCGTTTTTAGCTTCTTTGAGCGCACTGTCTGAGAAATTGATCGGGCTGCGATAATGCGATGACAGGATAAAATAACGAATCACTTCAGGGTGAAATTTCTCCATCACATCACGAATGGTAAAGAAATTGCCCAATGATTTTGACATTTTCTCGCCATCGACATTGACGAAACCGACGTGCATCCAATAGTTGACATATTGCTCGCCCGTTGCACCTTCACTTTGAGCAATTTCATTTTCATGATGCGGGAAGATCAAATCGCCACCGCCGCCATGAATATCAAAGTGATTACCTAGACAGCAAGTTGACATCGCAGAACATTCGATATGCCAACCTGGACGACCATTTCCCCATGGCGATTGCCAAGATGGCTCAGACGGTTTTGCCGATTTCCACAATACAAAGTCGAAAGGATGTTGCTTCTGCACTTCGACATCGACCCGCTCACTCGCCCCTGCTTGCATATCTTCGAGCTTACGACCTGAAAGACGACCGTATTTGGCGAATTTTTCTACTGCATAATAGACATCACCATTCGGTGCAGGATACGCCACATCATTGTCGATGAGTTTGTTAATCATGTCTTGCATCTGCGGAATATAATCCGTAGCACGTGGGGATTGGTCAGGGTCAAGACAGCCGAGCGCATGCGCATCTTCATTCATCGCCGTAATAAAGCGGTCGGTTAACTCGTTAATCGTTTCGCCATTTTCATTGGCACGTTTGATGATCTTGTCGTCAATGTCGGTGATGTTGCGAATATAGTTTACTTTCCAATTTTGACTGCGCAGGAAGCGTGTAATATAGTCAAATGCAACCATCACCCGAGCATGCCCAATATGACAGTAGTCATAGACCGTCATCCCGCAGACATAAAGGTTAATTTCGCCTTCACGTAGCGGTTGGAAAGGGGCTTTTTGACGTTGCTCAGAGTTATACAGGACAAATGGTTGCATCGTAATGTTATGTCTAAAAAATGAATAGCGAATCATAACCTATTTCGTCTACCCTGAAAAAGCCATCCACGGAATTTTTAGCCGATAAGGAAAATAAAATGAATTCGATCGCTTACTTTGAATTCCAATCCTCTAACCCAGCTCGTGATGCTGAATTTTATCAGCAAGTGTTTGGTTGGCGCTTTGAAAAACTGGAAGGTTTACCGATTGAATATTATCGAATTGAAAGCGATGGCATGCACAGCGGATTGTTGCAACGCCCGTGCCAAATACCGCCTGTGGAATATGGCACCAATGCTTATACTTGCTCGATTCAAGTGGAAAATTTTGATGCTACCGCACAGAAAATTTTAGAATTGGGCGGCATCGAAGCCATGCCAAAATTTGCCATTGCAGGACGTTGTTGGCAGGGTTATTTTGTGGATTTAGACAATAATGTATTTGGGATTTTTAAAGTCGTTGAGTCGGCGCAATAAATTGACCGATTGAAAATGTATTAAAATTACTCTCGGAGAATCTCGACCTATGCCTTTTCCAATTGATGAAAAATACATCGCACAAACAGAACAACAACTCGGGGTGATTTTCCCGCCTCGCTTTAAAGTAAAAATGATCCAAATGAATGGTGGTGAAGTCATCGCCGATGATGATGTTTGGAAACTGTTTCCCTTCTTCGATCAGTCAGATAAAAAGCGTATCAAACGCACCTGCAACCATATTATGGTTGAGACCAGACAAGCCCGACAATGGCTGGGTTTTCCCACTGATGCGATTGCCATCGCCAGCAACGGTTCAGGTGATCTACTGATTTTTAAGAAACTGGACAATGTACAACAACTTGAAGACACGGTATATCGTTGGTCACATGAAACCGCAGCGCTCAAAGTCGTCGCTCAACACTTTGACCAGTTAAAACAAGGCTAAGCATTTTTGCCAATTTGCTACCTCAAAATAACAAAAATTGATGACGACTGAATATGTCGCACCTCACTGTGAAAAGCTCTTTTCAACAAGCAATTTATGTTAATTTAGCATCAGTGATTTTTATGGGTTGGGTTGAGTAACTACGATGAGTGTACGTTTTCTTCATACTGCGGATTGGCACCTTGGGCAGTTATTCCACAACTATCCACGTGACTATGAACATGCGAAGTTCTTGACGTGGTTAATCGCACAAATCGAAGAAAAACAACCACATGCCTTATTGATTGCAGGCGATATTTTCGATGTGATCAATCCAAGTTCACAAGCGCAAAAACAACTGAATCGCTTCCTTGCTGATGCGCATGAAGTTGCTCCGCAGATGCAAACCCTGCTGATCGCAGGCAATCATGATTCGGGTTATCGCCTTGAGCAAGTCGAACCCTTGCTCGAAAAATTTAATGCAAAAACAGTCGGTTTGGTGCATTGGCATGAGGACAAAACCTTAAATACCGAGCGCTTAATTCAACCGATTTATCAGATCAATACTGAATCAAATCAACAAGAAATCGTCGCTTGGTGTGTGACTTTGCCCTTTTTACGTCCCGCAGAAATTACAGGATTTAATGCAGATACAACAGACCATCAATCTGCCATTCGCTATATCCATCAGCAACTGATCAATGAAGCCAAGCAATGCCAAACTGGTGACCAAGCCTTGATCATCATGTCGCATGCGCACATGCAAGGTGGGCAAGAGTCTGAATCGGAACGCTCAATCGTGGTCGGCAATCAAGAAGCCTTATCTAGCGATCTGTTTGGTGATGACATCGACTACGTGGCGCTTGGACATCTGCACAAACCACAAAAAGTCGGACAAGATCACATTCGATATAGTGGCTCGCCAATTCCACTCTCATTTAGTGAACGGAATTATCCGCATCAAGTACTACATATCACCCTTGATCCGACTAAAAACAATGATGGAAAATTGACCATAGAAGCCTTAAAAATCCCTCGTACCATTGATATAAAGCGAATTACAGGCGGGTTAGATGATGTCATGCAACAGCTTCGTTCACTTCCAGCGACGCCAAAAAATAGCGACAATACTAAAGATGATTTGCGGGATTTCCTAGAAATCGAATATATCAGTGACCGCCCTGCTCCGCTTGATTTACGTCAACAGATTGAACAAGCATTACCGGCCAACTGTTATCGACTACTACGGATTCAACGCAAAACCACAGCACAAAATGCGAATACCAATATAGCAACCTCAAAAATCGATCTCGCTCCACCAACACCAACGGAATTATTTCAGCACATCTGGGCAAAACAAGGTTTTAGCGCAGATCAAGCGGTGGAACAGGATTTTCAAACTGTGCTTGATGAGGCACAACAACGTCAATACCAATCTCATGAATCCTAATTGATAAGAATAACACCATGAAAATTCTCTCATTACGCTTAAATAACCTTGCCTCACTTGCCGATGAACAGGTGATTAATTTTGAAGATGAGCCATTAGCGCATGCTGGTTTGATCGCCATCACAGGTAAAACAGGCGCAGGCAAATCCACCATTTTGGATGCGATGTGTCTTGCCCTATTCGATCAAATCCCACGCCTCAAAAGCGCCGAAGGACAATTACAAGATGCCAGTGGCAAAAGCATCACCATCAAAGACAGTAGCCAAATTCTGCGTCGTGGTACAGTGGAGGGCTTTGCTGAAGTTGAATTCTTAGCACTCAATCAAAAGCGTTATCTGGCTCGTTGGCAAGTGCGTCGTGCACGAGGAAAAACCAACGGGAATCTACTGGTCGATCGCTCAGTCACTGCACTGGAGGAAGGACGTGTCTTAACCCAGAAAAAGTCGGAATGCACGCCAACCGTAGAAAAACTAATCGGCTTGACCTTTGAGCAATTCACTCGAGCCGTGCTCTTGGCACAGTCTGAAGTCGGCGCATTTCTTAAGGCGAAAGATCAAGAACGTGCTGATTTATTGGAATATTTGACTAATTCCAATATTTTTCGCTTAGTCAGCCAAGTGGCTTTTGAAAAAACTAAAGAAGCGAGCGATCAGCTAAATAATTTCAAACAAATGATCGGACATATTGAATTGTTGAGCGAGGAGCAAGTTCAACAACTGAAAAGCGATGAGGCGGACAACCAACAGCAACGTGCCACCTTACAACTCGAGCAAAAGCAACTGGAACAAGCACAGCAATGGTTTGCAAAACAACAAGACTTTGACACACAACTGACGACACAAAGGCAACAATTACAACAACTTGAAATACAACGTCCGCAAATCCAGCAAGACAAAACATGGCTTGAACAATTGGAGAAATTCCAACAGATTCGAGCCAGTTTTGATCAATTTGCACAGGCACAACAGCACATTCAGCAGGCAAATCAAAACCTAGAAAACAATCAAACTGAATTCGCTAAAATTGAACAAGACAAAATAAGATGTTTTGAAATATTCAATCAAGTTGAAAAATCGGTGACAGATCGACAACAGCAGATCAAACAATTACAGCCTGACATCGAAAAAGCGCAAGACCTAGATAATCAGCGTAGTCGATTCGCCATTGCATTTAAAGAGAAAAAAACTGAATTAGAACACCATACTAGCGAATTTAAAATACAGCAAAGCGAACTTTTGCAACTTGAGCAAAATCAAGCCAAGATTGAAAAATCGCTTGATCAAGCCAATACGATTTTAAAACAAACCCAAGACCTCGACAGCTTAAGCCTTGAGCCAAAAGCAAGCTTGGAAAAAATTGATGCGTTTTTAAATGAGCAGCAAAAGTTTAAGCAACTCAAGCAAGATATGGATAATTTTCATGTGGATGATTCTAATTTTACTGATTTCCATGTCGATAATTTTAATCGAGAAAGCTTTCGTCAATCACTCAACAAATTATCTCAAGACATCAAAAAACAAAACGATCAATTCGGTGAACTCGCAGAATTCTCTAAAACCGTTGAACAAGCAAAACAACAACTTCAGCAGATTCAACAACGCAGTATTCAAGCTAGTGCAACACAGCGACTTTTTTCACAATGGCAAGAGGCTCAGCAGAAAAAAACGCAACTCACAGCAGATTTGGCAAAGCATCAGAGCGCATTAACGCTACTTGAGCAAAACCAAACATCCGCTGCAACAGAATCGCTTGAAGCCGAAAACGCACTAGAAAAACTGCAACAGATATTGGCTGAGCAACGCCTTTTGCACAGTGAACATATTGAAAATTTACGTGCACAACTTCAGCCTGAGCAAGCTTGTTTGGTCTGTGGTAGCACCGATCACCCTTTTGTCGATCACAGCGACTTACTCAATCAAGCCTTGAGCCAAGTGCAAGATCAACAGCTTGTTGATGCAAAACAACGCAAAGCGGAAAAATTGCAATCTTTTGAACAATGCAAACAGAAATACCTGCAATGTCAGCATCAGATTGATTCAATTCAAAAGCAATTATCAGACATCGAAAAACAGCTGAAACGACTGCAATCTCAACTTGAAATTGATCTGAGAGAAATTAATTTTAAGCTTGATTTTTCCAAGTCCGATGATGCGCTACAACAACAACTTGGCGAACAGCTTCATACCCTAAAACAACAGCAGAATGATGCTGAACAACATGTCAAAACCATCACTGCACAGCTTGTACATTATCAAAGCTTACAAAATCAAGTTGAGCAACATCAGCATATTGCCAATCAACTCGACCAACTTGAAAGTGCTGAAAATAGTATTCTAGAACAGCTCCCAGACTCTTGGACAAGCACATGGAAAAAAGCTGCGTTAAACACAGCCGTGCAATTAAAAGCGCAAATTCAACAACGTGTGCAAGTGCAAAAAGATATGCAGATTCATCAGCAAACTTTGCAAGAGTTACAACAAAAACAGCAATCGCTGAATGATAAAGTGCAATGGCTTAATGCGCAGATTGAAAAATTAAACAATGAACTCGAACGCATCACCACACAAGGCAAAGAAAATCGTCAACACTTTGCTGAAATCGTGCAAAAGCATTCGGCTAAAACATTCAGCTCAGCCAATGAATGGCTTAAAGACTTAAACCAAAACTTAGAGCGCTTAATCGATCAACGTCAGCATGCTCAAAAGTCTTATCAAGATGCAGAATTGCTTTGGCAACAACAACAGAAACAACGAGATCAAATCCACAGTCAGCTTGACGTCTATCGCAAGCAAGCCACACAAGCCGAAACTGAAAAAACTACTTGGCTTGCACAGCACCCACAGTTTGATACACATTTAATTGAAAAATGTCAAAGCTCGAATCCAAATGATCTTGTAGAGCTACGCCAACAGATACAACAATTCGAGAATCGTTTGTTACTATGCAAAAATGATTTAGATAAAATTGAACAACTGCAAGCGGAACATCAACCGTCAAAACCAAGCTTGGAATTGGCGCAATTAGACAACCAACAGCATCTTTTGAAAGAAAAATTAACAGCTCTTAATCAACAACTTGAAACTTTACGCAGTCAATTAATTCATCACGAACAGCAGCAAAAAGCCTATGCCAAATATCAATCAGAAATTGAAAAACAACAACTGGAAGCCAATCGTTGGGCGAAGATTTCTGACTTGATTGGCAGTCGTGATGGTGCGAAATTTCAGCGCTATGCACAGCACCATCACTTGGATATTTTACTAGAGTACGCAAATCAACAACTACAACCGCTCGCTCCACGCTATGAGCTAAAACGTATTGCCGATAGCCTCGGACTCGCAATCATTGATCATGATATGAATGATGAAATCCGCCCCGTACAGTCCTTATCAGGTGGTGAGACTTTTCTGGTTTCGCTTGCTTTGGCGCTTGCCATCGCCAATATGGCATCGGGCAATATGAAACTCGAATCGCTCTTTATTGATGAAGGTTTTGGCACGCTTGACCCAAGCTCGCTACATATCGTCATGGACGCACTCGATCGTTTGCAGTCACAAGGTCGAAAAGTGATTTTGATTTCGCATATTCAAGAGATGCATGAACGCATCCCAGTGCAAATCCAAGTCAAAGCCAAAGGCTCGGGTGCCAGTGAAATCCATGTGGTTGGCTAGTTGGGCGAATTATTATGTTTGAAAAAAACCACTCACTAAACTTTAAATCATCAAACTATCAGCCCTTAGCCAAAACTTTTAGCCTACAACTAGAAAGCTTACGTGGACTGAGTGCCATCGTGGTGTTGTTCAGTCATGCTTTTCAAGCCTTCGTTGCCCCGCAAGATGTGACGCTTTATTCTATTGTGCGTTTGCTCGGTCAATCTGCGGTCATGATGTTTTTTGTCCTCAGTGGTTTTTTGATTGGACATTCGATACAGAAAAATATTCAGCAAAACCAATTATTTTCAATTAAAACTTATACAATGCAACGCTGTAAACGTATTTTGCCACCGTTTCTTTTTGCGCTGTTTTGGATGCTGTCATTGTATGGTCTTGCGCCTTATTTCTTTGCCACACAAAGCCATTCATTTGAAATTATTCCTGCGCTGATGCTTCGCACTGCTTACGATTTTTCATTGCATGAATTGGTTGGTTCGGTATTTTTCGTCAATGAATTTCTCACACCAACGTTATCTGCCAATGCGCCACTGTGGAGTTTGAGCTACGAAGTTTGGTTTTATATTTTGGCTGGACTGATGGCGATGTGGCGATATGCTTTTGTACGAGTTGGCTTTGTGATTACCCTGCTCATTTTGTCTGTATTGAATCTGCAATTCTTAGTCTATTTTAGTGTATGGTTATTGGCATTTGCTTTTTCATTTAATCAAGTGCGCCGTCGTTTAGATGGTCATTCTTTAAAAATCACACAATGGATTTTTGCTATTTTTGCGCTGTGTATTGCGATCTATGATGCCTATCAGTTCTTTGTCATTGATCAAGTCAAAACCTATCAGGCGAATTTATTTACTATGTTCAACGCATGTATTGGCGTGGTTTTTGCGATTTTTCTGCTACAACTTTTCCTAAAACAACATAATTTTAAGCCAATTTGGGCAAGCTCGGCACGTTTTTCTTATACGCTGTATGTGACCCATTTTCCGATTTTGCTGTTTGCTATGGGCGTATTTCCACAGAGCTATATGCGCAGTACTTGGACTTCAATGCTTGCAGTAATTTTAAGCATGTCGATTTGTATTGCATTTTCATGGTTGGTGGCGAAGTTTTTAGAACCTCAATTTAAGCCCTCTAATTAAATTCTTACAAAGCATGTTTGGCATTTCTATTGCTTATCCATTTATTATGACGCATTGATTTTTAGCAAATTCATTAAATAGTTAATTGACACTCTCCCATGCTTAAATTCCAAATTGATTGTTTACTTGAATACCGTGTGCTTGAACCGACTGAATTTATTTTTCAGGTCGAAGCTTCAAAACATCCTTGGCAAAATATTACGAATGAACAGATTGATATCAATCCAAAATTAGAGCGCTTACAACATTTTGATCGAGATCAACAGTGCAATCGTTTTGTCCGACTATCCAGTGTAAATGTGCAAAATTTCAGCCTACATTATCACGCAGAAGTTGAAACAAACATTCCAGCTCGACCGTTAGATGCCAAAGAACATGCGATTCATGAGTTACCTGCAGAGACCTTGTTTTACCTTGCGCCGAGCCGTTTCTGTGAATCCGATCTGCTAGAACGTATGGCACAGCGGACTTTTGGGCATTTACACAAGGGCTATCAACGGGTGCAAGCGATTTGTGATTGGATTTATCAGCATATTTTGTATGAGTCAGGCTCAACCGATGGCATGTCATCTGCAAAAGACGTTCTTATTGGTCGTGCAGGTGTGTGTCGTGACTTTGCCCATCTCGCCATTGCGATCTGCCGTGCGCTCGAAATCCCTGCCCGTTTTGTGTTTGGCTATATGCCTTTTTATGAAGCAATACCCGACTTTCATGCGATTTTTGAGGTCTATATTGGTGAACAATGGGTATTATTCGATGCGACGAACATGGGCTCGATTGATGAATTTGTCCGTGTCGGTACAGGACTTGATGCCAAAGATGTGCCGTTTTTATCGTTCTTTGGTCAAGCAGAGCTGTTAAACATTGAGCCGAAAATTATTAAAGTAAATTGAGTTGTTAGTCGTTTTAACCCAATTTCAATCAGAATAATCTCTTGCACCAAATAAAGCTGTTCCCACTCGCACCATGGTTGAACCTGCCTGAATCGCTTCCGCCATATCTGCCGACATGCCCATACTCAAGGTATCCCAGTGCTCAGGCTGTGCATGATATTGTTCTACTTGGTCAAACAATTGCTTGGTCGTTGTAAAAGCTTCAACATGCTCAGGTTTGGGAATCACCATAAATCCACGTAATTTCAGGTTCGGCAATCGACTGATTTTTTCAACCAGTTCTGCAACTTCATCAGGTGCACAGCCATCTTTAGAGTCTTGATCATCTATATTCACTTGCAGGCAAATATTTAAGGGTTGTAAGTTTTCAGGGCGTTGATTAGAAAGTCTTTCGGCAATGATCAAGCGATCCACACCGTGCACCCATGCAAATTTTTCTGCCATATGTTTGGTTTTATTCCGCTGAACATGTCCGATGAAATGCCATTCGATCTCTAAATCTTTTAAATGTTCAATTTTTTCTAAAGCTTCTTGCAGATAGTTTTCTCCAAAAGCTTTTTGTCCAAGTTGATAAAATTCAGAAATAGCCGATACAGGATGGGTTTTCGACACAGCAAGGAGTTGGACGTCTTGAAAGTTGCGATTTGCTTGCAGGCAGGCTTGGTTGATTTGCGCATGCACATCTTGAAGTTGACTTTGGAAATCTATCGTCGTCATTTTCTTTCTATTCCTTGCTTGCAAGTTGAATTTGAATCTCTATGGTATTTCTTCACAAAATCACTTGGTTTCACGTGGTGAACACCGTATTATTCTAAACATAAAGAAGCCGTTTGAACATCAAGGGAAAAAATGGATATTACAGAGCTTTTAGCATTTTCGGTGAAAAATGGAGCATCAGACTTGCATCTTTCGTCAGGTCTACCACCAATGATTCGTGTGGATGGGGAAGTCAAACGTATTAACTTACCTGCGATGGAACACAAAGACGTGCATCGCTTGATCTATGACATCATGAATGATAAACAACGTCGTGATTATGAAGAACAATTAGAAACTGACTTTTCATTTGAAGTACCCGGTGTGGCGCGTTTCCGTGTCAACGCATTCAACCAAAACCGTGGTGCAGGTGCGGTATTTCGTACCATTCCATCCAAAGTATTGACCATGGAACAGCTTGGTCTCGGTCAAACTTTTAAGAATATTGCCGAATATCCACGTGGTCTCGTGTTGGTTACAGGTCCAACAGGTTCAGGTAAATCAACCACACTTGCGGCCCTACTCGACTATATCAATGACAATCGTTATGACCACATCTTGACCGTCGAAGATCCTATCGAATTTGTACACACTTCGAAAAAATGTCTAATCAACCAACGTGAAGTCCATCGTGATACGCACGGCTTTAACGAAGCGCTACGTTCTGCACTACGTGAAGATCCAGATATTATCTTGGTCGGTGAGATGCGTGACTTGGAAACCATTCGTCTTGCCCTCACCGCTGCTGAAACCGGTCACTTAGTCTTTGGGACATTGCACACCACTTCTGCGGCAAAAACCATTGACCGTGTCATCGACGTGTTCCCTGCTGAAGAAAAAGACATGGTACGTGCCATGCTTTCAGAATCACTTCAAGCGGTGATTTCACAGACACTCCTTAAGAAAAATGGCGGTGGTCGTGTGGCAGCGCATGAGATCATGATCGGTACACCTGCGATCCGTAACTTGATCCGTGAAAATAAAATCGCTCAAATGTACTCTGCGATTCAGACTGGTGCGGCGCAAGGCATGACCACACTTGATCAAACCTTAAAACAATTGGTTGCCAAAGGTCAGATCACCGCTGCAGCTGCACGTAATGTGGCGAAATCTCCAGAAGCATTTATGTAAGGATTTAAGAAATGGACTTTAATGACTTACTCAAACTCATGATTGAGAAAAACGCTTCGGATTTGTTTATTTCAGCCGACGTCGAACCGTCAATGAAAGTACACGGACAAATTTTACCAGTCACCAAAAGCAAACTCAGTCCTGAAATTATCTCTCAGTTGATGCATGCGATCATGAATGAGAAGCAACGTGAAGAATTTGCCACCACTCGGGAATGCAACTTTGCCATCACCGACCGTGAAAAGACCGCACGTTTTCGTGTTAGCGCATTTCAGCAACGTGACATGCCTGGCATGGTACTGCGTAAGATTGAAACTAAGATTCCAACCCCCGAATCGTTAAAATTACCACCAATCTTAAAAGAACTTGCCATGACCAAACGCGGCATCATTCTCTTTGTTGGTGCAACGGGTACTGGTAAATCCACTTCACTTGCTTCACTTATCGGTCACCGCAATCAAAATTCTCGTGGCCATATCATCACGATTGAAGATCCAATCGAATTTGTGCATCAGCATGCAGGTTGTATTGTGACGCAACGTGAAGTCGGCATTGATACCGATTCATTTGAAGTCGCTTTGAAAAACACCCTACGTCAAGCACCTGATGTGATTTTGATTGGTGAGATTCGTTCTCGTGAAGTTATGGATTATGCCGTTGCCTTTGCAGAAACAGGTCACTTAGTATTTGCAACGCTTCATGCCAACAACG
The DNA here is from genome assembly GCA_001626925.1 of Moraxellaceae bacterium REDSEA-S32_B1. Classification (GTDB taxonomy): domain Bacteria; phylum Pseudomonadota; class Gammaproteobacteria; order Pseudomonadales; family Moraxellaceae; genus Acinetobacter. Next base: position 20,099 of record LUOR01000012.1, read on the forward strand.
CCAACCAAGCCTTAGACCGTATTATTCACTTCTTTGATGCAGACCGTCATAGCCAACTCTATATGGACTTGTCATTGAATTTGAAATCAATCATTGCGCAACAACTGGTGCCGACCAAAGATGGTAAAAGTCGCCGAGCAGCAATTGAGATCATGATCAACTCACCACTGATGCAAGACTACATCCGTAAGGGTGAAATTCATGAGCTCAAAGACTTAATGAAACGCTCACGCGAGCTCGGTATGCAGACTTTTGATCAAGCTTTGTTCGATCTCTATAAAGCTGGCGAAGTGACTTATGAAGATGCGCTCAAGCACTCTGATTCACCAAATGATCTTCGTCTACAAATCAAATTGTCAGAAAGTGATTCTAAAACATTGTTAAATAACAGCGGCAAAGGATTATTTATTCAACAGGATTGATCAAATACCTTTCAATAAAAAAGGTGCATTGATTGCACCTTTTTTAATTTCTGACATTATTAACAGATTTATTTCTTTTTCAATGCTTCTTGGCATTCAGGGCTATCGCAATAACCATAAAGATTCAGTGCATGACCAGTCAAAGTGAAATTAAATTTTTCAGCAATACTATGTTGCTCTTGTTCAATCAAATCATTGGTGAACTCAACCACTTTATTACAGTTTTGGCAAACAAGGTGATCGTGATGATCTTCTTGCATGATTTCAAAGACTGAATGATTGTTGTCAAAATGATGGCGCTGAATAATACCTGCTGACTCAAATTGCGTCAGTACACGATAAACGGTCGCTAAACCAACATCTTCGCCGTGTTCAAGCAAGGTTTTATAAATGTCTTCTGCACTCAAATGATGTTGTTTTGAGTTTTCTAATAATTCTAAAATTTTAATCCGAGGTAAGGTAACTTTAAGTCCCGCTTTGCGCAAATCCTGATTGGTAATCGGCATTGTTATAAACTCTCAACAAAAATTAAGTGGTCATGGGTTAGCATACTTTGCTAAAGTATGCGCTAAAATTCATCTTAACGCATTAAATAATTGTGGGATAGTGTAGCAAAATGCAAAAAGTTCTGTTGTCAATTTTCATGATCACCGTCATCTCTGGCTGTTCAGTGTTCGGCGTCTACAAAGTAGATATTCCTCAAGGTGCACCGCTAACACAAGAAAAAGCGGCTCAAGTCAAAGTGGGGATGACACCACAACAAGTCCGTTTCCTACTGGGTACACCTACAGTCAGTGATCCGTTGAATCCATTGCGTTGGGACTACATATACAACTATATCCCTGGAACTTATGCCAAAAAAGCAGATATTCCTGCTGCCAAAGGTCAACACTTACGCATTCACTTTAACGAATCTGGTGTGGTATCGCAAATCGAAGGTTTGGAAACTATTCCAGAATCGCAACCAGGCTTACCAGGTTCAAAGGAAGCGATTTTGACTGCACCAAAGCTTTAAAATATTTAGCCCTAAAAACTAAAAGCATAGATCTTGTCTATGCTTTTTTCGTTTTGAACGCCAAATTTTTGAAAATCTTAATCTGTCGATTTTAAACGCTTTAACCTTTTCTGCTGATTACCTTGTTGATAACGACCCACAGGATGCTTTTCTGCACGGCGACGACGCACGTCTTTGGGATTCATGGTCAATGGTCTATACACTTCCAAGCGATCCCCTGCATGTAAAATGTGTGTCTCAGGGTCTTTGATTCGCAGTCCAAATACGCCCAATGCCAACGGCTCAGGCAATGTGACCTGTTCAGCTAAGCCACTCGCCTTTAATGCTTGTAACGCTGTCATGCCCTGTTGAAAAGGAATATGTATTGAATATTGCTGATCTACCGCACAATACACAATCCAAATCTGAGTGGATTGATCCATACCGATACTCGAATCATTTTCAGTAAAATCATTCATGTTCAATTCAGTATAGAAAATTAGACTGTAAATAACAATTGAAGCCACGCAATCATCGCAACGACGATCGACACAGGGACAACGATACGAATCAAAATTCGCCACAGGTTATAGCTGATTTCACTTTTAAAATTCAGTGATTTACGCAAATGACTAATCTTCATCAACCACCCTGCAAATATTGCATAGGCAAGACAAAGTACCAAACCGAGTACAATTAGTATTGGATATAAAACATTACTGATCGGCAACGCCCAAATCAATATTGGAATCAGCAAAATCAAAGCTTGAATAGGCAACGCCACTTGACGTTGAATCAGTTGCGCCCGAACCAATTGCAATAGATAACCAGACAAGCCCAATGCACCTATTAACAATGCCAGATCTTGGACTTCGGTTGTGGCCTGATTCGCCCAAAGCATTGCCAATAAACCAAGTGCTTGGGCAATCCAAATGGGTAATACAATCGGCGTACTTGGTGATTTCTCTGTACCTGTAGACAAGCTTTGCGTAGCAGACTGCCAATACACACCTAAGCCCAAAGCGCCAGTGACTAAGGTCAAGGTTACGACTTTTGCCCACTCTGCAAAGCTCACCCCTGTCCATTGCCAAACACCCTGCTCTGCCAGCATACCCATTACCACATAAACCAACACAGCGATAGCAGACACTGCGAGTAAGATCAATCTTGGCAACATCGACAAAGCAACTGCGACGATGGCTAAAACTAAAATCGCAATACTTGGACTAAATTGAAGTGCAAACTGTGACATCACAGCGTTATTGGCATAATGTATAATCGCGCCTGCAAATAGTGGCACAGTCACAATCGCCAACCAGCTCATCACACGCCAATGCGTCGATACATCCGCATCACGAGTCAGCTGCATCAAACCCTGTAACGGTGCAGACTTGGCACGTTTAGCCAAACCAACTTCCATATACATTGCAGGCAATGCCAAAACGAGCATGGTCACCACCCACAATATTAAAAAGTCATACTGCTGATAAGCCACCAAACCTAAAGTTGGCGCCAAAGTCACACTGAACAAGAATGATAAACAAAATGCCAAAACTGGCGTGATCCATGTCGGTTGCTGTTGCATCATATCGTATTTAAAAGCTATAAAAATCTTGCCTGTATTTTGCCTTTCTCAGACTTCAAAAGCAAAACTAAAACGATCAAACTCGATATTTAGTAAGACACAAAATCCTTCTTAAGAGTATAAAATTTCATATTAACTGCTATCTCATCAGATAGATGAATAGCTCTTAGCCTATCCAGAGCTTGCTCTTCAGAGAAACCCTGCTGAATGAATTCACCAAATTGCTTTGCAATACCATCTCTAATTATTTTTCGAGCGTTTTTTAAATATGTTTCTTCATTAAGGTTCAATTTATCAATAGAGTTTTGTGCCAACCCCTTAAGTTCCATTGGGCATTGTTTATCAACAATCATTTTTCCATCACTTTCAAATGTAAATATTTTAGTATCAGGAGGAATTTTTAGCGGATTTAATATGATAGTTGTCCAATCATGTTCTCCTTTATCAGCATCACAATGTCGCTTTCTTTTATTTTTAATGAAACGTTCATCATGTTTAAAATAAAGACGTTGTGTTCCCCCATGACAACATCCAAGTAAGTTACTCCATGTTAAATGAGCATTCTCTTTAGTATTAGGTAGTAGTGTCTTAGACTTAGGATAAAAATGCTCCACTCTGAAATCTTTCATATGACTTGTTTCATCTACATCAAAGTCAATTTCACAGTAACAACAAATACCTAACTGATCTTTTTTAATTGTATCTTGAACAATTGCATGTGCTTCTTGAGCCACAGCAACAAAATTTTCCCAAGTAGCATTAGGATTCTGCGACAAATATTCAGACAATCCATCAGGACAGTTTGACTTTAAAATATGTTTCATTGTTTTGAGCGTTTAAATTTTCTTAAGGAAATTTCGATATCAATTTGATCTAGTTCAGTTTCTTTATTTTTACCCCAAGCATCTAGCTTTTCACGTAATAATTTAGCCTCATCAGAGTCCCATTTATCGTGATTAACTAACTCAATATACTGATCTAACCATTGGACTTCTTCCACTTCTTGAGGTCTTGGATCAACATTAAAAACATCCTTTAATACTACATTAGACTGAGCACCTTTTGTAAAATCTGGAATTTCATATTCATATGTATTATTTGAATTTATATAAATAGAACGTATAGATTCTGGCTCTACCGTGGTGATTACATGTGGACTATGAGTAGTAATAATAAACTGTAAATTTGGAAAAGATTCCCTTAAAATTAAAATAATTTGTTGTTGCCACGTCGGGTGTAAATGTAGCTCTATCTCATCAATCAAAATAACACCATTGCCATGCAATGGATTATCAGAAACATTATTCAATAAGATTAATCTTCTTGCAATATCACCAAGCAGACCAAATAGCACTCTTTGACCATCAGAAAATTGATCTAAAAAAATAGATTCTTTTTCCAACTGAATAAAAATTTTATCTTTTCCATCATCATTGTTAATTAATTCAATATTTTTTAAGTCTTTATAGATACCTTTAAATAATTTCTCCAAAGATACAATAATATTCTGTGCTTTCAAATTTAATTCTTGGTTAGGGTATACTTTTATGATTGAAAACAAATCCTCATATACCTCATATAAAGGATGCTCTTTGTTATTCGCCCCTGTTTCTAAAAGAATATCAATTTGCGACTGAATCTTCTGCCTTTCTGAATTAGCAACAACAGGTTCTGATACCTTTAATAGCTGAACCAACCACTCATAGAAAAGATCAAATGATGTCCTATAATTTAGAGCATTGTCATACCCATCAATTTTTTCAAAATTAATTTTTTGACTATTATTTGCTCCTTTTTGCAGTCGATCAATTCCATAGTAAGCAAACAATGGTAAATTAATATCTTTATACTCATTCAAATAACGAATATCACGCCCTAAGTTACGATAATTAATAAGTTCGCTCTTTAAATCACTCTTTAAACCATCAATTTGACGTGCTATTCTGCCTCGTAATTTATTTTTACTAGAACCAATAGAAAATTCACAATCTATATATGCTCCTAATTTTTTTTTCTTAGCATCATTATTAATTTCATCCTCTTCTATACGACCTCCATTTGTATTATCTTTTCTTGTTGTTGCTGCAATCCACATTAAATTTCTACGAATAGCTTCCAAAAGGCTAGTCTTACCTACACCATTTTCACCTATAAAGACTGTTAATCTTTCATCCAAATTAATTTTTAAATTTTTAATCTTCTTAAAATTAGAGACATTAAGCTCATCTAAAGAAACATGGCTATACAATATTGTAGTTGCTTGAGTAAATATTTCTAAAGCCCGTCCTTCGTTCTTTTCAAAACCATTCAGCCCATCTTTATAGTTCAAAAACAACTGAACTGCTGAATTAAAGTTACCATTCTTAGCATTAGAGATGAGATGTCTTTGATTATTATCCATTATTGCTTCCTGAACGTAAATTAGCCAAAGTTTTTCCTGAATATTTCCGCTCTAAGGCATTTAGAAACTGAGGTTCTATATGCTGAACAAAGCTTAAATATCCTCGTAAGTAACTCAGATCAGATTCACTAATTTCACTATTAGTAAACTTATAAACTAGCCCTTTAATATATCTTTTCTTTTTTCTACCTATTGATAGCATAGCGTCATTCGTTACTGTAACGCCAGTTATATGCCTATTATGTTTTTTTGAAGAAAAAACTGTTTTAAATGCATTAATAGATATTCGACCACCATACAGTTCCTGCAATATTTTTTCCACCTTCACAGGCAAATCAAATAGCAATGTTTTTTGATCCGTTGAGAAGCTAAGGTCGTCAGCATAACGTGTATATTTAATTCCATTATCATGACAATATTCACTAATTTGGACATCGAAAAGATACATACAAAAATTTGAAATTAAGGGAGAACTAGGAGCACCTATACTCAAAACCAATTTCTTAGAATATTTGCTAGGTTGCCAAAAAACTATTCTTTCTATCCAGAATTTATCTAAAAAATCAAAATACAAGTTATTTTTCTCGCAAGACTCCCATAATATTTTAGGCGTAATTGAGTGAAAAAAGTCTGAAAAATCCATTTTTAGAAAGTACGTATTATTTTTATGGATTAATGCATTGTCTTTAATACTTTTTTTACATTGATACGCTGTAGCCAATGAATGTACTGGTAACATCTGCTCAAATTGTGCAACTAAATAATTTTGATATAATTTTAATTCAGGAGTAGGTTGAGCAATAGTACGAGTACCTGACGTTCTTTTGGGAATTTGATAAACTTTATATTTTCTCGGCGCATCTTGCAGAAACAGAAAAAAACTGCTCTGATTTAAATTGAATTTTTTTAGAAAATTATTTAACAAATTGACTTTAGACACAATATTAACCCATTAAAGCAGTTTAGAGGAGATACTCCTCTAAACCACACTCTTTACTTGAGCAAAAGTTTCAATTATTTGCGATTGCAATGAGCGAATCATTGAAACTTTTGTATCACAAAAGCATCAATAAATTAGAGTCTGGCTAAACACCCGACTAGACTGTTACGTCTAAAAACTAAAGAGCTAGAACATTCTAAAATATTCTTAAGCACTTAACAATACCCACTTACTGACGAACCATAAACATCACACGACAGTCATACTCAAATGGAAAAAGATCGCCGAAGCGACCTTTTCTTTAGATAAGATGAGCGATGTTTTACATCATACCGCCCATGCCACCCATACCGCCCATGTCTGGTGCAGCAGCAGGTTTATCTTCTGGGATATCCGTGATCATTGCTTCTGTAGTGAGCATCAAGCCCGCAACTGATGCAGCGTGCTCAAGTGCAGAGCGAGTGACTTTCGCAGGGTCAAGAATACCCATTTCAAGCATATCGCCATATTCACCAGTCGCAGCGTTGTAACCGTAGTTTCCTTCGCCTTGTTTGACCGCATTAATAACGACTGATGGCTCATCACCTGCATTGGCAACGATCTGACGAAGTGGCGCCTCGATCGCACGGCGCAAGATATTGATACCCACTGTTTGGTCATCATTTGCACCAGTCAAACCGTCCAGTGATTGGATCGCACGTACCAGCGCAACACCACCACCTGCAACCACACCTTCTTCAACCGCAGCACGCGTTGCATGAAGTGCATCGTCAACACGGTCTTTTTTCTCTTTCATTTCAACTTCAGTCGCTGCGCCGATCTTGATCACAGCAACACCACCTGCAAGTTTCGCTACACGTTCTTGCAGTTTTTCTTTGTCGTATTCAGAAGTCGCTTCTTCGATTTGCGCACGGATTTGTTGGACACGCTCACCGATTTGACCTGCATTACCTGCACCGTCCACGATTACTGTATTTTCTTTAGATACTGTGACTTTATGTGCAGTACCCAAGTCTTCTAGCGTTGCTTTTTCCAAAGACATACCCACTTCTTCAGAGATCACATTGGCACCCGTCAAGATCGCAATATCTTGAAGCATTGCTTTACGGCGATCACCAAAACCAGGCGCTTTCACTGCACAGACTTTGATAATGCCACGCATATTGTTCACAACCAGAGTTGCCAATGCTTCGCCTTCAACATCTTCAGCGATGATCAACAATGGCTTGCCAGTTTTAGCAACTGCTTCAAGTGTAGTGATCAATTCACGGATATTGCTGATTTTTTTATCAACGAGCAAGATGTATGGATTTTCAAGTTCAGCTGTCAAGGTATCTTGTTTGTTGGCGAAGTATGGGCTGATATAACCACGGTCAAACTGCATACCTTCCACAACATCTAAAGCATCTTCAAAGCCTGAACCTTCTTCAACGGTGATCACGCCTTCTTTACCGACTTTTTCCATCGCTTCTGCGATCAACTTGCCCACTGTGCTGTCAGAGTTTGCAGAGATCGAACCAACTTGTTCAATCGCTTTGAAGTCATCCGCCGCTTTGGCATTGGTTTTGATGCTTTCTACAACGGTACGCACCGCAAGATCAATACCACGTTTCAAATCAGTTGGGTTCATACCCGCAGTCACAGACTTGATACCTTCTGCCAAGATCGCTTGCGCAAGTACAGTCGCTGTGGTTGTACCGTCACCTGCGACATCATTCGTCTTCGAAGACACTTCACGGACAAGCTGAGCGCCCATGTTTTCAAACTTATCTTTTAAAGTGATTTCTTTAGCAACAGTCACACCATCTTTAGTGATGTGCGGTGCACCGAAAGAACGGTCGATCACAACATTACGACCTTTAGGACCTAATGTCACTTTCACTGCATCGGCAAGGACATTTACGCCTTCGATCATTTTTGCACGTGCTGAAGCACCGAATTTTACGTCTTTAGCTGACATGAATTTTTCTCCGAATAATCTTTAATCTGATTTCAAGACATTAATTTAAAAACTAAATTAACCTGAGTTTTAGCCTTCAAGAATCGCTAAAATGTCAGATTCTTTCATGATTAAAAGCTCTTCGCCGTCGACTTTGACTGCTGTGCCCGCATAAGTACCAAACAATACTTTTTCACCAACTTTAACGTCGAGTGCACGCACGCCATTGTCAGTGATTTGACCATTACCTACAGCGATGATTTCACCTTGAGCAGGTTTTTCAGCAGCAGAACCCGGTAGCAAAATACCGCCAGCCGTTTTTGTTTCTTCTTCGACACGACGAACCACAACACGATCATGTAGGGGACGAATATTACTCATGTTTTACTCCATTCATCTGAACTTTTCAGGTAAATTTTAGCTTTGATGTATACACCACCTGAATTCATAAAATCATTTCGGCGATGCAATATTGAATTTGTTTTTGAAATGGGGTTGACCTGTAGGGCTTCAAGGGCAAAAAAATAATTTTTTTAACTTTTTGTGCTTTTTTTCATCGAAAAATTTAAGTCATGTCATTCTTCGGCCAAATGCGTTTCCATTTTTGAAAACTTTTTGTTGATTCATCATATAAATAAGCATCAATTTCACCTTGCGCAGTGATCACATTAAAGCCATTTTCCTCGCCATGATGGGTGCGATTGGAGAAGGTCGTACCTGCATGGATATCCAGCACCGACTGCGCCACACTGAGATGATAAAAATCATTCAGATGATAGACCGCAGATTGATGCAGATGACCATGCAGCAAACCGTTCAAACCCGCATCTGCCCAGTGCCTAAGCGCAATTTCTCCCGACACAGGACAATCTTCCACATGCTTATCAAACGGTTCGCAGTAAAATGGCTGATGTACTGCGACTAACTTATATAGATGCTCAGGGGCATTTTTCAGTTTGGCTTCCACTTCTGCGATTTGCTTGGTAGAAACATAACCTTTGGTATGATATTTCGGGCGAATACTATTGACGCCGACCACATAAAAATGCTCGGAAACAATCTCCTTTTCCATTGCGCCAAAGAACAATTGATAACGCCCAAAAGGATTTAAGAATCTGCGCCACACATGATACAGCGGAATATCGTGATTGCCTGGCACGACTAGATACAGAATATTTAAGCTTTCTAAAAACTGCCGACACGCATAAAACTGTTGAAAACGTGCACGTTGGGTCAAATCACCACTGACAATGACTAATTCAGGTCGATTCGCTTCACAAAAATTTTGAACTGCCTGTACACGTTCGGGAAGCTCTGTACCAAAATGCAAATCAGATAGATGAAGCAGCATAGATTAGCCTCCCAAGCTCGAACGAGGCACACGCACTTTGATCGCATCATGGGCGACTTTGAATTTGAGCGGGGTGCGAAGCCGAAGAATTTCACCATCCAACGCGACTTTCATGGTTGGTTTTTGCGTTAAAATTCGCACATCCTCAGCGCAAAAGCTATACACATCTTTGGCATGTTCCAATTCACCTTGTAGCAATTTAACCATAAGCTGAAACAGTTGAAGTCGAGTGACATGACCGACTGCCACACCCGCCAACTTACCCTTAGCCGCACAGCTCGCAAGGCGTAATTTTAAATCTTGCAGTTGCAATTGATTATTACCAAAGAATACCATTGGCGATGCGATCGGGTGTTTTTGCCCATCAATTTGAATTTTTAAACGATAATATTTTTGTGGTTGCGCAAGCACTGCCAAGCCTGATAAATAAGCGATCAAGGGAAAGCGCCCAAATCGTTTATTGTAGTATTCACGATTTTCGATCATCACAGGATATAAGCCGATACTGGCATTATTCAAATAAATTTTTTCATTGACTTGACCGACATGGATCGGCTTTGCCACACCATCAATTAGGTTTTGTACAGCTTCAGGTAAAGTTACAGGTATATGCAATGCCCGAGCGACGTAATTAAAAGTCCCTAAAGGTAAAATCCCCAATTCGATATCGGTATGTATTAAAGACTGCGCTACCGCATTAATGGTGCCATCACCACCTGCGGCAACGATCACGCCACGTTGATCTTTTGGGTAGCTTTGGTGTTTGGCAACAGCCGTACTGACACATTGGTTGAGTGGGAATTTTTCTTCAGTCAAAAACAGCTCGACATCAAAGTCTGATTTACGCAAACTTTGTGCGATCAGGCGCATCTCCATTTCATGTCCTTCACCATGATGTCCAGAGCGTACATTCATTATGATTGATAGCGGAATCGTCATATTCTTCTTTGATCTCACTCGTCGTAGACAACTTTTATTTAATTTTAACTCTTGCAAATATACAACAGATGCATGCATTGGACTGTAAAAATCTTTAATGATTGATTTATAATGAATTTATCTGTTATTTCAAATTTAAATACCAAACATACAGTTAGGATTATAATCTTAAAATTTTGTTTTATTTTTTTAAAAATCAATATGTTAAATATATTTTAAGCTTTCAGCTTTAGGCAACGACGTTCTAGCACAATACCTATTCAAGCAAATATATGTTTTAATATGTGCACCCATTTTTAAACGACGATATATCGTATATATCTTAGTCATTTTCGTGCCGTTGTAACTCGACTGCACGTTGTACGGATAGTACATTTTCAAAGATAAGTAGGCCTCATCATGACCCAAGTGAACGCACCAGAATTCGTTCGTCATCCTAAGCTTGTTGCTTGGGTTGAAGAAATTGCTAAATTAACCAAACCTGCAAAAATCGAATGGTGTGACGGTAGTGAAGAAGAATATCAACGTCTAATCGACTTGATGATCGCTAACGGCACCATGCAAAAACTCAATCAAGAAAAACACCCAGGTTCATATCTAGCAAACTCTGACCCATCTGATGTGGCACGTGTTGAAGATCGCACATTCATTTGTACTGAAAATGAAGAAGATGCAGGCGCAACTAACAACTGGGAAGCACCTGCGGTCATGCGTGAAAAACTCAATGGCTTATTCGATGGCGCTATGCAAGGTCGTACCATGTACGTTGTCCCTTTCTCAATGGGTCCTCTAGGTAGCCACATTGCGCACATTGGTATCGAGTTGACTGACTCTCCATATGTTGTGGTCAGCATGCGTAAAATGGCACGTATGGGCAAAGCAGTTTATGACGTGCTTGGTACAGACGGTGAGTTCGTCCCATGCGTGCATACCGTAGCTGCACCGCTTGCAGAAGGTGCAAAAGATGTTGCTTGGCCATGTAACAGTGAAAAATATATCGTTCATTATCCACAAACTCGTGAAATCTGGTCTTATGGTTCAGGTTATGGCGGTAATGCGTTGCTTGGTAAAAAATGCTTGGCACTTCGTATTGCTTCTGCAATGGGTCGTGAGCAAGGTTGGTTAGCTGAACACATGTTGATTCTTGGTGTAACTAACCCGCAAGGTGAAAAACATTACATCGCCGCAGCATTCCCATCTGCATGTGGTAAAACCAACTTTGCAATGTTGATTCCACCTGCAGGTTATGAAGGTTGGAAAATCGAAACTGTCGGTGATGATATTGCATGGATCAAACCAGGTGAAGATGGTCGTCTTTATGCGATTAACCCTGAAGCAGGTTTCTTCGGTGTGGCACCAGGTACAAACACCAAAACCAACCCGAACTGTATGGCAACTTTGAACAAAGACGTGATCTATACTAACGTCGCTGTAACAGCAGACGGTGAAATTTGGTGGGAAGGCTTAACGAAAGAAGCACCTGCTAACCTCACCAACTGGAAAGGTCAACCGCACGTTGCTGGTGAAAAAGCAGCGCATCCAAATGCTCGCTTCACCGTATCGGCTGGTCAATGCCCTTCTATTGATGCAGATTGGGAAAATCCAGCAGGTGTACCGATTTCTGCATTCATCTTCGGTGGTCGTCGTGCAGACACTGTACCACTCGTATCAGAAGCATTTGACTGGGTGGATGGCGTCTATAAAGCTGCAACCATGGGTTCTGAAACCACTGCTGCCGCTGTTGGTCAACAAGGTATCGTACGTCGTGACCCATTTGCGATGTTGCCATTCGCTGGCTACAACATGGCGGATTACTTCTCGCATTGGTTAGAGCTTGGTCAACAAGTTGGTGCGAAAGCTGAAGCTGCTGGTAATAAATTGCCAAAAATCTTCAATGTAAACTGGTTCCGCCGTGATGCTGAAGGTAACTTTGTATGGCCTGGTTTTGGTCAAAACATGCGTGTGCTTGAATGGATCATTGATCGCTGTGAAGGTCGTGCTGATGCAGTCAATACTCCAATTGGTTTGGTGCCGACTTATGAGCAGTTGAACTGGTCTGGTTTAGACTTTACGAAAGATCAATTTGAAACTGTGACTAAGCAAGACAAAGATCAATGGATCAAAGAGCTTGAAAGCCACACAGAGTTATTTACTAAACTTGGTGCTCGCCTTCCACAAGCCTTGAGAGATCGTCAATCTGCATTATTAGATGCGGTAAAATCTGCTTAATTGCAAATTTAAAGATTGATTCAAAAAGACGCTTCGGCGTCTTTTTTTATGCAAAACATAAACGATAAGTTACAAAGATCTTGAATTACCCAATAATTTTAACGATAATGATAGAGTTTTTCATTTGCATAAACTGGTATTTTTATGTCCCCTCGAATCCCTTTTCCTCGTTCTTCGTTAAACATTGCTATTTCAGCAGTTTCCATATGTTCTACGCTTCTTTCTCCCCTTGCATTTGCGAAAGAAACTGTACAACAGCTTCCTGTAATTCAGGTCACTGCCTCTGCAGATGAAAGCTCAGAACAAAGTAAATCCTATATTGTCGAAAATAGCGGTAGTGCCACTAAGCTAAATATTCCACTTCAAGAAACACCACAAACTGTGAGTGTTGTTACACAACAGCAAATTCAAGATTTTGGCTTAAATGAAATACGAGATGTGCTCTCAAATACGCCTGGGGTTTATGTCTCTAGTCAAGAAACAGATCGTACAACCTATACTTCTCGTGGATTTAATATCTCTAATCAGCAAATCGACGGTTATAATTTGCCGTTAATGGGTTCTGACTATTTTGTCGGTGCAATTGATATGGCGATTTACGACCGTGTGGAGGTTTCAAAAGGTGCAAATGCAATTACTTCCGCTGTTGGTAGTCCGTCGGCAACTGTTAACTACATACGTAAGCGACCAACAGACACACTACAAGCTAATTTTAATGCCAGTTATGGTTCTTGGGACAATCAACGGTATGAAGGCGATGTTTCAGGGGCAATTTTACCCAATGGAAAAGTCCGTGGTCGCTTGATGGCCGCCTATGATACTGGTGACTCCTATCTCGATAATTATTCACATGAAACCAATGTGGTTGCAGGAATTGTTGAGGCTGATCTGACCGACTTAACGTTATTAACAATTGGTCATACTGAACAAAAGCACAAACCAAATAGCAATAATTGGGGTGCGTTACCGATGCTAGATGCTGATGGTCAGTTGATCGAATACGATCGTAGCTACAACCCTATGCCAGATTGGGTCTATTGGGATTCTGAAACACAAAATAGTTTTGTAGAGTTACAGCAAAAAATTGGCAATAATTGGTCTATTCATGCGCTTTATAGCCATAATGAGTTGAAAGATCATGGTGCATTACTTTACTTCGTCGGCAATCCGAGCAATGATGGCACAGGTATTAGCAACTATCCATCGACTTTTAGTGAAACTTTCACCACCAAAACTGCTGACATACATGCCAAAGGTAGCGTGCCTTTATTTAATCAAAATCATGAATTGGTGCTTGGTTATACTTGGTCTGAGAGCGATGTGGAACAGCTATCGTATTATATCCCAACCTATACCACGCCTATCAGCGACTGGTGGAGTTATGATAGTAACACCTTGAGCTATCCAACATTCTCACTCACAAACAGCGCAGACTATCAGTTAAAACAAAAATCTACCTATCTTGCCTCTCGCATACATTTTAATGATGATTTAAAACTCTTAATGGGGGCGAACTACACACAAGCAACTGCTAAAGGTCAGTCATACGGCGCACCATACAACTATGATCAAGATGAAGTCGTTCCATATACAGGCTTAACTTACAATATCACACCAGAATATACGCTGTATGGTAGCTATGCCGAAGTATTTTTACCGACCAATCGCTTTGACACCAATCAATTGGTATTAGACCCTATTGAAGGAAAAACGTGGGAGCTTGGTGTAAAGTCATCATGGCTTGACGGCGAACTGACTGGTTCTTTTGCATATTTTAATAATGCTTTTGAAGGTTTCCCGATCACAACTGGCGTACGTTTGGCAAATAATCAAACAGCATATCGTCCACAAAATATTGAGTCTGACGGCTTTGAACTCAATCTTGCAGGGCAAATCACTGATGAAATCAATACATCATTTGGATTTGTGCATTTAAGACACATGAGTGATAGTGATACACAAGAAGATGTTAGAACATTTGTACCACTTGACACCATGAATTTGTTAACAACCTACCAACCCAGCCTTTTACCAAAACTAAAACTTGGCATGGGACTTCAGTACGTTGGTGATACCTCATATTCTGCTAATGAGAATTTACGTCAAGATGACTATATCTTGTTAAATGCCATGGCGAGTTATGAAGTGAATCCGCATATGACAATTCAAGCAAATGGGAACAACCTCACTAATGAAAAATACCTAAATAGTCTCGAATATGGACAAAGCTTTTATGGTGAACCTGCCAACTACACGGTTGCTCTAAGGTTTAAATATTGATTCTTAGATATTTAGTCTAAAAGAAAAGGAGCAATGATTTGCTCCTTTTCTAATTTGCGCACTTTCTAATTTTAATCCGACTATCTATTTACAACCTATTCAAATGCTATACTGAACATAAATCCATAATTTAAATGACTATATGAAAATCCGCATCTTAACCATTGGTCAAAAAATGCCTGCTTGGGTCTATACAGCATTTGAAGATTATTTCAAACGCATTCAACCTTTTGTCACGACGCAATTGATCGAGTTGCCCATGGCAAAGCGTGGTAAAAATGACTCCGATGCAGATATTTTGAAATATTGTCAGATCGAGGGTGAAACCATTGTATCCAACCTCAAACAAGGTGAAGTGTTGATCGCCCTAGAAGTGGGTGGACGAGAACTTTCCACAGAGAAGCTTGCGCAGACTATGCAACAATGGACGCTCGATGGCATGGACATCGTCCTTGCCATTGGCGGTCCAGATGGACTATCTGATGCTGTGCGTAAAGCCGCAGCATGGCATTGGTCATTGTCCAAACTGACACTACCTCACCCAATGGTACGCATTATTCTGATTGAACAGCTCTATCGTGCGATGAGCATTAATCATAATCATCCCTATCATAGGGCATAAGCCACATCATATTGTAAATTCTGCTTTGTTATCTTGTGTGGCAAGCTCTTGGTTTATGCGCATTTTTGGCGCACAATAGTGCGCTTTAAATGGTTTGACTCATATCCTTGTCGGATTGCGTATCCGTTCTTTAATTGAACGCCGTTTATTAAATTCACTGTTAAAAAAGGGTGTATAGAATGACCGATGCCTTAGTCTTACAAGATTTGCATAAAACTTATAAAAATGGCTTTCAAGCACTCAAAGGCATTGACCTGACTGTTCCAGAAGGTGAGTTCTATGCCCTACTTGGTCCAAATGGTGCTGGAAAATCGACCACCATTGGCATCATTAGCTCACTGACAAAAAAGACCTCAGGTAGTGTCAATATTTTTGGTTATGACCTTGATCAGTTTTCATCTAAAGCCAAACAACATCTTGGTGTCGTCCCGCAAGAGTTTAACTTCGGTCAGTTTGAAAAAACCTTTGATATTCTCGTCACTCAAGCAGGCTACTACGGCATTGAGAAAAAAGTTGCCGAACAACGTGCCGAGCAATATTTGGAAAAACTTGGGCTGTGGGAAAAGCGCAATACCCAATCTCGTCTGCTCTCTGGCGGAATGAAACGTCGCTTAATGATCGCCCGTGCCATGATGCACGAACCAAAACTGATGATTTTGGATGAACCGACCGCAGGTGTAGATATTGAACTGCGTCGTTCGATGTGGGATTTTCTCACTGAACTGAATCAAAACGGCACGTCGATCATTCTCACTACACATTATCTTGAAGAGGCAGAAATGCTCTGTCGTCGCATCGCCATCATTGACCGTGGCGAGATCAAAGAAGATACCAGTATGAAAAGCTTCTTAAATCAACTTTCTGTGGAAACATTTATCTTTGACTTGGCGAATCCAATTGATGATTTTCATTTAAATATTATTGGTTTCCAGTTTGAGCTCATTGACCCATGCACCTTGCAAGTGACGATGGACAAAGCACATTCCATTAACGATCTATTTTCTATTTTTGAAGCCAATGGCATCGTCATTAGCAGTATGCGTAACAAAGCCAATCGATTAGAGGAACTCTTTGTCAACATGGTTGAAAAAAATCTATCAGGAGCGAATGCATGAACCATCAACAACTCAGCGTCGCATTTTTCACCATTGTTCGCAAAGAAATCCGTCGCTTTATGCGAATTTGGCCACAGACGCTTCTGCCACCTGCGATCACCATGAGCTTATATTTTGTGATTTTTGGTAATCTCGTTGGTTCTCGTATCGGTGAGATGGGTGGCTTTAGCTACATCCAATTCATCGTGCCAGGTTTGATCATGATGTCGGTGATCACCAATAGTTACTCGAATGTCACGTCGAGCTTTTTTAGTGCAAAATTTCAGCGTAGTGTGGAAGAACTGATTACTAGCCCTGTACCAAACCACGTGATTTTGCTTGGCTTTATGGTCGGCGGTGTGGCTCGTGGCATTTGCGTGGGGCTTATTGTCACCTTAGTTAGCTTACTGTTTACTCAGCTTAGTATTTTTAATATTTTCGTGACCATTTATACCGTGATTATCACCTCGATGTTGTTCTCATTAGGTGGTTTTATCAATGCGGTCTACGCCAAATCGTTCGATGATATTTCTATTATTCCGACCTTTATACTGACACCACTGACCTATCTTGGCGGGGTGTTTTATGCGATTAGTAATCTTAGCCCATTTTGGCAAAATGTATCGTTACTGAATCCGATCGTCTATATGGTCAATGCATTTCGTTATGGCATCTTAGGACATAGCGATGTCAATGTGTGGATTTCTCTCATGGTGATTAGTGCGGGCTGTTTTATGATGTACGCTATCGCTTATCATTTACTCAGTCGTGGTACAGGAATGCGTGAATAATGTCTGTAGATGCGTCACTTTTGGGTCAAGACACCCAATATCCAACAAAATATGCACCTGAGCTATTGTTTCCAATCGCACGTCATGATGCTCGTCAAACATATAAAGATATCGCTGGAATTGCGCAAGGCATTGATTGGTGGCATGTCTTTGAAATTTCTTGGTTAGACTTGGATGGTATTCCACAAGTTGCGATTGGACGATTACATATTCCTGCAACATCAAGTCACCTGATCGAATCAAAATCGTTAAAACTGTACTTTAATAGTTTTAATTTCGAGCGTTATTCACGGCAGGATTTTATTGCTGTGGTTGAAGCAGACTTATCCAAAGCCGCAAATGCCACAGTCAAGCTTGAGCTATTCGATGTTGATGCGCTCACCGTAGATCGACCATATGGAATTTGCCTTGATCAATTTAAGCCAAGTACCATTGTTTATCATCCTGATGCGTCATTGCTTGCCTTAGCTAATGAAACTGAATCAAATAATGAAATCATCGAACAATGCTATTATTCTCATCTACTACGCAGTAACTGCCCTGTCACCAATCAACCTGATTGGGGCACTGTATTGATCCGATATCGTGGAAAAAAGCTTTCTGAAGCCAATTTATTCGCCTATATTATCTCTTATCGTGAACACAATGGTTTTCATGAGCAGTGCGTTGAACAAATATTTGCGGATATTTGGACACAATTGCAACCTGAAAAACTCATGGTGTACGCCGCCTATACACGTCGAGGTGGATTAGATATCAATCCGTGTCGTGTATCAGAGATGTCATGGATGCCAAGTCCGCTAAGGTTAGCGAGACAATAACCTAAAACAAAAGACCCTAATGGAAATTGATTGAGGAAGAATTATGCCAAGCTTTTTTGGATTTATCCCATCCCCTTCACTGCTCAGTGATATTCAACAAGCTCAGCGCAGTCGTGATGCGCCTGAACCGTTGTATCCACTTCGAGATAAAATTGCCTTCGCCTTAAATGACGAACTTTTGGATCGTATCTTAAGTGATGGTTTAAAAGAATTCCCACCGAGCGATCGCAAAGATACTGCTGAGAAATTGGTAGGCTACGTCAAGAGTACTGTTCGTGCATTGCTCGGACAACTATTAGGTAAAACGACAAATGATAAATTGGCGCCATCCCTCGATTTTATCGAAGCAAGTATTTATCACGATGAGAGTGGGCAATTACGTGTTGGTGCACCCTTAGATAGTGCATTGGTCGGACAAATGCAAAGCAACTTTGCAGCAATTCTCGCTGGCGAAAACCCAAGCCAAATCAAACCAGCTTTGACTGAGCAATATAAAAAGTTCGCTGACATGATGGTCAAACATTTCATGGTCGATTTTAATAAGACGCTTGATCTCGGCATGATCAAACGTAAGGCTGCTGATGTTGGCGCAGGTGTAGTGACTAAAGCTGTGCACATCGCCATCAACAAGCTGATTCCTAATTTGACAGACGAAGAGCTGAAAATTCTCGCCAAGCATCATAGCCAACTAATTCATCAAACCAATTAATTTTACTTTTGACGTTGATGCAAAAAAATCAACCTAAGTGGTCAGACGATTGCTTAGGTTTTTTTAATCAAAATGCTTTGCCATCTTTTTTCAAATAAACCATCAGGCAAATATAAAACTTAATCAAAGTTTTGAGCTGTGCTAGCATATACGGCTTATTTAATTCTTTTATCCAAACCCACTTCTCGAACGCCATGTCTTATCGCATTCATCACAATCGTTTCTTACGTCAGGCACCTCGAGACGGCACCAGCTCACGCTACCCCCTCTCACTTTGGGAGCGCATTCACCTCGATCCGTGGTTGCTTGGGTTGTTGGCATTTAATGCGGTACTAGGTTTGACTGTACTGTATAGCGCTTCTGCTGAAAATAGTGCATTGGTGATACGACAAGCTGTCAGCTTTGGCATTGGCTTTGTGGTGATGCTATTTATGGCGCAAATCCCACCGAAGATGTATCAAGGCTTCTCGCCCTACTTTTATGGTATTGGTGTGTTATCACTGATCGCTGTGATTTTGTTTGGTGAAGTGCGTATGGGCGCACAGCGTTGGATTGATATTCCGGGTTTTGGCAGTGTTCAGCCCAGTGAATTTTTAAAAATTGGCATGCCGATGATGGTGGCGTGGTATTTATCCAAATATCCGTTACCACCAAATTTCAAACGTGTTTTTATCAGTTTAATTATTATTGGGATTCCCTTTTTACTGATTGCTGAACAGCCTGATTTAGGGACGTCGTTACTGGTTCTTGCAAGCGGTATGTTTGTGCTGTTTTTGAGTGGCTTATCTTGGCGTTTGATCTTGGCTGCAGTCGGTGCGGTTGCGGTAATTATTCCAATCGCATGGCAGTTTTTGTTGCATGATTACCAACGTCGTCGTGTCATGACTTTATTAGATCCTGAAGCAGATGCACTTGGTTCAGGCTGGAATATTATTCAGTCTAAGACAGCGATTGGCTCGGGCGGTTTCTCAGGTAAAGGCTATTTGGAAGGCACTCAAGCGCATTTGCACTTCTTACCTGAAGGTCATACTGACTTTATTATTGCGGCATTCTCTGAAGAGTTTGGTTATATCGGATTGCTGATTTTATTGGCAATTTATTTTGCGATGATTATTCGTATCTTCCAGATCAGTTTACATAGCTTTCACAATTATGGACGCCTTGTTGCAGGTGCGTTAGGATTATCGTTTTTTGTCTATGTATTTGTGAATGCTGGCATGGTTAGTGGTATCTTACCCGTAGTTGGTGTGCCTCTACCTTTTATGAGCTATGGCGGTACGGCAATTATTACCTTGATGGCTTCTTTTGGTGTGATCATGTCGATCCATACGCACCGCTAAAGATCTGATCAAATGCTCGCAACTTGCCACAATTTTTTTAATTTATAACGGAGAATAAGTTAAATGTTGAATTTTTATAAGAAAGCCATGCTCGCATTGGGATTAGGCGTATGTTTGAGTACAGCGAGTTTCGCCAACGACTTTATCACCCATCCGCAATATGCTGCATTTAAATCTAAAGCGATGCAACAACATGGTCTGACTTCAGCGCAAGTCGATAATGCCATGTCAGGTGCACAAAATATTGATCGCATTTTAAGTATTATGGCTCGCCCTGGCGAAAGTAAACCGTGGTATGAATATCGCAAAAATTTCTTGGTCGAAAGTACCATTCAACGTGGTGTGCGATTTAAAAATCAACATGCCAGCACCCTACGTCGTGCAGAACAGACTTATGGTGTACCTCAGTCACTGATTTTAGGGATTTTAGGCGTAGAAACTGGCTTCGGTGCTAACAAAGGCTCTTTCGTGACTCGTGATGCTTTGGCTACTCTTGCCTTTGGTTATCCACGTCGTGCCGAATATTTCCAAGATGAGCTGGCTGCGCTGATCGCATGGACCTATCAAGATGGTCGTGTTACCTCAAGCGTCAAAGGCTCTTATGCAGGTGCGATCGGTTTTCCACAATTCATGCCAAGCAATATTACCAAACTTGGCGTCGACTTCGATGGTAATGGTCACATTGACCTTGAAAACTCTGCTGCGGATGCGATTGGTTCGATTGCCAACTTTATCTCAAAGCATGGTTGGCAAACTGGTCAACCCGTCGCAATCCGAGCAATCTATACAGGGACAGATGACACCCAAGTCATTGCACCCGATCTTCGCACGGCAAAGCCATATCTTGCGGGTGAGTTGAGTAAGCTTGGTGTACGTCCGATTAATCCATCAGTCAAGCTCGACTCTATGGACATGGTGCACGTAATCCGACTCGACGAAGTTTCAGGACCACAATATTGGCTCACTTTCCCGAACTTCAACAGCATCATTGGCTATAACCCAAGTCGTATGTATGCATCCGCAGTTTGGCAACTTGGGCAAGAAGTGACAAGCCGTTAAGTACCTAAAGTAAAGCCTGTTAAAAGTGCTTAAAATCATGTATATTTTTTAAGCACTTTTCAAAAGTCAAATACTATTTTGAGAACTAGTTCAAGCCTTAAACTATATTAAATATCTTGTTACATATTTGTCTATTTTTTAATCATAATTATTAAGAAAAAGTAACTTTTTGCAAATTTATACAGTCTAGACATAGACAAATACAAATCTAAACCCTTACTATCCACTCAATTCTGAAGATCGCATCATGCATATTAATTATGCGGTCAATGCACTGGAGGCATACTTAAATAAAAAATTTGGTTTTTATTTAAGCAATTTCAGTCACATATTGGTCGTATATAGGAGTCGTCGCGTGCAAAAGTCTTTAAGTACTGTTTTATTGATTGTTGCAGCTGGTTTTACAGCACAAAGCCAAGCTGAATTATTACCAACGAATAACTTAGCCATTACAACTGACAAAACCAATTTGGCATCTAAAGTCCTCGACAAAGATTTCCAAGCGTTAAGCGATAGCTTATTCAAAGGAAATGGCGATGCTTTGACTGGTTTAAGCATTACTGAGTCAGCAAACAACCGTGTGATTAACAAACAAGTGGTCGCTGCCAAAGTCGAAGTGCCTGAAGAGCCAAGCATCATTGAAAAATTGAATGCTGTTGCCTCAAACACTGTGAAAAAGTTCACGCAAAGTGGTGTGGCATCTTGGTATGGTCGTCAGTTTCATGGTCGTAAGACTGCAAGTGGCGAGCGTTTTGACATGAATGCCATGACAGCAGCACATCGTACCCTACCATTGAACTGCTACATTCGTGTAACGAATAAAAGCAATGGCAAGAGTGTGATTGTTAAAGTCAATGATCGTGGTCCATTCCATGGCAACCGTGTTGTTGATTTATCTTATGGCGCTGCTAAGAAACTCGGCATTACTAACGCTGGTCTTGGTAAAGTATCTATCGAACGTGTCGAAGGTCCGAATTCCTAATTCTGATTTTAGACTGTTGCAAAAGCCACTATTTATTAGTGGCTTTTTTATATGGGAAACCTGATATATAAAATGCTATTCAAAGTAGTATTTGACCTATTTTAATCTTGCAGTTTAATCATCTCCTCTGTACATTAATATAGTGTTGAAAATGCGAGGGAGCGTGATGAAAACAATTCAAGACTGGCTAGCTGAATATAACGAAAGCCATCAAGATGCCACCAACAAGGTCATTCACTGGGTATGCGTGCCTGCGATTTTATTTAGCATTATCGGTATTCTGATGCATTTTAGCGCCCTACTGACGGCTTTATTATTGGTCTTAAGTTTGGTGTTTTACACACGTTTGGACTTGGTCTTGGCAATCGCAATGGCTGCACTACTTGCAATGATGACGACGTTGGTGATTATCTTACCTGTTGGTAAAAGTTTTTATTTTGCAATGTTTGTAATTGCTTGGATTGGTCAATTTTATGGACACAAAGTTGAAGGTAAAAAACCATCTTTCTTCAAGGATTTGCAGTTCTTATTAGTTGGTCCAGCATGGTGTATGGATGCATTCTTGGGTAAAGCCTTGCCGAAATGGCGCTTTCGCAACCCTGCGCTTTCTTAACAATTCAAGTCAGCATATTTATCGAGCTTCCATTAATGAGCGCATGAATAGAATGGCTCAATGAATATGCTGAAAACTGCTTGAATAACTCAGCAATATTCTCATTAATTCTGCTTGGCTATTGCAGTCAACCTTAGCGAAAATATGCTTAAAATATGTTCTCACTGTACTGAGTGTCATGCCACATTCTGTAGAAATCTGGGCAAAGTCTAGCCCTTGCACGAAATGCTCGCAAATCTCTACCTCTCGCTTAGATAGCTTAAAATTCTTCATCAAATAGGATTTTGCCAAATGCACTTGAGGCTGAGAGGAAGTCAAAAATATCGCTACCTGGTGAGATGGTAACCTTGTACTTACTTGATCCCCAACATTTTTACCGACATGGTTTTTCAGCATAGAAAATGGAACCACGGAAATTAACATCGGTTTTTGATCAAACTCATCCGTCAATGACATCACACCACCAATCTGTTCATTTTCTAAATTTACAATGTGGCTTTGAAGCATTGCGCTTAAAATATATTTGATCTCTCACGTTCACTTTTAACCGATTAAAGCGGTCAATCGAAATATGGGAGGTGGTTTCAATCAAATCTTGTGCTTGCTTATTCGTATAAATCAAACGACTATCTTGATCTAAAATAATTACGCCTACTCGAATATAATCCAACAAACTCGATAAATTTTGATTTTCTTGTTTTACTTCACTAAATTGTCGATGAATCTGAAGAGCCCTTCTAAGGTGCACACCCAACCGAGCTAATATATCAAGTTGAGTTTGCTCAAAAGGCGTTGCAGTTGGCGCACGATGCGTTGCTAACACTGCCCATTGGTACTTTGCCTGTTCAAGTAAAACCGCACAGACGTGGCTGATCCCAGTCGGTTTTAAGCACTTTTCATAAAAGATATACTCATCAGTTCCGAGCATTGTTGCGTAAGAAGTGAAATCTTGTTTTACAGCGCCACCTAAGCCAACACCTTGCCAATGTGGCGTATGTAATTTCATATCAATGACTTTGATTTGTTCATCTGCATAAGCTCGTAACCCTTCTTCTGGAATATTATGAGAAAAGGTAAAATCAAACTTTGGGTTGAGCTGATCGCATACTGTAAAAATTGCTGTTTTACTTTCGGTATAATCTACAATTTCCTCTAGTACGTTCGACCATAGCGCTGAATTCATAGAGGCGTCATAGATCGTTCCAATGAGTCGATTTTCTCGCTCAATATCTAGCATGGCTACTCCCCCAGACAATATACTTATAAATAATTAAAACTTCACTTATACAAATTTTTGGCAACTTTTTCTAGTTTTAATTTTCCACAATTGTACTTAATTCACCTTACATTTCATATCTTTACAACCATGAATTATTTAAAGCTATGATTTAAATATAAATAATATCCCCATTTGAGGATAGGTATAAAAAATATATTTTATTAGTATGTAATGACGATTAAAAAAAAGGATGATCGTGATGAAAAAGACGCTTTTAATTTCTATGCTCACTATGAGCCTCATTGCCTGTGGTGGTGGAAGTTCTAATTCCTCAAATAATCAATCAGAAGGTGAAACCGAGGGCAATACAAATACTGGAGTACTTACAGATGGGGATATTGCAGGAGTAAGCTATACGACCAGTAGTGGACTTACAGGCACTACCAATGAAAATGGTGAGTTTAGCTACGCAGATGGAGATCAAGTTACTTTCAAAATCGGTGATGTACAACTCGGCGAAACCATCGATGCAATCGCTCGTATCACACCATTAGATTTAGCTGAATCAGAGAATTCTAGAACTAATCTTTTGGTATTTTTACAGTCTTTAGATAGCGATGCTAATCATGATAATGGCATTAATATTTCAACCACAGTGAGTACAGCTTTAGCTAATCAAACCATTGACTTTGAACAGTCACCTGAAGATTTCATTAGCGATGCTACATTTGTGGACACAATGGCTCAAGCTGGATTAGAAACAGTCGTTTCCCCTAGTCAAGCAATGGCAAACTTCCAAAACGCATTTTATAAAGACATCTCTGGTGTGTGGCAATACTCTAATCAGCAAAGCGGTACGCCGATTAATGTCTTGATATATATAGATGAAGATGGACAGTATCTACTCGGCGAGTTTTCCACACAAGACCAAGCAGGTCAGCCTGGACTTGAAGCGGGTGATATTAACTGGAATGCTGTAACTACGAGCTTAACACCATCTATCAACATTGATACAAATGATGAGTGGGGATTATCTAATCCTGTCGGCTTGCATCACTTAAACTTTGACGGCACAGATCTGATTTTAACTGAGCCCGATATTCAACAAACTTATATCTTTACAAAAGTTAAAAATCAAGATAACCAAATCATTGGTTCATGGCAGTACAGTAAAGGACAAGTCTTTAGCTTCCTAGAAAATGGCACTTACTTTATGCTTGATCCAATAGGTGATGATCAAGTAGAGGTTAGCGATTCACCTTGTGGTGGTGCAGGGATTGAATCTGGCAAATATACCATTAACGGCTCAAACCTTATTATTCATGATGTCAGTATTGATACCAATGACTGCGCTGGTCTATCTGACAACCAGCAAGGGCAAACTTTACCGTTTAGTATTCAAGGTAATGAATTTCAGTTTAGTCCTGCAAGTGAAGGAACTTTTACCATAAATCGTATTATTTAACTTCACGATAATACCAATGACCACAGTGATAATTACTCTCTGTGGTCTTTTTTCAAATCGTTTTGAAAGCAACCATCAATAAAAAATCAGGTATTTAAATATTAATACACATCCGCACGCGTCTTTCTCACCAAACTAGGATCATGCTTTTCACGCTCTAATCGTTCGACTTTGGTCATTGCCTGCAATTCAATTTTGCCATCTTTAAACAAAATCATCTCTCCAGGCTGATAGGCCTGCCACAATTCATTATCGGTCAACGGTTCTGTAGTAATCACTGCGACACGATCTTCTGGTGTGGTGACTGTGCTAAAGTCGATATCAACATCTAAGTCAATGAGCTTTGCATGTTGGAACGGATACTCACGGATGAGCCAGTGAAGCTTGGTCGTGGCATAGCTAAATAAGGCTTGTCCATTCGATAAGAAAAAATTAAACGTCCCGTGCTCTGCAACCTTAGGACAAATCTGCTGTAAATAGTTAAAAATATCTTCAAGGCTTGGATGTTCATTGCCGAATCTTAGTGCCAACTGGTCTAGCACATAACAAAA
Organism: Moraxellaceae bacterium REDSEA-S32_B1; assembly: GCA_001626925.1. Taxonomy (GTDB): domain Bacteria; phylum Pseudomonadota; class Gammaproteobacteria; order Pseudomonadales; family Moraxellaceae; genus Acinetobacter. The sequence continues at coordinate 46,445 of LUOR01000012.1, forward strand.
TGCCAACTCACTATCTGTATCCCCTACAGACTGAAATCGACCTGTGAGCTCGGGATTAAAATTTAAAAGGTCACCATTATGGGCAAAAATCCACTGTCTACCCCACAGCTCACGCGCAAATGGATGTGAATTTTCTAAGTTAGTTTTGCCTTGAGTTGCCTTTCGAATGTGCGCAATCACATTGCGTGATTTGATCGGATAATTACGAATGAGATTTGCAATCGGTGACTCTAAGGCAGAATGATTGTCTACAAACAATCGACAGGCTTTTTCTTCAAAAAAAGCAATGCCAAAACCATCAGAATGATCCGATGTGGCACCCGCACGCTGCGAAAACCCTCGAAATGAAAAATCGATATCGGTAGGCGTAGCGCAGTTCATTCCGAGCAATTGACACATAAATTTTCACTATTTTGGGAGGTTGATCTCACAGAAGCTTAAAGTAAATACGTCAAGTCTATCTGCATTTCATCCAATATATGAAATTTTGTTGTGTCTGCTCAAGTCTTTTTTTGAATATAGATATCCAGCGTTGATATAAAAGTGATGCCGTCTTAACGCCGAATCATTTTGTTCATGACGAAGCTTTTTGCGACTTCATTCATTTCAAGGTAAACGAAATAATCTAAGCAGTTGAAATCTTCATCATAAAAAGCTTGCTTAGAAAGTTTCGCTTGCATATTCAAATACACATCGAATAGCTTCGGCATACGCTCCTCATGTGGCAAGCTAAAACTCGGTACTTGCGGTGTGAATGCATTTAACGCTTGAATATCAATGCTTTGCTCAGGACTTAGATGTTGTAATAACTGATGCGTGTGGTAGGCACGTGCTAGATTGTCTTCCAAGCGAATACTGACACAGCCCATAAGATATTTAGCTCGCATACTCCACAACACTTTTGGTGCAAGATTGAGCCATAACATTGACAAAGCTTTCCCTGAACGAAAACGTGGGTGAACACAAGTACGACCCACTTCAACAATGTTCGAACAATGTGCAAGATGTGGAATCACATTGAATTCCTGAGCGCTATAACTATGCCCAACTTCATACCCTTGGAATAATTTTAAACGTGTATAAGCAACGATTTCACCTGACCATTTTTCACGGAGCACCGCATGTTCACATCCAAAATCATAAATATCTTGATCAATCTCTTGTTCGAAAGAGATGCCAAACTGCTCTGAAAACTGCACCGCACGGAATTGTTGCACTTCGCGTAGTTGTTTTAAGTCATCAACCCATTCAAAACTGTACTGCGTTTGCTGATTTTTATTTTTGGCAATTGGCAGTTTATTGGCTAAAGGAAAATTCGATAAAGGCATGCCTTTAGGCAGGGGAAGATTTTTGGCAAAAGGGAGTTGTTTTGGAGATGGTAGCATTGGGCGAAATTGATTGAGTTTTTCTAACATATTGTTCACTCCTCGTTTTGCTTACGATAGAAGCGACACATGACAAATAGATGACTAAATCATGAGCGATTAATGACAATTCAAAAAACTGTCATATAAAGAACCTCAAACTAAAAACAGAAAAAGGTCGCACTTAGCGACCTTTTCAAAACACTCAGAATAAGCGTGAAATTAATGCTTATTTAACCGATTAGAAATCAACGTCCCCACACCATGATCAGTGAAAATTTCTAACAAACTGGCATGTGGCACACGACCATCAACGATATGCGCACTCACTACGCCACCTTTGACTGCATCCAATGCACAAGTCACTTTCGGAATCATTCCCCCATAGATCACACCCGTAGCGATCAGCTCATCGACATCATGGGTATTTAGACCAGTGAGCAATTCTTTGTTAGCACCCAACACACCTGTAATATTGGTCAGTAAAATCAATTTCTCAGCACTTAATGCTTCTGCAACTTTTCCTGCAACGAGATCGGCGTTGATATTGTAGGTATTGCCCTCTTCATCGACACCAAGCGGTGCGATCACAGGAATAAAGTCACTGTGCAAGAACATGTCGATGACATCAGTTTTCACGCCTGCAACTTCACCAACTAAGCCAAGATCAATCCGTTCAGTACCCTTGTCAGTGACTTTATCAATCATCAATTTTTTGGCGCGAATCAGATTACCATCTTTACCCGTCAGACCAATGGCACGACCGCCATGTTTGTTGATCAGATTCACGATAGATTTATTGACGCTACCGCCAAGCACCATTTCTACAACTTCCATAGTCGGCGCATCTGTCACTCGCATACCGTCGATACGATCAGATTCACGACCAAGTTGTTTAAGTAGATTATCGACTTGAGGGCCACCACCATGCACCACCACAGGATTGATACCGACGGTTTTTAACAGCACAATATCTCGTGCAAATGAGCTTTCCAGTTCAGGATCAGTCATGGCATTGCCACCGTATTTCACGACCACAGTTTTCCCTGAAAAGCGTTGGATATACGGTAAGGCTTCGATAAGCACTTTGGCTTTATCAACACCAAGTTGATTGATTGACACGAAATACTCCTGAATTTTTAAGCCGCAATCTCTTGTAAGGCTTGGGCAAAATGCGGTGAGATAGTATGCACCATCTCGACAAAAAATGCTTTAATCTTCGCTAAATAGAGCGCATCATCGGCATCAAAACGCACGGTAAAATATTCACCTGTATTGGACGCACGGATAATGCCAAAACCATATGGGAAATCCAGTCGAATACCATCAACACAACTTAATGTCATCGACTGCGCATCGACTTGTGTTAAATCATTGTGAATATAATCCTGAATATGTGCAAAAAGTTGCACACGATCTATACCGTTCGCATCAATATAAATATCAGGACTTGAGGTACGTTCAGGAAATTCTGCTAATACTTCACTTAGACTTTGCTGTGTTGATTCAAGATATTCCAGTAAACGCAGTGCCGCATACAAGCCATCATCGTAGCCTAGACCACGACCATCGTTAAACACATAATGCCCTGCGTACTCACCACCAAATACTGCACACTGCGCAGCAATATAATGTCTTAAAAAACTACTGCCTGTACGGAGCATATGGCTACGACCATGATACCGAGCCACAGTTTGCGCAATCATGGTCGAGCATTTCACATCAAAGACGATCTCAGCAGACGGCTTTACTTTTTGATCAGTTAAACAGATTTTGGTAAAAGCACACATCAACCGATCTGGGCTAATCCATTGACCCAATTCATCAATCACGACGACTCGATCACCATCACCATCTAGGGCGATACCCATCACGGACTTTGAATCAAGCACGGATTTTTGTAATGTTGCTAAGCGTTTAAAATCACTTGGGTCAGGCGCACCGAGTGGAAAGTTGCCATCCGCATAGCAGTTTAAAGCGGTCACTTTACAGCCAAGTTTTTCTAAGACAGTTTGAGCAATTTCGCCTGCCGAACCGTGCAAACCATCAACGCAAATACGATGATTGTTTTGTAATTTTATATCTTGCTTTAAGTATGAAAAATAGTCGGCTTTTGCATCTATCGTGGTGACTTTGCCACGATAAGATAAGTTTTGAAAATTTTGTGATTCAATCAAATCAGCGACCTGTTGAATCTGCGCTACTGTTGGCGGAAGATGCTGACTCAACCATTTAAAACCATTATCTGTTGCAGGGTTATGGCTTGCGGTGATCATGATGCCATTACCACCAAAACGCTTAGCGGTGAAATACAGTAATGGCGAACTGACACAACCGATTTGAACAACATCCAGCCCAGATGCGGTCAATTGTGCTGTGATAATTTCTGCAAATTCAGAGCTGGTGAGCCGTGCATCATAACCAAGCACGACTTGCTGTTGATTCGCACGTAGAAATTGTGTGGCGAGTGCTTTACCAATTTGAGCGACCAATCCATCTGACAACTGAGCAACTTTTCCCCGAATATCATATGCTCGGAAAATTTGTCGAGGTACAGATGCCACTTTCGTGGATTGGAATTGCTCACTCATCGCTTAGCGTTTAACTCATTAATAACCACTATAAATATTATTTTGTACCAGTATGTCCAAAGCCACCTGCACCACGCTCTGATTGTTCAAATTCTTCAACAATATCAAACTGCACTTGTTGCACTGGGACAACCACATATTGTGCCAAACGCTCGCCCGGTTCAAGGACAAAATCCGCCTGCCCACGATTCCACACCGATACCATCAGCTCGCCTTGATAGTCTGAATCAATTAAACCAACCAAGTTACCAAGTACAATTCCGTGCTTATGTCCAAGCCCTGAACGTGGTAAAATCAAGCCTGCAAAATGCGGATCTTCAATATAGATCGACAAACCTGTTTTCACCAACATTGTCTGACCAACCGCAATAGTGATCGCCTCATCTAAACAGGCACGTAGATCAAGCCCTGCTGAACCTACAGTTGCATAGTTTGGCATTTCCCATTGCGTGCCGAGGCGTTGATCTAATACTTTGACTTGGACTTTCATACTGTTTCCTTTAATTTCTGACAAAAATTTATAAACTATTACGCTTTTGATGATGAAAATTATCGCTTCATCAAGGCTTTCAAATTTTCAATGGCACGGCGAGCTTGCTCTTTTGGATCGACATCCGCCGCACCCGCAGGCTTCTTCCGACCCAGCCATTCAATATCATTCTGTGGCAATTCATCCAAGAAACGACTTGGCGTCATTTGTTTCATCTGCCCGCCATTTTTACGTTGCTCTGCCAAAGTCATGGTCAAACCTTGCTTCGCCCGAGTAATGCCCACATACATCAGACGACGTTCTTCTTCGATGGTTTCACTGGCGATCGAGTTGCGATGCGGTAGCAATTCCTCTTCCAAGCCCATCATATAGACATAAGGAAATTCCAAGCCTTTCGCCGCATGTAACGTCAGTAGATTAACCTTATCTTGATCCTGCTCTTCTTGTTGTTGTTCGAGCATGTCAATCAACACCAGTTTGCGAATCGCACTTTCAATATTACGTTCATCGACATCTTCAGCTTTATTGATCAGGTTTTGGATACTGCTGTACAGACTTTCGATATTGTCGAATTTAGACTTTTCTTGCGCAGGTGTGGCGGCATTTTCACGAATATAATCGACATAACCCGCTTCATTGATGAACTGACGTACCAACGGCACAGGGTCATCATGATCATGCAACTCTTCGGTAAAGCGTTGAATAAACTCGGCAAACTCATGCAGTTGTGTCATGGCTTTTTTCGGTAAGACCATGGCAAGGCGTTGATCAGCAGATGCACCAAGCAAGGACAAATGATTTTCCTGTGCAAATAAGCCAAGCTTTTCTAAGGTCACAGGACCAATCGCACGTTTTGGCGTGTTAATAATGCGTAGAAATGCACTGTCATCCTCAGGATTAATGATCAGGCGCAGATAGCTCATGATGTCTTTGATCTCTGCCCGAGCAAAGAACGACTGACCACCTGAAAGTTTATAGGGAATCTGCATCTGACGAAGCTGCGTTTCGATCACTCGAGATTGGAAATTGCCACGATACAACACCGCATAATCTTTCCAGTTTTTACCATTCATCAGCTTATGGGTAATCAAATCTTTGACCACACGTTCGGCTTCATCATCATCATTGCGACAAGTAATCACTCGAATCGCTTCGCCGCGCCCTTTATCACTCCACAAAGCTTTTTCAAAGATATGCGGATTGTTGCCAATTACCGCATTGGCAGCATTCAAAATGACATTGGTCGAGCGATAATTTTGCTCCAATTTCACCACTTTTAATCGTGGAAAATCGTCTTTGAGCAGAGCCATATTCTCAGGTTTTGCGCCACGCCATGCGTAGATCGACTGGTCATCATCACCCACGGCGGTGAACTGCCCCATCACGCCGACCAGTAATTTCACCATCATATATTGTGCGGTATTGGTGTCTTGATACTCATCGACCAGTAGATAGCGCACCCGATTTTGCCATTTATCACGTACTTCAGCATTGTCTTGCAAAAGTCGTGTCGGGAGTACGATCAAATCATCAAAATCCACCGCATTATAGGCACGCAGATTACGCTCATAGAGCTGATAAAGATGTGCAAGATGAACGTCTTCTTCAGTTTCACAGGTGACATGCGCCTGTTCTGGCAAGATCAGATCATTTTTCCAATCCGAGATTTTCTTCATGGCTTTGGCGATCAGCTCTTTGCTGTCGGCATTTGCCAGATTGTCCCGATGCATCAAATCCATCAGAATTCGTTTGCAATCATCGGCATCTAGAATAGAAAAATTATTTTTCAGTGGCGTATGTTTTAGCTCGATTCGCAGTAGATTGAGTCCAAAAGTATGGAAAGTCGATACGCTCAAACCTTTGGATTGTTCTTTGGACAGATGCCGAGTGACACGCTCTTTCATCTCACGAGCAGCTTTATTGGTAAAGGTCACTGCGGTAATACGATGTGCAGGGATGCGACATTCTTGCACCAAATAGGCAATCTTTTGCGTAATGACTGAGGTTTTGCCTGAACCTGCACCCGCCAATACCAATAGCGGGCCTTGCGTATAGCGCATGGCTTCTTGTTGTTTCTCGTTCAGCAGGCTACCCACAGACATTCAAACACCTAAAAATTAAATTGACAGCAACATGTGTTATTGCATTCTCAATCAATACAATGAAAAACTTTGCAGTTCGATTTTTAAAAAGCAAATTATAGAGCCTTGCGTTTTAGTTGCAATGACTAATCGGAAAATGCCAAGCACATGGCGTCAAATTGTGCCGTGTTCGATCTGTCATTTCATACGCTAAGGATTCTAAGATTTTAAATATCAATGCTGACAAACTTGTAAATCATCGTGCTCAGCTTGCAACTGATTTTTCTTAGCTATTAAAGCTTTTTGCAATTGATCGATTTGGTTTTGTGCTGCCACTTCCCCTGCTTGTATAGTCTGCGTGCGTGAGCCAACCGAGAATACATGGGCTTTTTCTCGAATATCAGGGCGAATCACGATGTCCGCTTGCTTGACTTCGTAGTCGGCGAGGCGATTTTGCATGATGTTAATGTTTTGGTTAAACAATCCCCACACATTCGAGGTTTCGGTATGTTCTGGACGTGCCAAAATATCCACAGCAATGATCATATCTGCGCCAAGTTGCTTGGCGATAGACACAGGCACTGGATGCACTAACCCACCGTCAACATATTCTTGCTCGCCGATCTTGGTTGGCACAAACATACTCGGAATACTGGTGGAAGCCATCACTGCCTTGCCTGTATCACCTTGTCTAAAGATCACATCTTGTCCAGACTTTAATTCTGTTGCGACCACATAGAATGGAATCTTCATATTTTCAAGAAGAGTATTATCCACCTGCGCATTGACATAACTCGCAATTTTTTTCCCATCAAAAAAACCTTGCTTACTTAAAGTGAAATCACGCACATCATCGCTTTTGAGATCCATGGCAATGTTTTTCATCTGCTCAGGTGTTTTGCCACTGGCATAGATTGCACCGACGATACTGCCTGCACTGGTGCCAACGATCATGTCTGGACGAATGCCATTTTGCTCAAGCACATCAATCACGCCAATATGCGCATAGCCACGTGCCCCGCCACTGCCAAGGACTAAGGCAACTTTAGGCTTTGGCTTTTGGTGTTCTGTGTTGACCACTTTCCACTGACACGGCAATGTCTGCGCACTCGGACTTTGTGCACTTTCTTTTTGTGCACTCGCTTTTTGTGCATGTGCAGCATGCAAACACAGACTTGGAACCAATAGAAGTAGGCTGAATTTGGAAATGGCTTTAAACATGGTTGAAGTGATCGTTAAAAACAGAGGTTATAGCAATAGCTTCGAAAATATACATAACGCATGCTACTGGATTTACTGCGAATCTTCGATAGAAGAATTGCTGAAAAATGTTATTTTCAACACATTTTTCTTAGGGTCTGTACGTGAGCTTATGAAAACTTTTTTTGTCTTTGCGTGATTATTGATATCTGTCTAAGGCAATTTTGCGCTAAGATAGCAAGCGTTTTTATAACATGTGTTTTATCTGAATTTATCATTCAATTTTCATCCCTAAACATAGAAGGAATGCTGCCGTGGACGTACGTCTATCAGATCGTGTGAATGCCATCAAACCATCCCCTACACTAGCTGTCACCAATAAAGCGGCTGAACTGAAAGCTGCTGGTAAGAACGTGATTGGCTTGGGCGCAGGTGAACCTGATTTTGATACCCCTCAACACATCAAAGAGGCAGCAATTAAAGCTATTAACGACGGATTTACCAAGTACACTGCTGTAGATGGTACGCCTGCTCTGAAGAAAGCCATTATTGCGAAATTCAAACGTGACAATAATCTCGACTATCAGCCAAACCAAATTTTGGTGTCTTGTGGTGGGAAACAATCCTTTTTCAACCTTGCATTAGCATTGCTGAACAAGGGCGATGAAGTGATCATTCCTGCACCATTTTGGGTAAGCTACCCAGATATGGTAATCATCGCAGAAGGTACACCTGTCATCGTGAAATGTGGCGAAGATCAACGCTTTAAAATTACGCCTGAACAATTGGAAGCGGCAATCACACCAAATACGCGTCTATTGGTGTTAAACAGCCCATCAAACCCAACAGGTATGATTTATACCAAAGAAGAGCTTGAAGCATTGGCTGAAGTCTTGCGTAAACATCCGCAAGTCTATATCGCATCTGACGATATGTACGAGCCGATTCGTTGGTCTGGTGACTTCTACAATATCGCAACCGTTGCACCTGATTTGTACGATCGTACTTTTGTACTCAATGGTGTATCGAAAGCCTATGCCATGACTGGATGGCGTATCGGCTATGCAGCAGGCCCTGCAAAAATCATTGGTGCAATGAAAAATATTCAGTCTCAGTCTACATCGAATCCAACCTCGATCTCTCAAGTGGCTGCGGAAGCTGCTTTGAATGGTCCACAAGATGTATTGCAACCGATGGTTGAAGCGTTTAAACGCCGTCATGATTTGGTCGTAAATGGATTGAATGCTATCAATGGTATCTCTTGCTTGCCTGCTGATGGTGCATTTTATGCTTATGCAAATATTCGTCCATTGATCCGTGCCAAAGGTTTGAAGTCTTGCACAGAATTCTCTGAATGGTTGCTTGAAGAAACTGGCGTTGCAGTCGTTCCTGGCGATGCGTTTGGTCTCGGTGGCTTTATGCGTATTTCATATGCAACAGCGGATGAAGTGCTTGTCGATGCACTTTCTCGCATCAAAGCAGCTGCCGATTCGATCGACGGTGTAGATGCAGCGATTGCATCGATTGAAGCTGATAAAAAGTCATAATAAGAGATGCTTAATATGATTTAAATCAATCTTAAAATTTATAAGCTGTACTTAAGCCCTGACCTCGTTTCAGGGCTTTTTGTTGAACAATGCTCTATGAAAATTACATGGCGACACACTTCTTGATCGAACCCTTACACCTGTTCATCTGAATCAGCATTAAATTTGGCATTAAAACTGCTTAACATACACGTGTAATCCATTACATGAACAAAGCGTTCGAAGGAGTTCGATATGAAAATTCAAGAAAACCTACACTGCTTAAACAACCTTAAACACATCAAACAACTGCATGATGCAGGCATTGATGTGGATGTCATTGCACATTTTTTTCAGTCAGAGAATATTCCGCTCAGTGCAGATCAGATTGTGCATATTTTGCACTCGATTGATGCGCTGAATAAAAAACAGATTCCATCAAGCAAGCTTACTGCGCTGATGAGTGCCAAAGCCGATATTGCCGAATCAGAACAAATCCCTTGTCCAGTTTAAGGGCACTCTTTCCTGTCCGTAGTTCCGAAAGATTGAGTGCTTATATCTAAAAGCACTCAATTTAAAAGTACAAAATTTACTTTAGGTGTATTTAAAGTTCATTCGCCTATTCATTGCGTTGCTTTATCGGATCTTTGCATGAATTGATTGAAAATTAGCTCGCCGAGTTGTAATTCAGTGCAAATAGACTTGACCATTGATAAAATCTGTCTATAATCGCTTGCACATTCTCCCATAGCTCAGTCGGTAGAGCGACGGACTGTTAATCCGCAGGTCCCTGGTTCGAGCCCAGGTGGGAGAGCCAAAATACGAAAGAGCCTAGATCATTGATCTAGGCTTTTTTATTTTCGATAACTACATCAAGATCAGGCAAATAAATAGCACCTATTTAAGATGCTATTTCCTGATTTTATTTACTAAAAAATTTATAAAACTTTTGCAATCGACTCAGCCACATAATTAATATTACGCTGATTCAGACCAGACACACAGATACGCCCAGAACGCACCAAATACACGCCGAATTCTTCTTTTAAACGATCGACTTGCTCAGCGCTCAAGCCTGTATAGCTAAACATGCCCTGCTGTGCCGTGAGATAGTCAAAATTGCCATTTGGCACAAGTTCAAGCAAACGGCTACGCAACTGATCACGTACCGCAAAAATACGCGTACGCATTTGTTCTAGCTCATCTAGCCACATTTGCTTTAAATTTTCATCATTCAAGATGATGTTGACTAAACCTGCGCCTGTGGTTGGTGGGCTCGAATAGTTACGACGTACAGTTGCTTTGAGTTGACCTAAAACACGTGATGCTTCTTCTGCATCTTGGCAGACAAAAGACAATCCACCGACACGCTCACCATACAATGAGAAGATTTTTGAGAATGAATTACTCACCACATATTTCACATCGGTCTTTGCCAACGCACGAATGAGATAAGCATCTTGCTCCACACCCTGACCAAAGCCTTGATAGGCAATATCCAAGAAAGGAATCAGTTGTTTTGCTTTGAGAATCTCGATCACTTGATCCCACTGTTCAGGGCTTAAATCCGCACCAGTTGGATTGTGGCAACATGGGTGAAGTAAAACTATGCTTTGTGGTGACAACGTATTTAAATCTTCACACATCGCTTCGAAGTTCACTTGGCGAGTATCATGATCAAAATAACGGTAGGTATGCGTCTTAAAGCCTGCACCTGAGAAAATCGCAACGTGGTTATCCCAAGTTGGATTACTCACCCAAACTTCTGACTGTGGAAAATAATTTTTAAGAAAATCCGCACCGACTTTCAACGCACCAGAGCCACCTAAAGTTTGAATGGTTGCAATGCGCTTTGCTTGAATGGCTTGGCTATCTGCTCCAAATAATAAAGCTTGAATCGCCTGACGATAGCCTGCCATGCCTTCCATTGGGAGGTACAATTTTGCTTCATCATTATGCGTTGCATATTGTTTTTGTGCTTCACGAACCGCTTGTAGCTGTGGCACAACGCTTTGCTCATCGTAATACAAACCAATGCTCAGGTTGACTTTATGCGTACGTGGATCAACTTTGAAATCTTCCATCAATGACAGAATCGGATCGCCTGCATAGGCAGGAACTTGTTCAAACATAGCTATTCCTTAAACAACTCATTATTACAATGCTTATTAGTAAATTGACTATTCTAAGCACTAAACCACGTAGCGATCTGGACGATGATTAATCGTCAAAATCAAATTCAACACCACAGCACCCAAGATCGAAATCACTAGTAATGGCACACTAATAAATATGGTCGATGCCAACAATACACTGATATCTAAACCCATTTGCACCTTGCCTGCCGAGATGCCATAACGCTCTTGCAGATATAACGCCAACAGATTAAAGCCGCCTAGACTCGAGCGATGGCGAAATAATATCAAAAATCCAATTCCGATCAAGAGATTGGCAAGCACCGTACCATAAACTGGCGTAATGCCATCAAGATGAATAAAGTGCGGATGAAGCTCAGTCAAGACAGATAATAAACCAACAGCAATTATGGTTTTAATCACCATCTGCATGCCTAGGCGTTTATACGCAAGATAATAAAAAGGAATATTAATCAAAAAGAAAATCACACCAAACTTAATCCCCGTCGCATAATGCACCAACAACGCAAAACCCGCTGTACCACCTGTCAAAGTATGCGCTTGTTGCATCAAAAGCATGGCAAATGAGATCAGAAAAGTACCGATAACCATCGCCATGGCATCTTCCAAATGCGAATGTTTAGGCTTATTCTGCGGTTCATCTTGCATCGTCAAAGATTGCTCTACAGTATCTATAGCAATATTAGTCAAGCTCAACTCCTCTCACAATGTGGCTCATCATTTGGTGATTCTCTTTAATCCGTTCAAGCACGATCGAGGTATGGAAATTACCGATACCCAAATCGAGTGCGGTGATTTTATTGATCAACACACTCATTTGCGCCAAATCTTCAGCAGTCACTTTCAGCAGATAATCGTAGCTTCCTGTGAGCTTATAGACATCACGAATCATCGGCTCATGTTCGATAAACGCTAAAAACTGATCCAACACCATTTGGCTATATTGCGTCAACTTAATCTCAAGCATACCTACAATCGGATGTCGCTCAGCTTCAGGATGCAATTGCGCATAATACCCAACAATCATGCCCTTTTGCTCAAGTGCCACACGACGACGTGAACATTGTGACATCGATAAACCGACGAGCTCGGCGAGCTCCTGATTACTCAAACGACCATTCATTTGAAGTTGCGTCAAAATCTTATGGTCAAAATCATCTAATTGATCACTCATAGATTACCTTGCATTTTTATATTCTTGAGCGTAAAGAAAATGCACATATTTTGCATTTTATTAATTTTATCACAAATATATTGCAAGTTTTAATTATTTTAATCATGCTTAAGAACTTCTTATCAATTCATAATGAAAATGTTTAATAAACCTGCAATCAAACGATGCCTCGCATTTACGTCTTGACCTCTACCTTGGTAACACCTAAAATGCCAACCACATTCTCCCATAGCTCAGTCGGTAGAGCGACGGACTGTTAATCCGCAGGTCCCTGGTTCGAGCCCAGGTGGGAGAGCCAAAATATAAAAAGCCCAGATTTTATAATCTAGGCTTTTTTCTTTTTAACTCAAAATCGTAGTATCTAAAAAAACAAACCATTGAGCAAAAAATCGGCGATAGCACGCCGATTCTTTGTTTGATAATTACTTGGTATTAATCGTATAACATTGATCTGTCAAATCAATCGATAATGTTCCCGCTATTCGATTATTTGCATTCGTAAGCTCAGCAGAAGGTTGCTCATTATCTTTTTCAGCTGCAGTGAGATAGACTGCTTTTTGAAGATTGTAATAGTTCACCCACGTCACGTTACTTGCGTCTTTATCAGCATCCGTTGCAAGAATACTTGGTAGTGCACCATCTTCAGCAAACTCATTTGCCGACGTATTGAGTAAGCTATGAATATTCAAGCGTACAGCATAATCCAATCCCAAAGCATTCCCGTTAAGCACACCAAATTGATCTCCCGAGAGAATCATTCGCAAACTTAAACTACGGTCTTGCTGTGTATTTTGGTTATTAGTGGCTGCTACTGTACCAATACGGTATTGTTGAATACCATTGCTATCAATTGGGTTGGCAACACTTGCATCTGCTACTACACTGCAAACACCAGACATATCACTCGCTGTTGGATTGGGTCCAATATCGGTGCGAATATCACCATTCTCATCGATCACAATCCCGAGTTTGACATCGTCTAAATCACTTTCTTCAGGATATGCAAAAGTAACCGTTGCATAGAGTGGAAAGTAATAATCTTCGCCATCTTCCACTGTATTAATCGATTTAAAGACTTGATTTTCTAGATAACTAATCGGTAAGGCTTTAATAATATCGACACCGCCAGAATATTGTGCCTCTGTGGCATCTAAGGTCCATTTCGCAAGATCAGATGCAACCACGGTATCTGTGCGTGCAGCATATTTATAGAAAGCATCCGAGCCTGCAATCGCATAGTCGTTGATTAATCGTCCTTGATTAAAGGTCATCTCTTCATCCGCAGCAGTAATCAACCTAAATCGATCGCCTGTTGCAAGACGTTTATTAATTGGATTAATAAAATCAGTCTGAGCATCAGCATACATCATGATTGGATCGACACGTGTCGTTAGACTGATTGCACCTGTGACTACTGACTGCGCATCTTCAATTGGTTTTCCACGCCATTGAATACCATAACCATGGGTGAAACCACTTCGATCACTCATCAAATACAGTTCTCCAAGCAATGTGGTATTTCCAGAACTGTCTTGACCAACCATCCCTTCATAACCTGATGCAACACCACTGACAGAGGTCTGATAAAAAGCACCTAAGGTCATATATGAAGCTTTTTTCAATACTGCCAAAGCCTGTGCATCACTGACTTCCGTCACATCAATCCAAGGCATCATGATTTCGGCATAACGCCCTGATTCTAAATCTTCGTAGTTTACCGACGCAGTAATATTGGTTAAGCCCTCTAGAGTGATCTCATCAAGTATGAGTGGCTGAATATCTCCAATCACATTACGGTTGCTTTCTTCACCAGCAGGATTTTTCTGATGACCAATTGCTTGAAAAATCTTCACCAAATTCATCGCCACTTGAACAGTATCATCACTTTCTGACAAAGACTGTGCTGCTGATCCAGTAACGCCTTTCGCCATATCTAACAAAGTTAAATGTACTGGTGCATTTTCAGCATTAATTTCGCCTAAGTCAGCGAGCTCAACACTGCCAAACTCAATACGATAGTCTTCTGTGTCGTTTTGATCATCAGTCACATTTAAGAAGAAAGTTACCGTATCATCTTTATCACAACCACCTGTTACCTGATTACCATTGAGCTTGGTGGAAAAAGTATTGATGTTGTCTTTACCACAACTATATTGCAGACCTGCGACAGGATATTCCATTAAAAATACAAAACAATTGTCACTACCCTCGACCGTACAACCTACGGCAGTGGTTGCCTCTGGTTTGATTGCAGGATCCTCATTGATATTATTACTTCCACCACCGCAAGCAGCCAGCATTAGGCTCATCACAGAAAATGAAAATGGGATAAATAAATTCTTCATCACTTTTGTCCTTAAATTTTCTTAATCCACTGTATCAAAATACGTCTAGCGCAACACAGTGAGTTTAATTTGTCCTTCATTACTTAATTTGAGCTGCGGTACATCAGCACCATACTCAAGCGCACTGAGCATCAGGTACTGGCTATCTTTGGGCACATGGATTACGCCATCAATCGAGGAGGATTGCAACATTGTTGCAGGATTTGTTTGTGTATGAAATGCACTCGCTCCCTCTAAAACACAACCGTTTTGATCTAAAAAAATCGCAACTGGCCAATAATAAGTCGGTGATTTGTTATTACTGGCATATGATGTAATTTTGAGGTTTTGTACTTCTTTGTCAAAGTCGAGGAGCTCAAAATCAAACTCTTCATTGAATGGCGCACGTGGGAAAAAGGATACCGAATCATTACGACCAAAGTTTTTACTCTTACGAATCGCTTTATCATCGACACATTGCACAGGGATCGCTTGAGCGAGTTCAGCTTTTGAAATCACATGATAATCTGTGCCTAATGCGACAACTGTTTCATGTGGCTTTTGCTCTACGCCACGGAATACTGTCATATCAACGCCTTTTTGACGTTCGAGCACTTCCCAGTTTGCAGCACCTGAGCTCACACCATCTACACCTGAAGGGATTTGATAAAAGCGCTTTCTATCTTCAAGATTAAACTCTTTAGATTCTAAGTATTCTGCTTGATAGTATTTTTCACCATCTATCACTCGGTAAGGTGCATCTTCAGATGACTCAGCGACAGGTATTTGTATACTTCCTATTGGTGCATCTACTACGGTGTTCTGTTGCTGTACAGATTCTACCTTGGTCGATTGCGATACTTTTGGATCAACCACATCTGAAACTGGCACAGCTTTTGAGACTGAAGATTGTTTCGCTTTGACTTTACTTGTTACAGACCGAACTTCTTTACGCACATCTGCACTTTTTTGGGGAACTTGAGGTGCAACCACATTCGCCGTTGCTACTTTAGAGTGAGTATTCTCAGCGGTTTTAAGCTGTCTCACAGGCTCTGATTTACCAGTGTTTGCAGCCGTATCAGGTGCTTTACGATTATCCTTTGAAAATAATCTAAACCACGATTTCTTTTCAGATTTGTCGTCATTGGTACTTTGTTTTTTAAGACGACGATCTCGATCTGTATTTTTTGAGGTATCAGGCTTTTGCACTGGCACGACCATTGGCAAACCATCAGGCCCAATAATCGTAATCAGATCATTACTGTTGGCAGAGCTAGATTGCCCAACAGCAATCGCAAAAACAGCAAGAAACACTTTGTTCCGTTGCTGTAAGCATTTTTCAATGAAAAATTGTTGCATTTTACCTTACCGATTACCAGCGAGTACGATAGACAATACCCGCCAAATTGACTTTAGTATTTGTGCTGATATCTAAACCTGCATAAGGGTTGTAGAGAATATTACCTACCCCTGTTTCATTCGCCATGCTACTGGTATTTGCTGGAATTTGATCGCGACTACGTAAATGTGCATAGGTCAGATCAATATCCGTATCAGGGTCAAACTTATACGTTAAGCCCATACCAAACAGTTGCGCATTATTGATCGGTACCATTGGGTTACGCTTATCATCTGGAATCGCAGACGTTCGAGGCTCATAGCCTAAACGTAACTGTAAACGATCCGTTGCGTCGTACTGAACACCTACACCCCAGTTCCATGATGATTGAAAGCCGATCGGCAACGAAATTGAGTTTGGTGTAATATTATTCGACAACAATTTTGCAACTTGTAATACCGATAAGCTACGATCGAATTGAATATCTAAACTTTCCCACTCATCCCAATCTGTCCAGCCTACATCGACGTTCACTTGCACGTCAGGCAAAATTTTATATTTTATGCCTGCTTGAAAATGTTGCGGATAATTCAAATCAATCGTAGCCAAACCACTTTCAGTCGGTGGAACATACGATGGAAAACCTAAAATAGCTGAGAGGATTTGACCTGTCACCGAAGTATTCAAGGCATTGGTTAAGTCCTGCGCACCTTGACCATTGGTGATGTGGAACTTCCCTTTCAGCTGCATTTTACTTTCGCTTTGATAGACAAGACCTAAACCAAAGTTATCGGTTGGCTCCCAAAGCAGACCCAAGTTATAACTTGGGGTCAATGTTTGCTCTACGGCGAGTTCCAGTTTTGCTAATTTGTCAAATGGTCCAAGCGACTCTTCTGCATTACACATCCCGAACAGAAGCAAATCCCCCACGCTGTTGCCATTTTCCTTAAATGGCGCGCAGACATCTTCATCAATCAAACGCAATACACCAACCAAATCATTGGGCGCACGCATATCTGTATTCAGTGCAACAGCTTGATAAGACATCCCGATCGACGCACCTAATGAGAGTTCATCATTGACTTGGTATGCCGCAGAAGGTGACAAATAAGTAATCCGCTCAAGTGCAACTTGTTGCCCCATATAGTTTCCAGGATTGCCATCTTCTGCACCAAAACCTGCAATCATCGGTGCATACATTGCCGTCGCATAAGTGACTTTAGAACCTGGTGGACGATAAGCTACACCAAAAGTTGGTGCGGCAATTGGCATCCCTTTACCTAGGTCAACCATTTTCTTTAAGACTGGAACATACAAGGTCGGGTACTCGACATCCCCTTCTACAGTGCCTTTATAGTCGGTACACAAGCTAGAAGGGTTCGCCTCGTCATCATTACAAACCAGCGGGTCATCAGAATAACCAAACACACCATAACCTTCAGGTGCAGTCCACTCTCGCCCAATATCAAAATGCGCAATGATCCCTTGTAGATCAGTTTGTAGACCATCGATCCGAGATAAACCAGCAGGGTTAAAGTGAATCGAGTTAATCCCGGGTGGATCAGCAGTCACTGCATTACCCATACTCAATGCTTTCATATCTACGGATAAATTTTGTCCGAGCTGAGCATGAGAGGTACTTGCAAGACCAACAATGGCGATCGCAGTTGCCAGTGGAGCAAATCGGAGTGCTTTCATTATTTCACTCCTTAGCGAACTCTTTTACCAAAGCCTAAGAAATCCAATGGGAAAGACAATCCTAAGCTAATATCGGGTGCATCCTCAGTTAATCCAATACCAACAGAGCCGTTGACAATGGTTTCAGGTGAAACACGCACACCAAGTGAGATTCCTAAACTTGCACTACTTTGATCGGCAGGTTCTGAGCTTTCGCCACTGGTGAAAGTAAATTTAGATGCTGTATTGAAGCTTTGCTGATAGGACATAGTCATTGAAACATCATAGTTAAATGAATATGCATAACCAAATGCAAAACCACCACTAACACCTGGCTCAAATGAATCAAGCACTCGACCATTACCACGATTTTGATTTATATCTGTTTCTTTAAAACCGTAATTTGCAGAAACAGATGCAAACAATACGACTGGATCAATATACTTACGTGTACTTGCACCACCACCAACAGAATAATAGCCTTTACCTGTAGACAGCTCTGTAATTGCATTTACTTCGTATGGACTATCACCTGTCTTGGTCGAAACGTTACCAAATAAGATGAGTGGCAAACGACCTTGCTTCAATGGGAATGGCTCCCAACGCGCACCAAAGGAAATATCACCTAACCCTGCAGTTGTGGTATCTTTAATCACATCAGATTTTGCAACTAATGGAAGAGAACCTGTTAAGGTTAAGTTATCCAACAAGCCGTACTGTATCGTAAAAGTGTTGGTCATATTATGATTTGCATTGTCTTCGATGCGTAAGCGTGTCAAATTTGAGCTACTGTCATCTAATGCTAAATCAAGTTGGGTATCTTTATAATAAGAATATTCAAAATCGTAAGTCCCAGAATATGAGCCTTTTTTCACGAGAGAATATTGTTGTTCTGATGCAGTAAACACTTCTTCAAGGTTTTCTTGTTGTGTTGCATCGCCTTCTTGTTGTTGCAGTGCTTGAGATGCGGAGTCAGAACTATCAGTCTCTACCACTTCTGGAGTAGGCTCTGAGGTCTCAACGGCAACTTCTTCTGCTGGTGTCGACTCTACTGGAGTCGTTTCAATT
>LUOR01000013.1 GCA_001626925.1 Moraxellaceae bacterium REDSEA-S32_B1
TTATGGGGTAACGCCTTGTGGTCGCCTAGCTACTTCGCTGCATCATGTGGAGGTGCGCCCATTGGGATTATTAAGCAGTATATCGAACAACAGCAAACACCGCATTAATGGCTTGCGCCAGTCGCTTATATCCTCGGGCTAAACCCCGAGGTTTTACGCTCCATTGGATAAAAAATGCTCTTTAAAGAGCATTTTTAGATCAAATTATTGCTGAGCGGACTTCTGCGCCACGATCATATCGAGCAGAATTTTTGCCGACTCCGTGACAAACGCTTCTTCTTCAGGCAGTGGTGGGCGTTTAGCTGCTTTCATCTTGGCACGTGCCTCACTGCGTGCATCGATCGCCGCTTGATAGCTTTCCCAGTTTGGATAAGGCTCAAGTCCAGTTTCTTGACGACGTAGATTTTCGGCTTGCAAGGTTCTTGCTTCTAAGGCTTGAATTTTGGCTTTGCGTGTATCGATATCGAGTGACAAAATATCTTCTTCGGCTGTTTCTTTGGCTAAACTGACGTAACTGTCTAAATATTTAAACTGTGGATCATTAGCACGGCGCTGATCTGAAGCCTGTTGTAAGCGAGCAATATAAGGCTGAATCATGCCTTCACGTTTGAAGGCTGCCGTTGGAATCGTGTCCCATTCAAGTGGATTTTTGGATTCACGCTCACCAAACTGTTCAAAGTAAATATCGATGAGTTTGATGTCTGGAATCACCCCTTTATTTTGCGTACTACCACCTGTGACACGATAGAATTTACGCTGTGTCAAAGTCGCCTGACCATAGGCAAGACTATCCAATTGAATCTGTGCTGTGCCTTTACCAGTAGTGGTACTACCAATCACGATACCACGCCCATAATCTTGGATTGCCGCAGAATAAATTTCACTGGCAGATGCAGAAGCCAAATTGACCATCACTGCAAGTGGACCACTATACAATTGCTCTCCTCCATCGGTATCTTCAAAAATACTGACATTGCCATTGCCGTCACGGATTTGCACCACAGGCCCTTCTTTGATGACTTGACCGAGCATTTTTGCCACTTCTTCTAAAGATCCGCCTGGGTTGTTACGAAGATCAACAATCACCCCTGCGACTTTCTGCTTAGATAGATCAACCAATGCATTGGCAGTGTCTTCTGCTACACTCCGATAGTCACTACCTGCCCGACGTGCCCGATAGTTCAAATAGAACGACGGAATTTCAATCACACCGACTTTTTGCTTTTTGCCTTGATAATCGACCTCGACCACACGAGAACGCAAGCCTGCATCTTCTTCTTGAATCACATCACGCGTAATGGTGACCAAACGTGCTTGGCTTGCAGGCGCACCTGCTGCCAACAGTTTCAACGTGACTTTGGTACCTCGTTTACCACGAATGATACCAACCAACTCTTGGCTCGACCAACCGACGACATCGACCATCGCCTCGCCTTCTTGAGCCACACCCAAGATACGATCACCAGATCGCACTTGACCTGTTTTGCTGGCAGGACCACCTTCAACCAAGGTTTCAATCTTGGTGTAGTCTTCATTGCCACGTTCAGGACGGATCGTCACACCGATGCCTTCAAGCTGAAGTGTGGTCTGACGATTGAGTTCCATCGCATCAATCGGTGGATAATAGTTGCTATGCGGGTCATAGGTCGCAAGCATGGCATTCAAAGTACGATCGAGGACGTCATCACTTTTCAGGCGAGTAATACGCTCGAGTTGACGGGTATAACGCTTGGTTAAGGTTTCAACTGGAGTTAAATCTTCTGGTGGTACGAGGTTTTCACCTGCAGCAAGTTCTGGGTTTTCTTTTAAGGCTTGCTGTTTTGCCGCTTCTTCTTCTTTGGTAATGGTCAGGTTAATCAACTGAGAAACAATGACTTTTTTCCAGTAGGCTAGCTGTTCTGCTTGGGTATTAAAAAAAGGTGCTTCTTCACGATCTGTGTTAATGGTTTCATTCGGCTGATTTAAGTTTTGTGGTTTTTTCAGCTCTGCTAACATAAAGTCATAATAACTTTTCACACGTTTTCGATACAAAGCGTGAATATCATATGCAGGTTTTAAGTTGCCTGTTTTCAATGCCAAACCAAAATTTCTAGCGTACATTTGGCGCAGTTGATCAACTTCACTTTGCAAAAATAACGCATGATCTGGATCAAGGCTATCGATGTACATATCGAAAATCTTTGTCGAGGTTTCGGTATTCAGGCGCATCGGCAAATAATGCTGACGATCGACTAAAGTTGCCATTTGACGAGCAACTAAAGCTTGCTCTTGAGTTGGCAAAATATCATTTAATATTGTTTGGGTTTCCGTTGCTGCCATGGCTTCGGTCACGACATGGGTAAAAAACAAGCCACCCGTAGCGAGGGCAACTGCACAAGCAAGATGTTGTAGTTTCATAGTATAATTCGTATTCCTTTCGGCGTTGTGCCATATACTTTACGTCGATGCTGTGAGTGCACGGCGCATACACTATTTGCATCGATCAAATACAGATTTCTATAATGAAGTTAGCAGGGATGATTTGCAAACTCAATATTTACAAAGCCTATATTTATTTGCAAAAGCTAAGTTTAATTACACAAGCCATGTTTGCAAAAATGACTTGATTAGTTTTAACATACTCCACAACCCGTAAATGTAAAAATTCATTGCATAATTTTTTGTTTTTTACACATTGTTTTCTGATAATTTACACCTTTTAACAGATTACATTTCATTGATCAAAAATTAGGACGAACCAGCATGACCATTGGCGCATTGATGCTTGATATTGAAGGCACGACCTTAACTCAAGAAGACATCGAACTCCTGCAAGCACCTCAAGTTGGTGGCATGATTTTATTTGCTCGAAATATCGAATCACCTCAACAAGTCCGCGAACTTACCGATCATATGCGCCAAATCCGTCCTGATATTTTGATTGCGGTCGATCAAGAAGGTGGTCGAGTACGTCGATTAAAAGAAGCGCATGGTTTTAGTGCATTGCCTGCGATGGGTAAGCTCGGTGAACTTTATTTGGAACAACCCGAACAAGCGATTTCTTTAGCAAAAACGACTGCTTGGCTGATGGCAACAGAAGTCTTGGCTGTGGGGATTGATTTTAGTTTTGCACCTGTTTTAGATATTAATGATATTAGTGATGTCATCGGTGATCGTGCTTTTTCCCAAAATCCTGAAATTATCATTTTGCTAGCTGATGCGTTTATGCAGGGGATGAAAGATGCAGGCATGGCAACCACAGGAAAGCACTTCCCAGGACATGGCTCTGTCAAAGCAGATTCACACATTGCCGCGGCGATCGACTCACGCTCATTTGCCGAGATTGAATCGCATGACATGACGACTTTTAAAGCACTCATGCCGTCACTCGATGCGATCATGCCTGCACATGTGATCTATGAAAACGTAGATCCAAATCCTGCAGGTTTTTCACCATTTTGGATACAACAAATATTACGTGGCCAGTTTGGTTTTGATGGCGTGTTGTTCTCCGATGATTTATCCATGCAAGCTGCTTGCGTTGCAGGTGGTGCTGATGCACGTATTCAAGCGGCTCTACTAGCAGGCTGTGATATGGGATTGGTCTGCAATGACCGTCAAGCGGCATGTATTGCATTAGATGGCATTCAAACCTTAGCGCTGCCAAATCAAGCTCGATTAGAACGCATGCGTGGCAAAATTCCTGCGCTCAATACTGAACAAGCAAAATCTGAACAGTGGAAAATTGACACACAGATTGCGCTAGGTCAAACATGGCAATCTGCAAAAGACCAAGTTCAGCAACTGATTTAAAACGGACTGCGCTTAACGCAATGCATGTTTGAAATGTCTACAGACCCTAAGCTTTTCGGTAAAAAATAAAATTGAACAATTTACCTAAAAGCTTTACATTGGCAAGGACGCCAGCCACCGTATCACGCAACATACTTGTACTTCTATATGCAAGTTGGCATAAAACAACAAGATTTAAAGCAACTCAATTTTAAGCAAACTGGAACTGCTATGAGCGAACAACAGCTTTCGGAACATCGTCATATTTCTTTTACTGCACACTATACCGGCTACATGTGGTATTTGATGGGTATCTCTCATCCTGCTTTCGCCACAAAAAAAGGCAAATGGTTGACCACATTGCTTCACCCACTTGAAGTATGGTCAGAGCGTTTTATCGGCGGAAGTATTCGCAGAACATTGACGCAGCGCCATGTATTGATCGACGAAGCTTTATTAAAGCTCATCGAAACACAGCCTGACACTCAAGTCATTGAAATCGCAGCAGGGCTTTCCCCGCGTGGTTGGAGTTTTCGACGTAAATTCCCTGAACTTCGCTACATCGAAGTCGATCTACCTGATATGGCAAAAGCCAAACAGGATGCACTCGGCAAAGCAGGACAAGCTGATGCTGAAGTGATGGCGGTGGATTTATTTACGCCTGAAATTCGTCAGCTATTTGATAAGCTCGATCAAAATAAACCTGTCGTTGTGATCAGCGAAGGTTTAGTCAATTATTTTAATAAAGACATGTTGGCACAATTATGGGGAGCTTTGGCGGATCATGGTAAAGCCTTTCCAAAGTTTTACTATTTGACTGACCTTTGCCCTGAACCTGTTAATCATCGTTTTGCGCAAGTGGTATGGAGAAGTAGTCAGCTATTACGTTTTCTTTCTCGTAGTGCATTTAGTTTTCATTTTACTTCACCGCAGGAAGTGAAAGATTTCTTTAAAGATTGTGGTTACGATAAGGTTTATATCGAACAACCTAGTCAATCCGATAAAACTGAAGTCGAAGCCCATTTAGGTGATTTTGTGTGGTTTGTTCAAGCGACCATTGAGAATTCAAATTGATAAATAAAAAAAGCAGAAACCTTCATTTCTGCTTTTTTAAATTTTCATCGAGAATAATTAGTGCGCTAACAATGCCTCTTTTTGAGTTTGCACATATTGCAACAAGCGATCCGCCACATCAAAGCTACCATGCTTAAATAGAATGCGCAGGCGATTTTGCTTCATTTCAAAGATTAAACACTCAATAGTAAATTCACCCTGCTCATCTTGCAGATGAAGCGACATATCTCGTGCATATCGCCCGACCTCTTGAGTCTTATTTGACTCTTGCACTTCAATTAACACACCAAAGAAATTGATGTTAACAATTTTGACATTCGCCTGAAGCTCAGAATGACGATGCGTCATGATGGTATGTGGTTGCTGAACGACGATTCGCTCCTCACCACGACGTTCCATCATGTGCATCTGCGCACGACCCATCGGGATAATGCCATCCAAATCTTGGATCGGCTCACCACGCATGTAGGTACTAAATAGTTGCATGGTTTCTTTACGACGTTGAAGCTGTGGCACATGGTCTGCATTGGCGATCAAAGCAAACTCCATATTTGGACATTGCAAAGCAAATTGCGCATTTTCAAAAGGAAGAGTAAAACTATCGTACTGCCCTGCTGCGACTAACACCTTACAGGTTGGGATCGGTACATTTTTTAACCGAAGCAAACGGTTACAATTAATTTCGTAGCGCAACTGCTCTGTCGTCGTAAACTCTGCCATTTGTTGAAAGAATAAGCGTTTTGCTGTTGGCGACATACGTGTTTTATCAAATTTGGCATGATTGACCAAGTACAAAATCACCGCTTGACCAAACTCCTGCATACGACCTTCTTGCATGAGTTTTAAAGACTCTTCCATGATCATACGCCAGCTTGGACGAGTCTTTTGCATTACACCCATCAGGATCATCCGATCAACCAGTTCTGGACGTTGATCGGCAAAGTGTGAAGCGACAACCGAACCCAAAGACATACCCATCACTGAGATGTTTTTGATACCCATGCCGTCCATCCATTGCCCGAGCATGAATGATAAATCAGCAAGCTCTAAAGTCGCCGCTGAAGCACCCGTATTACTATTATAAATTTGTTGATTGGAGCCCATCGAAGGCAAATCGATCAAAATGACAGGACCACTATGGAATAGTTGCTCGACACAGTATTTGTAAGAATTAAAATTCTGAAATGCACCACCAATGATGACAATCGGGGTGTTGTATTTGGTTTTTGGATCGGCAATCGCAAGATATTCGATTTTCCAACCATCTATCCAAAATTCAATCGGTGCCTGCTTAAACACATCTCGATGATAATCTTGAAAAAATTCATCGGGATTCATTTCGAACTGCACCTTAGCTGCATCATCCTTAGCAATACTATTCACTTCGCCCTCCTGACACATATATGCGTCAATGCACATATGCTGTTTCCCTTCAATTAACACCATCTCAGCGTAAATTCAGGCTTGTTCTTGTTCATTACTCGCTTGCACAACCTATTGATAAATATCCATATTTCGATAGACTTGCAGATTGCGGTTTTGTATTTCATTTTACTATAACATAATCAATATCTAATTTGTTTCGTTTTTTTGACGGGCTTTACAAGGATTTGTACCAATTTGCACTTTGTGTTCTGGGCGTGAGCTTTGTACAATGGTGTTTTAGCCGATCGAATTTGGCATTCATTTTCAAACACATTTAGGTAAATTATGAGTGATTCAATACAGGCATATATGACCCAAGTCGGTCAACAAGCACGTCAGGCTTCTCGTCAGCTTGCTAGCTTGCCCACAGATGTCAAAAACAATGCATTATCAGCCATTTATACTGCTTTAGAAGATAATCAGCAAAAAATTCTCGCTGCCAATAAAATCGATGTCGATAACGGACATCGAAAACAACTCGACAGTGCACTTTTGGATCGACTTGAACTCACGCCTGACCGCTTCAAAGGCATGTTAACAGGCTTAAAAGATGTGATTGGCCTGACAGATCCGATCGGTGTGATTACTGATATGGCTTACCGTCCATCAGGTATTCAACTGGGTAAAATGCGTGTTCCTCTAGGTGTGATTGGCATGATTTACGAATCTCGCCCGAATGTGACTTTGGAAGCGGCATCACTGGCTTTAAAATCAGGTAATGCGATTATTTTGCGTGGTGGTTCGGAGGCATTGGAGTCGAATAAAGCCATTGCTGAAGCGATTGCGCATGGGCTAAAAAGCGCAGGCCTACCTGAACATGCCATTCAAGTGATCGACACACCTGACCGTGCAGCGGTTGGTCACTTGATCACCATGTCAGACTATGTCGATGTAATCGTGCCTCGTGGTGGCAAGGGCTTGATTGCTCGCATCACTGAAGAAGCACGCATTCCTGTGATCAAACATTTAGATGGTAATTGTCACGTTTTCGTTGAACGTGAAGCGGATTTGCACAAAGCTTTGCCGATCGCCTTAAATGCTAAAACACATCGTTATGGCGTGTGTAATGCCATGGAAAGTTTGCTAGTCGATGCGCCGATCGCAGAAGAATTTTTACCGCGTATTGCTGAACTCTATGCAGAGAAGAATGTCGAGCTTCGTGGCTGTGAAATCACCCAAAAAATTCTCGATGATAAAGTCGTTGCCGCAACTGAGGAAGATTGGTACACCGAATATTTAGGCCCGATCTTGGCAATCAAAGTTGTTGAAAATTTAGATGAAGCAATTGAGCATATTAATACATACAGCTCACATCACACTGAATCGATCGTTACGGAAAACTATACCAAAGCACGTAAATTCATCGCTGAAGTCGACTCAAGCTCGGTGATGGTCAATGCTTCGACACGTTTTGCCGATGGTTTTGAATATGGACTTGGCGCAGAAATCGGCATCTCCACCGACAAAATCCACACTCGTGGTCCAGTTGGTCTAGAAGGATTGACTTCGCAGAAGTGGATTGTGTTCGGCGATGGGCAGATTCGTCAATAACACACCTTATTCTTGAAAAAAGAAACAAAACAGCTGACGGATATGTCGGCTGTTTTTTATTTCAAAGGACACATGAAACAGCACAATTTAAGTCGTTAAAAAATATATACAATTCAACGCTGATAATTGCCCACCCATCGACCAATTCATTATATGATCGAGTACGTAAATTATGTAAACCTATAACAATGTTTTAAATCAATCAGGATTTGCTCGTGTCAAACATTCTCGTTATCAATTGCGGTTCTTCTTCCATCAAATATGCGCTGATTCTTCAAGATTATGATTATCGTCTTTATGGTTTGGCTGAAAATCTTGGCACACCTAACGCACGTATTTCAGGGCTAACTTATAATGCACAAGAAAACCGCCAAGAAAAATTTGAAGTAGAACTCGGGCAAGCCGATCATGCGCAAGCCTTAGAAGTT
This sequence comes from Moraxellaceae bacterium REDSEA-S32_B1, assembly GCA_001626925.1. Taxonomy (GTDB): domain Bacteria; phylum Pseudomonadota; class Gammaproteobacteria; order Pseudomonadales; family Moraxellaceae; genus Acinetobacter. Next base: position 8,250 of record LUOR01000013.1, read on the forward strand.
GCGATGAAACGTATCAGCCACTTCAAATTTGATGCGATTGGACACCGTGTAGTACATGGCGGAACGATGACGCAAGCACAGGTCATTAACGATCAAGTCATTCAAGATATTAAAAATATTTCCAATCTTGCTCCATTGCACAATCCTGCCAATTTGATTGGTATTGATGCGACGATGAAGTTATACCCTGACCTTCCGCAAGTCGCTGTATTTGATACAGCATTTCACCAAACCATGCCAAAGAAAGCACATCTTTATGCGCTACCACGTGATCTTTACCAAGAGCATGGTATCCGTCGTTATGGCTTCCACGGCACAAGTCATGCCTATGTCAGTGAACGTGCATCAACGCTTGCAGGTCAAAAAAATCAAGGTGGTTGGGTCGTTGCCCACCTCGGTAATGGTTGCTCAACTTGTGCGGTATGGAATGGGAAAAGCCTTGATACCAGTATGGGCTTAACACCACTAGAAGGCCTGGTGATGGGCACACGTAGCGGTGATGTTGATCCAAGTTTGCACTTATTTTTAAATATCAATCTCGGTTGGGACATTGCTAAAATCGACCAAGTGCTGAATAAACAAAGTGGTTTGCTCGGCTTATCCAATTTATCCAACGACATGCGCACACTGGTTGAAGCAGCCGAATCAGGCAATGAAGATGCGCAAATCGCCATTGATGTCTTCGTTTATCGTTTGGCAAAATCAATGGCTGCGATGAGCTGTGCCCTACCTCAACTTGATGGTTTAATTTTCACCGGTGGTATCGGTGAGAACTCAGGCTTCATCCGTGAAAAAGTCATTCGCTCGCTACCGCACTTTGGCTTAAGTTTGAATAGTGAGAATAATGCGACACGTGCCAAAGAGATTCGTATTGATGATGGTACAGGTCCTCAAATTTGGGTAATTCCAACCGATGAAGAAGGTCGTATTGCCAATGAAACACGTCAAATTGCATTGGGCGAAAATGTACTTTAATTTGATTTAAAACCACATTAGTCATCAGAAAATAATAGGACACACTACATGAAAACTTTTCTACTCGTCCCAACAGCAGAAGGCATCGGATTGACCTCTGCGTGTTTGGGCATGATCCACGCATTTGATTGTATTGGCGTTAAAGCCAACTTTTTAAAACCCTTTGCACAAGAAAAAAGTAAAAATGAAAGTCGTACTTCGACCATTATTTCTAGTCTATATCAACGCCACCAAGTACCACCGATTGGCTATAAAAAAACCCAACATATGGTCAGTATTGGCGAAATGGATGAACTACTCGAAGAGGCCGTTAGTTTACACCGTCAAATCGCCAAAGATCATGAAGTAGTGATCGTCGAGGGTTTAGTCCCCAATCCAAATCAGAGCTACACCACACAGCTGAATGTCGCACTGGCACAAGCGCTTGATGCACAAGTGATTTTAGTCAGTGGCGCAGATATCAATAATGCAGAGCAGACTGCTGAAAATATAGAAAATCACCTCAACCCATTTGGTGGCAACGCCTCGACTCGTACCGCTGGCATTTTATTTATGCGCACTAAAGGCTTAGCACCTGATACGGCGCAGATTCCACTCACGACTGATCAAACGCTACGCCTCACAGATGAAATCAAAACTTTTAGCGCAGAATTACAAAAATTTTCACCACTGCTCGGTAGTGAGAAATTACCCATTATTGGCATGATTCCTTTTAGCTCAACTCTGAGTGTGCCACGCACCTTAGACATTGCCAATGCCATTCAAGCGCAGTGGCTCAATGAAGGTGAAGCCGAACAACGTCGTGTGCAAAATACTGCACTGATTCATCGTCGTATTGACCACGAGCTAGAACGCTTTAAAGTAGGTGAGTTGATTGTGACTTCTGCTGATCGTACCGATGTGGCATTGGCATGTGGCGTGGCGGCACTAAGCGATATTCCGCTTGCAGGCGTGATCTTCACCGACAGCAAAATGCAAGATGTCATCTTGCCGACGCTTTCGCAAAAAGTTCTACGCACAGGACTACCTGTGATGCGCACCGATATGGATAGCCTACAAACTTTGGCAATGATTGATCATATCGACAATGAAATTCCAATCACTGATACCGCACGTGCTGAGCAAGTGACGCGTTTTGTGTCGAGTCATATTGATTTTGATTGGCTGAGTACCACCACCACAGCCAAAACCAAAAGTCGCCTTTCACCATCTGCGTTCCGCCATGAATTGGTACAAAAATCAATGGCGGCAAAAAAGACCATTGTTTTACCCGAAGGCTCAGAGCCTCGCACCGTACAAGCTGCTGCGATCTGTCAGACACGTGGCATTGCACAATGCGTACTGCTCGCCAAGCCCGAAGAAGTGCAAGAAGTTGCCAAAGCACGTGGCGTCACTTTACCCGATGATCTCAGAATCATTGACCCTGATACCATTCGTGACAAATATGTCGATCCAATGGTGGAACGTCGCAAAGGCAAACTCAATGCCCTGCAAGCCGCACAACAGCTTGAAGATACCGTCGTTCTTGGCACGATGATGTTGGCACTCGGCGAAGTTGATGGCTTGGTTTCAGGTGCAATTCACACTACGGCAAATACAGTACGCCCTGCATTTCAGTTGATTAAAACTGCGCCTGACTATTCACTGGTGTCGTCGATATTCTTTATGCTTCTACCTGATGAAGTCTTTGTTTACGGTGACTGTGCGATCAACCCTGATCCAAATGCAGAGCAATTGGCGGAGATTGCCATTCAGTCTGCGATCTCAGCAAAATCGTTTGGCATTGAGCCTCGTATTGCGATGATTAGCTACTCTACAGGCGACTCAGGTACTGGTGCAGACGTGGATAAAGTGCGTGAAGCAACTGAGATTGCCAAGCAACGTCGCCCAGACTTATTGATTGATGGACCATTGCAATACGATGCAGCATCAGTAGAAAGTGTCGGTAAGCAAAAAGCACCTGATTCTAAAGTCGCAGGTCAAGCCAACGTATTTATTTTCCCTGATTTAAATACAGGTAACACCACCTACAAAGCGGTACAACGTGCTGCCAATGTGGTCAGTGTTGGACCAATGTTGCAAGGTCTAAACAAACCTGTGAACGATCTCTCTCGTGGTGCATTGGTCGATGATATTGTGTTTACCATTGCCTTAACAGCGATACAGGCGGCGCAAGACGAGATTTAATTGAGTCAATTTAGATATTTTGGAAAGTTTAGCATCATGCTGATTTGCGCTTGATCAGCATGGTGGCTTATCAAAAAGATGAATAAATGTTGAATTTATCGTCAATAATGTTGAATTGATTTTTCACTACAATGCCCTTATAGTGGATAGTGACTCAATTTCAGGATTTTTCATCACCCATGAATATCGAACCGTCGCCCACATCAAACAATGTTGTTGACTCTCTTACCTCTAAATCCTCACAAATTCAAAGTTGTTTACAAGTGGTGCAAGATGCATTACTTGATGTCAAAGCAAAAGATATTATTCAATTCGATGTTTCAACCATAAGCAGTGTCTCTGATGCCATCGTCATTGCGAGTGGCACATCAACTCGTCATGTCAAGGCCCTTGCCGATAATGTCGCTGAAGAATCTAGAAAAGCTGGCTTCCGCCCGATCGGTGTTGAAGGCGAACGTGATGCTGAGTGGATTTTGATTGATCTTGGCATTGTCGTGGTACACGTGATGTTACCGACTACACGTAAGTTTTACGATCTCGAAAGCCTATGGCGCACTGAAGCTGTGACAGAACAGTTTAGCTAAGCAGTTCATTTCGCTTTTAGTATTAAAAAGCGACGACACTTCAATCAGTTCGTCGCTTTTTTCATTTCAGCAAGTTGAACATCTAATCACTTGAAAAGTTGATTACAAATATTGCTTAATCATCACCGCAGGATACTGCTGATCAATCTGCGCTACGGCTTGCGCCATATAGCGATCGGATTTCATTGGTCCAAAATAATCACACATCACCGTATACAAAGTATTAATCACCTGACGTAATACGTCCTTGAGATAAAACTGCTCCACCAAGCTTTCCCCTGTTTGCACATAATGAATAAACGCATGCTGATATTGCGCTGTGATTTGACTATCTTGCAGATGCTCTTGTAGCACGACCATCAATTCACTTTGCCCTTTCAATGATTGAAGTAACTGCTGAAATAGTGCATCGAATGCACTGTGATGCGCCACATTCACGACTTCCACCTGATTAAATGCAACATCAATGGTAGGTGATATCACTTTGCTTTCGAATGCTTGCGTAGATTGATGTGTTTGCTCAGGGTTTAAATCTTTCTGTACATCATGTTCCAAACCATGCTGTAAACTCTTTTGAAGATCATGCACAATCTGCTTTCGACTACTACGCAGCTCCGAACTATTTGCAATTTCAAACACAAAATAGTTCAACTCTTGCAAAGGTTTTTTGCTGTATTGATAGCGCCACAATTCCACCGCCTGATCGAGAGCCTGTCCATTCAAATATTTGCCGAGTATGCGCTGCACGATACTACGCTGATCATTATCCAAAGTCATAGTCCAACCCATTTTTCCAATTCCTAATTCGATGTGCTCAACAATTAATGTCGCTTGGTGATTTCGTCTAAATCTGCAAGCACATCTTGTTGAAATTCTGGATAAGACAATTCCGCATGTTCGGTATAATCCAAGCCACGTTGCTCATGCTGTTTTGATACACGCAGTCCACCAAGCACTTTGTCCATGATCCAAAACATCACCAACGCTGTACCAAAGCCCCACACTGCTGCCGCACCTACGCCGATTGCTTGCACACCAAGTTGAGAGAGGTTAAACATATCTGTTTCTAGGAAATAACCTGCCGCCAACGTTCCCCAAATACCGCAACCAGTATGCACGGTAAAGGCATCGACAGCATCATCAATTTTTAGCTTCTCAAGAATCATCGGTAAAAATGTCACAACAACCCCTGCGATCAAACCTGTGATGATTGAAAATAATGGTGACATGGTTGCACAGCCTGCGGTAATTGCCACCAAACCACCCAGTGAGGCATTAATGGTCATGGTCAGCAAAATCGCTTTGCCACGGATTAGTGCCAACAACATATATGCTACTGCACTTGCGCATGCAGCAAGGTGCGTATTCAGTGCGATTTTACCGATGCTCACATCTGCTGCGACGGTTGAGCCTGCGTTAAATCCAAACCAAGATAGCCATAAAATAAAGCCACCAAGCGCCACCAATGAGAGGTTGTGTCCTGGAATATGATGCGGTTTGCCATCACGACCAAATCGCCCTAAGCGTGGTCCAAGAATGATCACCCCTGCCAATGCCACCCAACCACCGATCGAATGCACCACCGTTGAGCCTGCAAAGTCGATAAAACCCATCGACTTGAGCCAACCTGCACCTTCAAATAAGCTTCCCCACGCCCAGCTACCAAAGATTGGATAAATCAATGCACTGACAAATATGGTGCAAACGATATAGCCGATGAAATGAATCCGCTCTGCCATTGCACCACTAGCAATGGTTGTTGCCGTTGCTGCAAACATCATTTGGAAGAACAGCATCGTCCAGCTCCAACCGTCCAAGCTATTTGGTGCAAAATGGCTTAAACCAACCCAACCAGTTGGATTCGCACCAAACATTAAACCAAAGCCGATGAGCCAAAAAACTAGACCTCCCACACAGGCATCAATATAGTTCTTCATTAAGACATTGACCGTGTTCTTACTGCGCACTGTACCGCTTTCAATCAAGGCAAAACCTGCTTGCATAAAAAACACAAGCACACCACACAGAACAACCCAAACACTATCGAGCATCAGCTTCAAGTCTACATTCGAAATCTCAGCAGAATTCTCAGCATGCACAAAAACAGGGAGAAATAGTAAAAGCAAAGCAATATTTTTCACAATTGAACATTCCATCATTTTTTAAACTTGACTTACAAAATGCAAACATAGTGCCAAAACAAGCCCAACATACTGATTACTCAATACATTTAATTTTTCTAAAGTCAAGAGGAGTACATATTTTTTATTTTCCTTGTTTTATTTCACACTTTTTAATATATTTTGAGCAGATTTTTTTTCAACAATCATCAAAGTTACAGTTGTATATTTTTATCACTATTTGAGTTTTAGTTATTTTTAAGACATTAAAAAAGCCACCCTGTCAGATGGCCTTAGTGACCTGTACCATTGATTGATTTAGTCATATCTTCGACAACTTTCTTGGCATCACCGAAGATCATCATGGTTTTCTCGTTATAGAACAAATCGTTGTCCAAACCTGCATAACCTGTCGCCATAGAACGCTTGATCACCATAATCGTACGTGCTTTGTGCGCTTCAAGAATCGGCATACCGTAGATCGGCGAGCTTGGATCATCTTTTGCAGACGGGTTCACAACGTCGTTCGCACCAATCACCAGTACCACATCAGTCGCTGGAAAGTCCGAGTTGATCTCGTCCATTTCCAAGATGTCTTCATACGCGACATCCGCTTCTGCAAGCAAGACGTTCATATGACCTGGCATACGACCTGCTACAGGGTGAATCGCAAAACGAACTTTTACACCTTGCTCTTTTAGAATTTCACACAATTCTTTCACAGCATTTTGTGCACGACCTTGCGCCATACCATAGCCCGGTACGATCACAACGCTATCCGCATTCGACATCAAGAAGCCTGCGTCATCTGCTGAACCTGAACGATAGTTACGTTGAACTTGTTCACCTTTGTCCGCAGAAGCAACTGCCGCACCACCCATTGCACCACCAAAGAGTACATTGATGATTGAACGGTTCATTGCTTTACACATGATGTAAGACAGAATCGCACCTGATGAACCAACCAGTGAACCTGCAACAATCAACATATTGTTTTCTAAAGTAAAACCAATACCTGCTGCTGCCCAACCAGAGAATGAGTTCAATAGCGATACAACCACTGGCATATCACCGCCACCGACTGGTGCAATCCACACCCAACCGAAGACTAACGCCAATGCAGTCATTGCCCAGAATGCATTCATATTGCCTGTACTAAAGAAGTAAAAACCGAATGCCAACATTGCAATAAAGATAATCGCTTGGACAGGTTTTACCCATGCACCTGAAATGGTTTTTGCCCATTTCTTCGCCGCCAATTTACCATAAGCAAAGACTGACGCAGTAAAGGTAATCGCACCAACAAAACAACCCACGAACAATTCAAACAAATGTACTTTGCTCATCGCATGGAAGTTAATGTTATTGGCAATCAATGCATCCGCACCGATTTCAAGCAATTTGTTGTTATGCAAAATCGCAGCAATGGCAATCAATACCGCAGCCAAACCGACCAATGAGTGCATTAATGCCACAGTTTCAGGCATTTGCGTCATTGGCACTGAGCGAGCACGAGCGATACCGACAATCGCACCCAAAATCATCGCACCAACGATCATCCAAACCACTGGATTATCTGCAACAAAGAATGTAGTCAATACAGCGATCGCCATTGCGATCATCCCGTAGCGATTCCCTTGAATCGCAGTCTTAGGACCCGACAAACCACGCAAAGTTAAAATAAATAGGACGGCACCAATCAGGTAGAACCAATCCGCATACTCTCGAATAAATTCCATGGATTAGCCCTCTTTCTTCTTTTGCTTTGGTTTAAACATTTCGAGCATACGTGCAGTCACTGCGAAGCCACCAAAAATATTAATACTTGCAAGAAATACCGCAATCGCACCCAAGATGCTCACTGCATTAATACTTTGAAATGCCACAGTACCATCAACACCGATCGCAGGTAGACCGACAGTTTGAATCATTGCACCAACGATAATGATCGATGACAAGGCATTGGTGACCGCCATCAACGGTGTATGCAAAGCAGGCGTAACACCCCAAACGACGTAGTAACCTACGAAGATGGCAAGGACGAAAATTGTAATCGTTTCAACCATGAGAGCTCTCCTTAACCACGTTTGAGCAGCACTTCGCCGCCATGTGTAACCAATAATGCTTTTTGAATTTCATCTTCAAGATCGATTTTGA
>LUOR01000014.1 GCA_001626925.1 Moraxellaceae bacterium REDSEA-S32_B1
ACAAACGATTACTCAATTATCCATTTACTTTGAAGGTCGATTAGATGATATAATTAAAATCTAGTCAAATTTACTGACACAGAATTTTGAACGCCCTCAAGAGCTATTTTCAGAGCCACCGTCTATTGAGAAAGTAGATGTTTTGGCGAGTAAACTACCAGTTTAAACCGACGCTTAAATGTATGAGTGTGCTGCCTGAAATTTTGAATGAAAGGCAGCACTTTAACGCTGTGAGGTTTGTCAGAGGCTTTTTATTCAAGTTGGTTTACTTTATTTAATGGCTTAATCTCATCATTTACATGGGGCAATATCCAAAACACGGTAAATAAACGAATATAACTATTTACATGCTTTATATTGAACCAATCTATCTGATTTAGCGTTGCATTTGTACATCTGCTAAACCGTGCCAATCTGCTTTTAAAATATTTAATCATTGCTATTTTGTATGAGCCATTCACTGTTTCAGCCAATGCGTTCACGACCATGTCAGAAGTCATACGTGTTGATACCTTCCATCCAACAATCGCTCGTGAAAATACATCAATAATCAAAGTGATATAGAACAAGCCTGAATGTGTTTAACCATCACTAAAGTCGGCAAGCTAAAATAATTTAAAAAAAAATAGACGACTGGTCTATTTTTTGTGTATAGTTAGCACATGGTGCAGTCAAAAGCCGCAGTGTTGTCCAATTTTTTAAAGTTTATTTGATGAATAGCGGTGGTTTTTCAAATCAATTAGCTGATCATCCTAGGATAAAAATATGTTGAATTTTAACTTTTATAATCCGACCCGCATTATTTTTGGTGGCGATACAATAGCTAAAATCAATGACTATGTGCCTACAGAAGCAAAAGTATTAATGTTGTTTGGTGGTGAAAGTGCACGTAAGAATGGTACTTTAGCTGAGGTGCGTGAAGCATTAGGTGCAAGAGAAATTCATGAATTTGGCGGAATTGAGCCGAATCCGAGTTATGAAACCCTCATGAAAGCTGTAGAGCTGATTCGTGAACAAAAGATTGATTTCTTGATGGCTGTCGGTGGTGGATCGGTAATTGATGGTACTAAATTTATTGCAGCAGCAGTCAATTATACAGGGGATACATGGGAGATTTTAGAAACCCATGGTACTAAAATTACCCAAGCTTTGCCTTTTGCGAGTGTACTCACCCTTCCGGCAACTGGTTCAGAAATGAATAGCGGTGGGGTAGTCACCAGAAAATCGACCCAAGCCAAATTGTCATTTAGCAGCCCCTATGTTTTTCCGCAATTTTCCGTACTGGATCCGAATAAAACTTTTAGCTTGCCGAAGCGCCAGTTGGCTAATGGCGTGGTCGATGCATTTATTCATGTCATGGAACAGTACTTAACTTACCCTGTGAATGCACAAGTACAAGATCGTTTTGCCGAAGGTCTATTGCAAACTTTGATTGAGATTGGGCCGAAAATCTTAGACGATTCAGCAGATTATGACACACGTGCGAATTTGATGTGGGCTGCTAGCATGGCACTGAATGGGCTAATTGGAGCTGGTGTACCACAAGATTGGTCAACCCATTTGATTGGACATGAGCTCACGGCTTTACATGGTATTGATCATGCTCGTACGTTGGCCATTGTGTTGCCGGCCAATCTACAAGTGCGTCGTCATGAAAAGCGAGAAAAATTACTACAGTATGCAGCTCGTGTCTGGCAGATTGTCGAAGGTGATGAAGAACAACGTATTGATACTGCTATTGCTCGTACACGAGCCTTCTTTGAGCAACTAGGATTGCCGACTCGTCTTAGCGATTATGGACTGGGGGAGACAGATATTGAGATCATCATTACGCAACTTAAATCACACAATCTGACACAGCTAGGCGAACATAAAAATGTTTCATTAGAGATCAGTCGCCAAATTCTCGAGGCGAGCATCTAAATAAGCTTATCTGTCATGGTCACGCCACACGACAAGTGATCATGCAACAATGCTCCTCAATCCTGAAAATTATCGGAGAAATAACATGAAAATTTTAATCGTTTTAACCTCACATGATCAACTTGGCAATACTGGTAAGAAAACAGGTTTCTGGCTAGAGGAACTTGCTGCACCGTATTACACCTTTATTGACTCTGATGCTGAAGTTACGCTGGCGTCGCCTCAAGGTGGGCAGCCACCACTAGATCCGAAAAGTAATTTAGCAGAAGCACAAACTGAAACCACTCATCGATTTGAAGCTGATCCAACTGCAATGCAAGCATTGGCACAAACGCATAAACTTAGCGAAATCTCTGTAGCTGATTATGATGCAGTGTTTTATCCAGGCGGACATGGCCCATTGTGGGATTTAGCAGAAGATCCGATTTCAATTTCTCTGATTGAACAGGCGATTCAGTCTGGCAAACCTGTTGCAGCAGTGTGTCATGCCCCAGGTGTTCTTCGTCATGTAAAAACCAGTGATGGCAAGCCTTTGGTCAGCGGTAAATCCGTGACAGGTTTTACCAACACTGAAGAAGAAGCAGTAGGTTTGACTGAAATTGTACCATTTTTAGTCGAAGACATGCTTAAAGAAAACGGTGGTCATTATTCTAAAGTAGATGATTGGCAAGTATATGTTCAAGTAGATGGCTTGCTGGTTACTGGACAAAATCCAGCCTCTTCTGCTGCAACCGCTACAGCATTACTTCAATTGTTAAAATAAAGAGTAGCTAGTGTCTGTTGTGATGCTTGGCAGTGAATAAACTTCTGACTCTGAGCAACTGGCGCAATAAGCAAAATAACCCTCATTTAATGGTGAAGGGCCTGAGTGAATAGCTTTCCTTCCTTTATTTTTCTATATACAGGAAGGAATGGTATTTTTATTTGAATCTTCACTTTTTAATAGAAATTTAGTTGCTCTTAAAGCTTGATGTAATGGTATTTTATCTTTTTGCAACTTACTCAGTAATGCTGCACCTAACCACATTTGGTAAAGTACTTGTGCCAACGTCGAGGCCTCAGTATCTGCTTGGATAGACAGATCCTGTTTTCCCAAATCAATTAAAGCAGCAATCCGTTCGATTACATCATCGACGCCAGCGGACATAATGGAGCGCATATCTTCAGATAGATCGGCAACTTCTGCGGCAAGTTTCACAATTAAACAGCTATCCGCCCAACCACACTGTGTTTCAGGATCTTCTATCCATAAATTAAAATACTCAATCAGCTTTTGATAAGGGGATTTATCGCTACGCCATACATTATTTAAACGGACTTGATAATTATCCACATAATGCTGTACCAATTCACAGCCGAAAGCTTCCTTAGATTGGAAATAATGATAAAACGAGCCTTTAGGGATCTCACAGCTCTGTAAAATTTCCTGTAATCCTACACCGGTAAAACCTTTATGCAAAATCAGGTTTGAACTGGTGTTAAGAATGTGTAAACGCTTCGCTTCAGACTTCTTAATAGGGGTAGGCTTCATATTAATTATTTACTCTATTGTAAAAAATAGACCAGTCGTATTATTTTTTAGTATAACTCATCTACAATGGTTGTAAAGAAATTTTAATCATAGTTTTTGATTGTGAAGAGAAATACTTCTAAATAAAACATGGAGTTATATGTGTGAAAACAGTTATTAATCAACGCATCGTTTTAGCTCAACGGCCAGTCGGTGAGCCAAAACACAGCGATCTTCATATTGAGCCAGTTGAGCTCAATGAACTTAAACAAGGTGAGATATTGTTAAAAACCATTTACTTGTCACTCGATCCTTATATGCGTGGTCGCATGAGTGATGCTCCTTCATATGCAGCACCAGTTGAAATTGGCGAAGTGATGGTCGGTGGAACAGTCAGTCAAGTGGTGGCCTCTAAAAAACCAAAATTCAAAAGAAGGCGAGTGAGTTCTTCTGTAGCCCTTGCTGTATAAGGTCTGAGCGAAAAAAGTACTTAGGGAGTTTGATGCGTCAGTTCGCGATTATCCGCGAGAGTATCGCTCTTTTGTAGATGACAAAAATCTCCTTCACTTATATGTAATTATATATCATGTCATGGCTTTTGATATGTAATGGCTAATCTAATTTGTGTTGTTTGAGGTGCTGTGATATGTTTTTGTATATAATTATTCTTAAGTGATGCATTAGGGCGTATCGAAATGAGCTATGTAACAGAGCAGATACTAGAAAGTCTTCGAGAAGCTCGGGTACGAAAGGGGTTTAGTCAGAGAGAGTTAAGTGCTCGTTCGGGTGTGCCTCAAAGCCATATTTCGAAAATTGAGTCTGGCAGTGTTGATTTAAGAATATCCAGTTTGATTGCACTTGCCCGTGTACTAGACCTAGAGCTATTGGTTGCGCCTAAAAAATCTGTACCTGCCATCAAGTCGATCATTCGAAGTGGCCAATGTATTAACCGCATCAGCGATGAGGATGAGCCAATGTCGCCCGCGTATCAGTTAGAGGAAGACGACGATGACTAACCATGTCTCTACGCTCAACGTGTTGCTCTACGGTGAACCGATCGCAACGATCACCAACGTGGGCAATGACAGAACACTTTTTTCCTTTATGGATTCGTACATTAATGACGAATCGCGGCCTGTGTTAGGGCTTGGCTTTAAAGATTCGCTCGGTGGCCTGCTGACTAGCTTCAAACCTACCCAAACTAAGTTAACCCCGTTTTTCTCCAACCTTTTGCCAGAAGAAACCATGCGAAATTACCTGGCAGAGCGTGCCGGTGTTAATCCAGCACGGGAATTTTTTCTATTGTGGGTACTGGGGCAGGATTTAGCTGGCGCAATCACGGTTGAGCCAGCAGATGGTGAAGCGTTACCACCTAATGTGCATCAAGACATGGAAGATGAAAAGAAAACAGATGGGCCAATGCGTTTTTCATTAGCGGGGGTGCAATTGAAGTTTTCAGCTGTGCGGCAGGCAAATGGCGGTTTGACTATCCCCGCAACCGGTCAAGGTGGCTCTTGGATTATAAAATTACCGTCGTCTCGATTTGAAGCTGTGCCAGAAAATGAATATTCAATGATGGAACTGGCTCGGATGTTGGGAATGGACGTGCCAGAAACGCAGCTACTGCCTATTAATCGGATTGCTAATATCCCAAATGGCATTGGCAAATTTGGTGACAGTGCGTTTGTAATCAAACGTTTTGACCGTGCAGATGGTCAAACTGTGCACATTGAGGACTTTGCGCAAGTGTTTGGCGTTTATCCTCAAGATAAATACAAAAAAGCCAGTATGCGCAATATTGCTCAGGTTATCGGTATCGAAGGTCAAGACGAAGACATCGCAGAGTTTACACGTAGATTGGTGTTCAATACCCTGATTGGTAATGCCGATATGCATTTGAAAAATTGGTCTTTAATCTACAAAGATAAGCACACAGCGTCTATTGCACCTGCTTATGACTTTGTTTCAACTATTCCTTATATCCCAGATGATAGTGCGTCGCTGAAGGTTAGCCGTAGCAAGAAATTCAGCGATTTCACGCTGGATGAGCTATCACACTTAGCGGCCAAAGCCATGTTGCCTGAAAAGTTGGTGTTAGATACCGCAAAGCAAACCGCAGCAGGCTTCCATGAGGTATGGGCGAAAGAAAAAGCGCATTTACCCCTTACAAAGTCAGTGATTGAAGCCATCGAAACGCACTTACGAAGCATACCGCTACGTTGAATTACTAGTAGCTAAAGCGTACATATCGATAAAGATGGTTTAACTTTCTGCAAATGGTTGGTTAAGCCCTGAGGCTTTTGAGCAGAAATATTTTAAGAATTTAGAGGGAAATGCAGTCCATTATTTTGTCTAGGATCAAGCCGAAAAATCCGAAGCAAAGAGATAAATTGAGCTTATAAAACTAGGTGTCTCCCCCTCCTCATAAAAAGCCGCTGGATTTCCACCTATGCCTATACAACTCTAAATCTGCTACAATTACGCCAATTTTGAATTCCCACTTTTTCAGTTTTAGTACATATTCAGAAATGTGTACATAACTGTGTACATATTGTAGATTTTTCTTATGTTTAAAGATGAATTAGCCAGAGAAGTAAAGGCTCGTAGAACCTTTGCCATCATTTCCCATCCCGATGCGGGTAAGACCACCATGACAGAAAAACTATTGTTGTGGGGTAAAGCCATTCAGGTCGCAGGCATGGTGAAAAGCCGTAAGTCTGATCGCTCGGCGACATCAGATTGGATGGAGATGGAGAAGGAGCGTGGTATCTCGATCACCACCTCGGTGATGCAATTTCCATATAAAAACCATACGATTAACTTACTCGACACACCAGGGCATGAAGACTTCTCGGAAGATACCTATCGTACTTTGACGGCGGTGGATTCTGCCTTGATGGTAATCGATGGGGCAAAAGGGGTTGAGGAGCGTACCATCAAGCTAATGGAAGTGTGTCGGATGCGTGATACGCCGATCATCTCTTTCGTCAACAAGATGGATCGTGAAATTCGTGAACCACTTGAGCTCCTTGACGAGATTGAAAATGTCCTGAAAATCCAATGTGTGCCGATCACTTGGCCATTGGGTATGGGGCGTGATTTTGCAGGGGTGTATAGCTTACTTGAAGACAAGCTGTACATTTATAAGGCAGGTGCGTGATGGTTATGATCATCCCGATATCCGTGAAAAAGTGGGCGATCTTGCATTTGCTGCTTTTGAAGAATCATTGGAATTAGTCCAGCTTGCCAATGAGCCAATGGATCGTGAGCTATTTTTACAGGGTAAACAAACGCCTGTATTATTCGGTACAGCACTCGGTAACTTTGCCGTTGATCATGTCTTGGATGCGTTCTTAGAATGGGCGCCAGAACCGAAAGCGCATCCAACGGAAGAGCGTGTGGTGGAAGCGACAGAATCAGGTTTTAGTGGTTTTGTTTTTAAAATACAAGCCAACATGGATCCGAAGCACCGTGACCGTATCGCCTTTATGCGTGTCTGCTCAGGGAAATATGAAAAAGGCTTAAAAATGAATCATGTGCGCATTGGTAAAGACGTGCGTATTAGTGATGCCTTAACTTTTCTTGCGGGTGAACGTGAACAACTGGAAGAAGCGTGGCCGGGTGATATTATTGGTCTGCACAATCACGGTACCATTCAGATTGGCGATACCTTTACCAGTGGTGAGAATCTGCATTTCACAGGGATTCCACATTTTGCACCTGAGATGTTCCGCCGTGTCCGTTTAAAAGATCCCTTGAAATCCAAACAATTGCAAAAAGGCTTAAAGGAGCTTTCGGAAGAAGGCGCAACCCAAGTTTTTATGCCACAAAACAGCAATGATTTGATTGTCGGTGCGGTCGGTGTACTTCAGTTCGATGTGGTGGCATATCGTTTGAAAGAAGAATACAAAGTCGATTGTGTTTATGAGCCTGTGAATATCAATACCGTTCGCTGGGTACACTGTGATGATGATAAAAAGTTCAATGAATTTAAGAAGAAAGCACATGATCAATTGTCGATTGATGGTGGTGGTCATTTGACTTATCTTGCGCCAAGTCGTGTCAATCTACAGTTGATGCAAGAGCGCTATCCTGATATTCAGTTTAGTGCCACACGTGAGCATTAATATCGTGTTGCGCTAAGCTGTTTTATGCAACAAAAAAATTCACAATATAGGATTGTCTAATGGCACTCCTTTATTGATATAAATACAGCTTGAGGCGAAGTCGCCTTTTGAAGATGTGATATTAAATTTTTGAAATTAAGTTTGGCGCTATCGTGTTTGAAAATTGGGGTCAAAGGGGAATTTGCAGAATGCGAATTTCATTGCTTAAAGCGATTCATTTAACTGCTTTAACTATGGTATTGGTGGCTACTCTCAGCGGATGTTCAAAACCAAGCGAAGAACAACAGCAAGAACAAGTCGAAACGGAACAAGTCAAAAAGCAAGGCTATGAAAATCTGATTGCAATGCCAGTGATTGCGGATTATGCCTTGCCTTTTTGTGAAGATGAATATTGTATTGATGTCGAAGTCTTTGGTTTTAAAAGTAAAGATCAATGGTTTAATGATTTTGTCAAACAGCAAAGTGCAGATTTGATTCGTCAGCAGGTGGGTATTTCACAGAAGCTCAGCTTACAACGTGCAGTCAATGAATTTGTACAGCGTTCCGATGCGTGGCGTGAAACACAGCTAGCTGAAAATAAACATGCAAAACCGCAAGCATGGTCGATGTATATTAAGCCACGAGTTGCCATGCAACAGGGCGAAATGGCGTTGCTGATCATTAGCACTAGTTATCAGCTTGGTGATGAGGCTGTGCCTGAACAGCAGTATTTTTATGTGGTCGATCGTAAGGCGAAAAGGTCTTGGCGTTTATATGATGCGATTAATGAGAATAGTCGTGTCAGCTTTACACACTTTGTCCAAGCGCAATATGAAGCGTGGCGAAAAGAAGTATCAACCAATCTGAGCGACGAAGATCAAGCAAAATTACCGACAAAAATCTATTGGGCAAATCAAGATTGGTTTTTCGATGAGCAAGGCGTGGCGATTTATTACCGCTTTAATGATCTTTGCGAAGAATGTGAAGCCACCAATGGTAAAGATTTCACAATTTATCTCAATCCAACACAATCACAACAATGGATCAAAGCACCGCTACTGAAACAGCTCAATTTTGCACCTTAGAACACAATAGTTTACGCGCAATTATCCGCTTTGGTGCTATGCTAATTAGAAATTGAATCAAAGCATTCATGTAGAGTAAACGTATTTTAAGGGTGACTATGAAAGACATGTCAAGCACATCTCAACAATATTTGAATAGAAATGTGGATCGATTTAAACATTTAAAAGTTATCGCTTTGAGTGTGGCGATGGCGTGTGCAGTGAGTGCTTGTCAAAAGAAACCTGAACCAGAAGTAGAGAAAACCCAAGAGACGACTGCTGAGATCGGACTCAATGCGACAGTGAGAGATGTGCCGATTCAGCTTCCAGAATGTGAAGGTGAAGTGTGCCCTGAGATTACGATTCAACATTTAAGCAGTAATTATCCGAAGCTTGATCAAGCGGTGGATTTGTATGTGTTAAATTATGTAAAAAATTTAGTCCGTGGTTTTGACATGACCACAGTGAGCAATCAACAACGCCAAGATAAAAAGTCGGATGCTCAAAATCCTGTTGCAGATGCTAAAGCGGATAATGCACAGCAACAAGACAATACCAAGTCGATTGAAGAAATCAATACACAAAAAGCGCAGTCTAAAGCGCAAGCAGTGAATCAACCTGATCAACTGCAACCTTATGTCGATCAATTCCTGTTACTTGCACAAGAAGTCAAACAACTTGGCTCATCGGCAAAATTATCCTTATTTTTGAAACCACAAATTTTAAATCCTGAAGGACCGATTGCAACGGTCGTGGTCAATGCAGAAAACTATGTTGGTGGAGCGCACGGCAGTGCTGCACAGCAATATTTCAATTTTGAGTTAGAATCTGAAACTTTATTGAGCCTTGATGAAATCTTGGTCAAAGGACAACGTGCGAAATTCAATGATCTAGCGCATCAAGCCTTTGAACAGTGGATTAAGGCGACTCAACCTGATATGGATGTGGATGAATATCAAGAACTTTGGAAATTTACTTCAACGGATAATTTCTATTTGAGTCCGACAGGATTGATTTTGCAATATGGTGAGTATGAAATTGGTCCTTATGCGGTGGGTTTACCACGTTTGGTGATTCCGTATAAATACTTACAAGGTGTGATTAAAGATCAATATTTACCAGTTCAAGCCAAAGCTGAGCTAGAAAAAGCTGATGCTCAAAAAGCGGATAGTGCAAATAGCGACGCTGAAAAGTCGGCATCGAAATAAAGCCGTGATGGCAGAATCAAGATGATTCAACTGTTTGATACGCATACCCACTTTGATGTGGAAGACTTTGACCCTGATCGACAACAGCTTGCCGAACAGGCGTATCAAAGTGGCGTACAAGCGTTGATTCTCATTGGTTTTTTGCAGAATCGTTTTGCAGACCTTTTAGCGACACATCAATTTTTAGGTCAGTTATCGGATGTGCCCAAAAGTTATCTTGCGCCCGGCTTGCATCCTTACTATATCGAGCAACATCAGCGACAACATTTAGATCATTTAGAAAGTTTTCTCACACAATATGCTTGTGTTGCGATTGGTGAGATTGGTTTAGACAGTTTTGAGAAACGCCATAAAACCGATGAGATCAAACAACTTCAAACAGATTACTTTTCTGCACAACTCGATTTAGCGACACAGTTCGAAAAGCCTGTGTTACTGCATATTCGTAAGTCGCATGGCGATGTCTTGAAGATATTAAAACGGCATCATTTTAAACATGGTGGCATTGCCCATGCGTTTAGTGGTGGTGTAGAAGAAGCCAAAGCCTTTGTGAAATTGGGTTTTAAGATAGGTGTGACAGGGCAGATCACCAATCCCAATGCCAAGCGGTTGCAAGACGTGGTGCGAAGCGTAGCGGTTGAAGATTTGGTGCTAGAAACAGACTGTCCCGATATGACGCCACTGTGTTGTCAGATTTCCACTGAGCGTAGAACACGCAATACACCTGCCAATCTGCCTTATGTCTTAGATGGTTTGGCTGAGACTTTGGGTTTAGATCAGTTAAAAATGGATAAATCAAAACTGGCAACGCAGCTTTGGCAAAATAGTTTAGATTGTTTGCATTTATCAAAACCCTAAAAGTTGAGAAAAGAATTAAACAAAACATATTTTAAAAACTGCTAAAGATTCACCACACTGCTTTTCAACACAGCTTTCACGTATAATGAAACTTTATGTTTTAATGCCTAACTTTAAACTCTACCTATGTCTGACACATTGCCAAGCTCAAAAAATTCAAGCCTAGACAATCCAAACGATTCCCATCAATCTTCATCACAGCCAACTGATTATGATCGCCGTTTTGCAGGTGCCAATAAAATCTATGGCGAGTCGAGTTTTCAGACTTTTGAAAACAGTCATGTGATGGTCATTGGTATTGGTGGTGTCGGCTCGTGGGCGGTGGAAGCATTGGCTCGTTCAGGCGTCGGCAAACTGACTTTGATTGATATGGATGTGATCGTCGCATCGAATGTCAACCGTCAATTACCTGCGCTCAGCTCTACATTTGGACATGCCAAGATTGACGTGATGGCACAGCGTTGCCGAGAGATTAATCCGCAGATACAGATTGAACTCATTGATGACTTTCTCACGCCTGATAACGTCACCGAGCTATTGGCAAGTCGTCCTGATGTAGTCTTAGACTGCATTGATGATGTCAAAGCTAAACTGGCGCTGATGCTACATTGTCGCTTTAACAAGATTCCACTGATTGTATCGGGTGGGGCAGGCGGCAAGTTGGATCCGCTGAAAATTCGTGTGGCGGATTTATCCAAAACCGAACAAGACCCGATGCTTGCCAAACTGCGTACACAACTTCGAAGTAAAGGCATCTGTAAAAAACCAAAAGAAAAATTTGGCATTACTTGCGTGTATTCGGTGGATAATCCTTTTTCTAATGTCGATGCCTGTGATATTGATACAAGTGCAGGATTGCGTTGCGGTGGTTATGGTTCTGCGGTGGTGGTGACTACTAGCTTTGCGATGGTGGCTGTAGCTGAAGTGTTGAAAAAGCTTTCTAAAGCGCAATAGGCACATTAATCTAATATTTAAGAAAGCTACTTCAACCACATCGTTAAATTATTTTCCAATCATTTGATCTAACTTTTGAATATCCGTTTCAATTTTCCATTTTTCCAAATCTTCGACAGGATTTGGCAGGCGACCTTCAAGCCATTCACAAACCACATCAGGTGAAAACTCGGCATGATTACACTGAATCACCCAAGCAAGAAATTCTTTCGCTTCTCCATTCATATACGGTGGCGGTGAGACAGGTAAAAACTGTGTCGGCAAGCGTTCATTGGTCGAAAGATAATTCAAGACATGCCCAAGCTCTTGCACAGTCTGCCAAGCTAGGGGATGTTCTACATCAATTTTAAATTTGATCCACCACGCATACTCACTATCTGCACCATGTGCGATCAATCCATCTGTGCCGATACTTGGAATACGTTTTAGAAAATCGGTAATGCGTTCAAAGTCCAATGAAGATCTCGATATGAATAAATAATTGATGCTACACAGTTTAACATTTTAAAGCATGAACTTAACCAACATCCACATTTGTTTGATGTTTTCAGCTTATATTAAAACCATTCCAAAAGGAGAATAATCATGAAGAAGCCAATCCGTGCATTTGTTTTGAGTTTAACGATGCTTGCAGGTTCGAGTGTGGCATTGGCAGCACCGCCATCACATGCACCTGCGTGGGGCTATGACAAAAATCATGGTCACAGTCATAGTCATAAAGATTACAAAAAAGCTAGCAAGCATGACAAGAAACATGCACGCTATCATCGTGGTGATCGTTTAGACGATCGTTATCGTGATAGTCGCTATTATGTGAATGACTGGGAAAAACGCAAACTGTCTAAACCACCAAGAGATCATCGTTGGGTCGAAGTCGATGGTGAGTATTTATTGATTTCTGTAGTGACTGGTGTGATTGCCAGTGTGCTTTTGGGCTCTTAATGCATTTAGAGTGAATGAAATACTGTCCCAAAAATAAAAAACCTGCTTGAAAGCAGGTTTTTTACATTGAGGTATTTGTCGATGAAGTCAATTAAGACTGATTGGTAAAGTAATCTTCATCAAAGCCCATGAGCAAGTCTGTATTCGATTGGATACGATCTAAACGTGCTTTCAAATCAGGCATGATGCGTGCAACGAAGTAGCTTGCAAGTTGTACTTTATTGGCAAAGAATTCGCCGTCTTTTTGGCTTGCAGCATTGGCAATTTTTGCAAACATATAGCTAAAGCTGAGTAGACCCACTGCATGCAGATAATCTACCGCAACACCATTTGAGTAATCAGCACTTTCTTTAGACTGCTCAAGGATGTACTGCGTGATCGACTCAACTTCGGTTGCCGCATCAAGTGTTGCATCTTTGATAAAGTTCAAGTCTGAACCTAATTGATTCACTTCGTCACGGATTTCAGCGATATATTCAGCGATGAATGCACCACCACACTTAATGGTTTTACGACCGATCAAATCTTGTGATTGCACGCCGTTGGTGCCTTCGTAGATTTGTGAAATACGTAAGTCACGGATACATTGTTCCATGCCCCATTCGCGTATATAACCATGACCACCGAACACCATTTGCGCATCTAAAGTCGCTTGGAATGCTGTGTCAGTCAAATACGCTTTTGCAATAGGTGTCAACAGCGCAACACGGTCGTTGGCTTTTTTCACAGCTGCTGCATCAGTTGAGAACTTGGTAATATCAAGTTGTTGACCGACGTACACAGCGAAAGCACGAGAAGCTTCGTTGTTTGCACGCACATTGAGTAACATACGACGAACATCACCATGAACCAAGATACTGTCAGCTGCTTTATCAGGTGATTTCGCACCAGTTGCACTACGACCTTGAATACGATCAGTTGCGTATTGTGCAGCATTTTGATAAGCAAACTCAGATGCACCAATTCCTTGAATACCCATTGATAGGCGTTCGTAGTTCATCATGACAAACATGGCTGCAAGACCTTCGTTTTCTTTACCAACGAGGAAGCCTTTTGCACCGTCAAAGTTCATGACACATGTTGCAGATGCTTTGATACCCATTTTGTGTTCGATTGAGCCAGGACCGACCGCATTGCGTCCGCCTATCGAACCATCTTCATTGACCATGAATTTTGGAACGATGAACAGTGAAATACCACGTGAGCCAGCAGGTGCATCAGGTGTTTTTGCAAGTACAAGGTGGATAATGTTTTCCGCCAAGTCATGATCGCCACCAGTGATAAAGATTTTAGTCCCTGTGATGTTGTATGAGCCGTCATCATTTGGCTCAGCTTTGGTTTTGATGATACCTAAGTCTGTACCTGCATGTGGCTCAGTCAAGCACATCGTACCTGACCATTCACCTGAATAGATTTTTGGCAAATACGTTTCTTTTTGTTCTTGAGAGGCATAGCTACTGAGTGCCATACCAGCACCGACAGAAAGTAGTGGATACAACAGGAATGATGGGTTGGTGGCAAACAGCATCTCATCTGCAAGTACAGTCAGCATTTTTGGCATTGCTTGACCGCCCCATTCTTCATCTGCACCTAGACCGATCCAACCGCCTTCTGCATATTGACGGAAAGCATCTTTGAATCCTGTAGGCGTGAACACGTCACCATTTTCCCAACGTGCGCCTTCCTCATCACCTGTACGGTTGAGTGGCAGGGTGACACCTTGAGCAAACTTTGCCATTTCTTCTAAGATGGCTTCAGCTGTTGCTGAGTCAACGTGCGCTAATTTTTCATTGGCTTGCCAGAATTGATCGGCATTGAAAACATCGTTAAGGATAAAGCGCATATCCGTAAGTGGCGCATTATAAACTGGCATATTGAGTTACCTATTTTGAATGTCTAAATATAGTCAGAGAACTTAAATCCTGCTACAGCGTTAACCTCGCTCGCAGTACTACTTGTACACCTTCACTCGGTTGCCTTGTATCAGAAATTAATTTCTTCGACTATAGTCTGATACATGGTTGTGTCGACTATCAGTTGAACCATAAAAATTTGAACAACAGAATTATAAGCGATCAGACAATAAAAAGGCTGACACATCAGTCAGCCTTTTTACACTTTTTATTTCAAGATTTGACGAAGTATCAAATCAGAAATCGTAACATTATCATCTTAGATAATGAAGTCATCCGCAGCCAATGCAGCAAGTGGTGCATTACCAGATGCCATCACTGCAACGTGCGACTTAGTACGTGGCAAGATTTTGCTGAAATAGAAGCGAGCAGTGGTCACTTTTGCATTGTAGAATGCAGTTTCAGTTGATCCTTCAGCCAATTTTTGCTGTGCAAGACGTGCCATATCAGCCCAGAAATAAGCCAATGTCACATAACCCGCATAGTACAAGTAGTCAACTGCAGCAGCACCAACTTCGTCAGGACTTTGCATTGCTTTCATACCGATCTGCATGGTGATCTCGCCCCATTCTTTGTTGAGTGCAGCAAGTGGCTCTACAAATTCTTTCAAATCTGCATTGTCTTTGTTTGCTTCACAGAACTTGTGAATGATCTTAGTGAAATCTTTCAGCATTGCACCTTGAGTTTGCAATACTTTACGACCTAACAAGTCAAGTGCTTGGATCTCAGTTGTACCTTCGTAGAGACACGCAATACGTGTATCACGAACGATCTGTTCCATACCGTGTTCAGCGATGAAGCCGTGACCACCGAATACTTGTACGCCGTGCTTCGCAGATTCTGAACCGGTTTCAGTCAAGAACGCTTTTGCAATTGGTGTCAAGAATGACAAGATGTTGTCAGAGTATTTACGCTCTTCTTCAGTTGCGCCTTGCTCAACGATATCTGCATGCAAAGACAAGAAGTAAATAAGTGCACGACCCGCTTCAGCAAATGATTTTTGCGTTAATAGCATGTTACGTACAGCAGGGTGAACGATGATTGGATCAGCTTCTTTCTCAGGTGCTTTAGGACCAGAAAGTGAACGCATTGCCAAACGGTCACGTGCATAAGTCACAGAACCTTGGAATGAACCTTCAGAAGCAGAAAGACCTTGTACAGCAGTACCGATACGTGCAGTGTTCATGAACATGAACATGCAGTTTAGACCACGGTTCTCAGGTCCAATCAAATAACCTTTTGCTTGATCAAAGTTGAGCACGCAAGTTGCGTTACCGTGGATACCCATTTTGTGTTCGATCGAAGCACAACGCACGCCGTTACGATCGCCAACAGTACCATCAGCATTAACATTGAATTTTGGAACGATGAACAGTGAAATGCCTTTGGTGCCTTTTGGCGCACCTGGAAGGCGTGCAAGAACGATATGGATAATGTTCTCAGCCATGTCGTGCTCACCCGCTGAGATAAAGATTTTCTCACCAGAGATCGCATAGCTACCGTCAGCTTGAGGTTCAGCTTTAGTACGGATAATACCCAAGTCAGAACCTGCATGAGATTCTGTCAAACACATCGTACCAGTCCATTCACCTGAAACAAGCTTAGGAAGATAGGTGTTCTTTTGCTCATCAGAACCGTGATGTTCTAAAGTACGTACCGCACCGTGCGATAGACCAGGGTACATACCCCAAGCCCAGTTCGACGTACCCACCATTTCAGAGATCACGTTACCAAGAGAAACAGGCAAGCCTTGACCGCCGTATTGCTCTTCAGCAGCAAGAGATGGGAAGCCAAGCTCGATATATTTTTGATACGCTTCTTTAAAGCCAGTTGGAGTCGTTACAACACCATCATTCCAAGTACAACCTTCACGGTCGCCAATTTGATTCAATGGTGCAAGTTCGTTTTCACAGAAATCAGCAGCAGTTTCTAAATATTGATCAACCAATTCACGGCTTACTGTTTCTGCGTATGCAGGAAGTTTTGCGTAGTGATCACTAGCGTTTAATAATTCATGCAAAACAAATTGCATATCACGTAAGGGCGCTTTGTATTGTGGCATGTGTGTGTTCCTCAATACTGGTTTAACCAGATTTTATTAAAAAATTTGTATTGAACAGGCGATTTCAGTGCGTAGATCAAACCGTTGCCTCATTGCGCAGATTTAAAAAACGCAGGATCTTAAAAGTATCTCAATCGTGCTATATATGACGCGACTGCACAAGGGTTTCAAGGCATATCCTTATGACTTCGAAGTCAAACATTTTCAGATCAACAAAATAATTGCCATTAATTTAAAGAAAAATAAGCAAGATAGATAGCAAAAACATGTCTTGTAATACTTTTTAGAATGCAAGTTACATCAATATATAGTGTTTTATCGTATGACTGTGGCGACATATTCTTAATTATGCAATAAATTGCATAGATTTGTATTTTTTATTATAGTGTGTTTAGAAATTGATCATTCATGATTGTAAATCACGGTATATCTGCGGCATAGAAACGCTGTATAGAACAATTCTCAAAGGAGTTTGAAAATGAACGCACTCGCATCAACCACCCAAGCATTACAGACATGGCACCGTATGATAGACACTCGTGAAATGTCGCTACTAGATGAGCTACTTGCAGAAGATGTGGTGTTTTACTCACCTGTGGCATTCAATCCTTATCCCGGTAAGGCGGTAGTGAGTTTTATTTTACAAAATGTGATTCAAGTGTTTGAAAATTTTACTTATCACCGTGAATTTATCAGTGAAGATGGTCACAATGTGGTGCTTGAGTTTTCTGCCAATGTCTGCGAAGCAAAGCTAAAAGGCATTGATATGATTCGTTTCAATGATCAAGGGCAGATTGTTGAGTTTGAAGTGATGATTCGACCAAAACGTGGGCTTGGGGCATTGGCTGCACAAATGGGTGAACGAATTAAATTGTTCCAACCGCAATAGGGTCTGTTGGCATTTCAGCCATGCATTGCTTTATCAGCTAAAACAACTCAGATTTTACCGAAACTATCGAGTCAAGTGGAGCGCTGGTCAGGTGCAGAAATACCAACACTTTACTATTCAAAGTTAGGTGCATTTCAACAGATTGAGCATGAGTTACCTCAGCTTACCGTGCCATATCGTCCGACACCGTGGCTTAGCAATACCCATGCGCATCTATTGTATTTTGATATGATTCGTAAAAACAATGTGCAATTGGAATACGATCAGATCGAACAGCTCACCATGCAAGATGGTGGTGTGACGGCGATTGCATGGTACGGCAAACATTTGCCTGCGGATACGCCGACGATTGTGATGATGCACACC
Organism: Moraxellaceae bacterium REDSEA-S32_B1; assembly: GCA_001626925.1. Classification (GTDB taxonomy): domain Bacteria; phylum Pseudomonadota; class Gammaproteobacteria; order Pseudomonadales; family Moraxellaceae; genus Acinetobacter. The sequence goes on from LUOR01000014.1 coordinate 17,796, forward strand.
ATTACAGGTTCACCAGATTCGATGCGTGAATTGGTCAAAGATTTGCATCGCTATACAGGCTGGCGTGTGGCGTTATGTGTCCGTCGTGGTCATGGTAATTTGCCAATGCCAGTCGGTAAGTTTTGTCTATTTGGTTCACCTGAGGATTTGCGTGAGCAGATTGCACATATTCAGACAAGTTATCCGCAATCGACTTTGTACGGCGTGGGGAGTTCCGCAGGAACCAGTTTGTTAGTGCGTTATTTGGGTGAAGAAGGTGAACAATCACCACTGCGTGCAGCCTTTGCTTTGTGTCCAGGTTATGACTTGGAAACAGGTTTTGATCACTTGCACCGCTTTTATAGTCGATATATGGCGAAGAAAGTTTTAAAGACGTTTGTTCATCCGCATGTATCGGTTTGGCAAAGTAAGGCAGGGTTCAAACAGCTCATCGCACAAAAAGAATTGAGTCAATTACATCGTTCATATTTTGAGTTTGCAGGTTATACAAGCTATGCGGACTATGATCAAGCGATCAATCCGATCCATGTCTTTGAGCAGATCAAAGTACCGCTCATGATCTTAAATGCGGAAGACGATCCTGTGTGTAACATTCGCAACTTTGATCCCTATAAAGATCGTGTGCGCGAGTTAGATCATGTGATGGTGGTGACCACGAAAAAGGGCAGTCATTGCGGGTTTTATGAAGGCATGCGCAATCCTGAAGCATGGTCAACCAAGCTGATGGCAGACTTTTTGAAATTACAACATGCTCGAATCTTAAAAGAAGAGAAGACTTCAAAGGTGAAAGCATCTTAATCACTTAGATTCTCAGAAAATTAAAAGTGATAAAAAATAGTGCAGACCATCGAGGTCTGCACTATTTTTTTTATAGGAAAGATGGGGTATCAAAAAGCGACTTTTTACTTAGTTACTTGCAGGTGCAGTTGGTGCAACTGGCGCTACTTTTTGATCAGTGACAGTCTTGTCCGTGCGAGTTGGTTTGAAACGAACTTGGCATGTGCCATCAAATGTTTTTTCGCCAACTTTGATTGAGATGGTTTGACCAACTTTACCTTCACATGCTTTTTGTAGCGCTTCCATGGTTGCTTGACGCTCTGCACGACGTGTTTGCATTGCTGCTTTTTGTTCTTCAGTCATAGCTTTGCGTTTATCAAAACGATGCCCGTCTTTTTTATGACCTTTATCAAAGTGTTGCTTGTGGTCACCATGCATTTCTTTGCGGTCAGGGTGATCGGTAAGTTTTGGTTGGCTTTGACATGCTGCAAGTCCAACGATTGAAACCAAACCCAAACTTGCAACTGCGATTTTTAAAGTATTCATGATAGGTATCCTTAATAATAAACGCGCATAAAAGTGTGTGATCTAAAGCATTCTTATGCATTTTAGAATATGCAAAGATTAAACAAACATGATGTAGAAACAATGGAGAGCGTTTGAATAAGATGTTGGTTACAATACAGATTATGAAGAGATTTTTAAGCGTTTAAATTTGCGGTCGAAAATTTTAAAAAGGACAAAACTATGCCGAAGTGGCGTGTCACGATTGCACTGAAGTTATTTTTAGCGGTTTTATTGACTGTATTGTTAATTACTACAGTCAGCTTGTTCGTGTCGCAATGGACCATGCAAAAAAACTTTTCACGCTACGTCACGCAAGTCGAGATGCAAAAGCTTGATCATCTCAATAATAATTTGGCAGAAATCTATCAAGTCTACGGCAGTTGGACGGAAGCGATTGACAATAGTTTGACCCGATTAGACCCTGACATTAGCGAAGAGCACAAACATCGTTTTGCCACCATGTGGTTGTTGAAACAATATGAAATCGCACAACGACAAAATGATTTAATCAAAAATCCTGCACTGTTTCAAAATCGAATTGATCAACAATCGCCAACCATTGATCGTTTTATGCCGTCGCATTTTGATCCTTTTGCGAGGCCACCTGAACAACCGC
>LUOR01000015.1 GCA_001626925.1 Moraxellaceae bacterium REDSEA-S32_B1
GTGCTGAGGCTTGCCGTCAGTGTGCAGAAGAATGTCGAAAAATTGCCATGTAAAATACTTCAATAATGTTAATTATATGGCTCTAGACTAGCATAATCACTCTGCTAGTCTAGAGCCTTTTCTAAAATTAACATAATACACCTTATCCGAAAATTAAAATTTTTTATGAAGTATTTCAATGAATTGTATCTCTGTTAAACTATCCTAGTTCATGTTTGAAACATCACGCCCACTTTTTTGTGGGCTTTTTTTGGCATACTTTGCTTCGCTCAACATGGAGTTATACCATGAACAACATGACATTGTTTGATGATGTTCTTGATTCTACTAAGAATCACCTGCCTTATGACGGCACGGTGATGTATTTTGGTAAAATCATGTCTGAAACCGAAGCAGACCATTACTTCCAGTGTTTATTCAATCAGATCGAATGGAAACATGATGAGGCGGTGATCTACGGCAAACGGCTGATCACCAAGCGCAAAGTGGCATGGTACGGCGATTACGCTTTTGAATATACCTATTCAGGTGTGAATCGCTATGCCTTGGCGTGGACAGAGGAATTGTTGGCATTGAAGCAACGGATCGAAGCCATCACAGGTGAAACCTTTAATTCCTGTTTATTGAACCTGTACCACACAGGCGAAGAAGGCATGGCGTGGCACAGCGATGGCGAAACTGATCTCAAGAAAAATGGTGCAATCGCTTCACTCACTCTCGGCGCAGAACGAAAATTTTGCTTTAAGCATAAAATGACAAAAGAAAAAGTAGAATTGCTATTGGCGCACGGCAGTTTGTTGATCATGAAAGACACCACACAAAGTCATTGGCTTCACCGCTTACCACCAACCAAGAAAGTCACAGATGCACGGATTAATCTGACCTTTCGGACGATTGTGGAACACTCATAAGAAGCTGTGGATAACTATCTGATTATCCACAGCATATTCACACAATCAGCTATCCACAATTTTAGTGCGAAAAATCATTTAAACATTTAGTTTTGCCATTCGTTATTACATTGACGGCATTTCCACTGCTTTTGATCTTGCATAAAGTTTTGCATGGTGATTTTAAAATCAGGCAAGACTCGCCAAAACAAAAATCCTGACACCAAGCAGATAAGAAAAACAATGATGGTCGCACTTTGCAACACTGTCCCTGCATCTTTGCCAATCACCAAAAATACGATACTAATCAATACCAAAATCACTAAAAGTAAAATGCTAGGCACAAGAACCAGCAAACTTTTTGGGATATTTGGGCGAGGTCCTGAAGCGGATGCCACAGGCATGATCTTGGTACTTTGGCATTTTGGACAGCGGTAATTCATAATCTTCTCAGTGTTTTCAAATTCAATGCTATAAATAAGATGCGTTTAAAAAGTGAATTTTTTTGGAGATGAGGGCAAAAAGATCAATTTCAAGTTGAATTTGATCATTGCGAAGTGTTTCGAGAAAGTGGTATTACTCAGGTGGTTGCAGTCGATGCTTTGGAAAAACCGCTTTAAAGGTCGAACCCATTTGTTCTTGGGATTCGATTTCCAAATGTGCTTCGTGTTGCGCAAGGACATGCTTCACAATGGCTAAACCAAGTCCTGTACCACCTGTTTCACGACTGCGACCACTATCGACACGGTAGAAGCGTTCAGTCAAACGTGGAATATGCTCTGGACTAATACCGATCCCTGTATCTTGCACTGAGAAGATAGACACGTCGCCACGGTCTTGCCAAGAAATGGTGATATCGCCATTGTTCGGGGTGTATTTGATGGCATTGGTGATGAGGTTGCCAAAAGCACTGGCAAGCTCTATATCTGAGCCGATGATGTCATTGTGACTTTCGAGATTAAGATGGACAGAATGCCCAAATTCGGTGTTGTAGCCTTGCGCATCGTCAAAGAGTTGATTCATCAGTTCAGCCATATTGACGATTTGATTTTTACTTTTTGAAGATTCATTTTCAAGGCGTGAGAGCAGAAGTAGGTCATTGACCAGTGCATTCATGCGACGCGCTTGTTGGTGCATTTGATCAAAGGCACGGCGCCAACGCTGTGGCATGTCGTCATTATCAGATAAGGTTTCGATATAGCCACTGAGTACCGTGAGCGGAGTGCGCAGTTCGTGTGAGATATTATCGACAAAGTCTTTGCGCATCTGTTCGAGCTTGCGGATATGCGTGACATCGTAAGCAACAAGTAGGCGACTTTCATAGCCAAAGCGGGTGATTTTGACTTGGATAAAGCGTCCTTCTTGGAAAGTAGATTGCAAAATCAGACCATTGGGATGATCTGCAACATTGTTAAAATACTTAATAAAATCAGGATTGCGCAGTATTGTGAGCACTTGACGGCGACGATCACCGAGTTTTAAACCGAGTAGACGCTCGGAAGCTGGATTCCACCATTCTAGACAATGCTCTTCATCAATGAGTACCACGGCTTCTTCAAGTGCCATCAATGAGGATTGGGCACGATCGATCAGCCCAACCATTTCCGCCTGGAGCGTGCGTTCACGGCGCTGAGCGCGATAGACGTTGAATAACAGCGCACCCCAAATCCCTGAAAGTTCAGGTGGTGGTTCGTTGGAGTGTTGACTAATCCATTGATTGACCAAATACAGCGAGCGAAATTGTAGAGCGAAAAAAAACATTAAGCCTAGAGCGATGAACAAAATAAAGTGCCCAATCCCGAGTCCGATCAGCCCTGAAATGATGAGAATCAAGATCAGTCTGCGGATGTCTTCGGAGATGTAGTTTTTTAAGGCACTATATTGTTCACTGCTCGGTTCATCGTGGATGTCATCTGGCAAAAATGAAGAATCGCTCATGCAGTTATTAGCCTACGGCAATATCAGTTCGGGTCGAAAAACGGTAGCCTGTGCCTCGAACAGTTTGTACATAGCGATCTGCGGCGAAAGGCTCAAGCACTTTGCGCAAACGGCGAATATGTACATCAATGGTACGGTCTTCGATATAGACATTACCGCCCCACACTTGATCGAGTAACTGTGCACGAGTATACGCACGCTCTGGGTGGGTCATAAAGAATGCCAATAAACGGTATTCAGTCGGTCCCATCTCAAGACTGGTGCCTTCAAAGCTCACACGTTGGCTGACAGGATCAAGCAATAATCCATTGACGTCAATGCTTTTTTCGCCTTTTAGCGCATTTGAACGACGCAACACGGCTTTGATCCGTGACACCAATTCTCGAGTGGAGAATGGTTTGGTCATATAATCATCTGCACCTGCATCTAAGCCTTGCACTTTGTGGTCTTCTTCGCCACGTGCGGTGAGCATAATCACAGGGATTTCAGAAAGACTTTCGTCACGTTTTAGACGGCGACATAGATCAATACCACTGACGCCATTGGGCAACATCCAATCCAATAGAATCAGGGCGGGACGTTGATCGACGATCATCTGATGAGCACGCTGTGCATCACCGGCTTGTTGGCATTGATAACCTGCCATATCCAACGAGGTATGGATCATTTCACGGATTGGAAGCTCATCATCGACGATGAGAATATATTCATCTTTCACAATATCAACCTATTTTATATTTTGGGCTAAGACGCTTGAAATGATGAAAATTCAACCATTAGCCGTATTGTTTATGACAGGTATATTACAAAACGAGAATATGACAATATTATTGCAATGATGAAAATTTATACAGAAAATTTACACAAAATTGTAATGAAACAATTCATGATCATGATTTTAATTAAGTTTTAATTCAGACTAACTGAGTCAAGATTCGCTTGTGGTCGGATGCAAATGGTTAAATTGTTGGTAAATGCCAAGATAAGCCAAGCTACATGCTTCTAAAACTTGCTCAAAAGGCTGTTTGAAATTACTCAACACCCAACGCATCGCAATATGAACCACATAGCCATTCAAACCCGAAGCAATCAATGAAATTTGTGATTTATTTTCTTGTTGATCAGGGAACACAATATTTAAAAAGTTAAAAATGGTTTGATCAAAACGAGTGTGCGACTCATGAATAGTGTCACCGTGCAACTCATGCACCAGTACCGCATCGACAAATAAAATCCGTGCGGTTCGTGGATCATCACGCAAATTGTTCAATAATGCACTTAATCCCGCAGTGATCATCTGTTTGAGATCGGGAGAATGTTGCATTACGGCTTCAACGATCTTGAGTTGTAGATCATCGATCAGCTTGAGATAAACCACTTTAAACAGTTCTTCACTGCGTTTAAACGATTCATAAAAATAGCGCTCCGTCAGCTTGGCTTCTTTACAAATATCTTTCACAGTGACCGAGAAAAATCCATGTGTACCGTAGGCTTGAAGCCCTGCTTCGATCAGCTTTTCACGGCGCATATTTTGGCGCTGTTCTAAGGACATTCCTTTGAATTGGCGAGAAGGCGTAGTTTTTTTATTGCTATTGTTTGCGTTGTCTTTACCTGTGGGTTTACTTTCATCAGGTGTAGCAGATTGCCCGAGAGTTGTTTCGAGTTGCTTTTGATCCAACGAATCTGAAGTCGGCGTTAGTTGTTTTAATGCTTTAGACGTCATGGACTGCCTTAACTAAAAAGTGAATCATCAATAAAAATTGACATTGTATTATACACAATCGATTAAATAATACATTGACAATGCAAATTGTCAAAATTATAGTGCAGAGTATCGGTCAAAAAGATCAAAGTAAAATGATCCTCAGCAGATCAAGGAATAGGATTCGCAATGAAAAATTTTCAAAATAAAGTCGCAGCCATTACAGGTGCAGGTTCGGGTATTGGTCAGCAATTGGCAATCTTATTAGCAAAACAAGGCTGTCATTTATCACTGAGTGATGTGAATGATCAAGGATTGGCAGAAACTGTTGAGCAGGCGAAACAATATGGCGTGCGCATTACATCAAAGCATGTCGACGTTGCGAATCGTGAAGAAGTCTATACATGGGCGGAAGAAACTGTTCAAAATCATGGTTCTGTGAATTTGATCTTTAATAATGCAGGGGTGGCACTCGGTTCGACGGTCGAAGGTGCGAGCTATGAAGAGCTTGAATGGATTGTCAATATCAACTTCTGGGGAGTGGTGTACGGTACAAAGGCATTCTTACCACATCTGAAATCCAGTAAAGACGGTCACATCATTAATATATCTAGCCTGTTCGGCATCATTGCACAGCCGACGCAATCTGCGTATAACGCTACTAAATTTGCCGTGCGTGGCTTCACCGAATCACTTCGCCAAGAGCTTGATATGCAAAATGCGGGGGTCAGTGCGACCTGTGTGCATCCAGGTGGCATTCGCACAAATATTGCCAAAGCAGCACGGATGAATGGTAGTTTGAAATCGATCGGTATGGATCCTGAGAAATCTGCAAAAGCGTTTGATAAGCTACTACGTTGCCCACCAGAAGTGGCAGCACAAACTATCTTAAATGCAGTGAAAGCCAATAAGCCACGTGTATTGATCGGTAATGATGCAAAAATCCTTGATGGTTTACAGCGTGTATTGCCGACCGGCTATCAAACCGTTTCACGCTTTGCAAGTAAGCTATCAAGCAAGTTTTAAATACACAGACTTAAACAAAGTAAATACTTTAACAGTCTGATCAAATTGAAGATTTAAGCGGAATTTAGGGTGCATGAAAATGCGCCTTTAATTTTTTTGCAATTATTGTGAATGATTATCAATATTATATGATAATCTTGTGGTCAATTAACTTTTCATCTTGTATAGAGAATCAATATGAAACAATTGAAAATCGGCGTATTCGCCACGTCGCTATTACTTAGCCTGAATGCCTCGGCACATATGTTGTGGTTAGTACCTGCAGAAAACAACCATACCCTTGCATATTATGGCGAATTTAGCGCAAGAGAATTAGAAAACCAAACGGGCGCACTGAAAACCTTTAACACTGCAAAAGCTCAACAAGGCGACAAAGAATACTCAGCAAAAGTTGAAACAGATCATTTGATTTATGCGACTACAGGTGAGCAGGATGTCCGTGTCAGTCAAGATATGCTCTATGACGAGACGCTGATTAACTTTTTAGCAAAGACTGGACTTCAAAATAGCAAAGCAACGATGGAAATGGAGATCGTTCCAACAGAGGCAAATTCAAAACAATTCACCGTGATTTACGATGGCAAGCCATTATCTGGTCAAGAAGTTGTTGTCTTTGCACCAAATCGTTGGTCGAAAACCTATTATACCAATGACCAAGGGCAATTTAGCGTAGAAACGCCGTGGACAGGCTTGTATGTGATTGAAGCAGGAAAGGCAGTTGAAGAGGACGGTAAATATCAGGATAAAGCGTATAAGAGCCGTTATATCGTCTCGACATTGAGTTTTGAAATACAATAATTTGTTTGATGTATTTCAATTAAAAGCGATACGCACACGCATTGGCGATTGACCTAGCTGTCAGTCGCCAAAATTTGCTACACTGCAAGCAATCTTCAAAATAATTTTAAGCTTATGCATTGTCCATTTTGTGATGCCGCAGACAGTAAAGTCATCGATTCACGCCTAGCAGCGCAAGGTGCGCAGATTCGTCGGCGTCGGGAATGTATCCGATGTGGCGAGCGATTTACCACGTTTGAAAGCTACGAAGTGGTGATGCCTCGTGTGATCAAGTCGAATGGCAAAAATGAACCTTTTGATGAGCAAAAATTGCGTCGATCTTTAATGCACGCCCTGCAAAAACGCCCAGTGACCCAAGAGCAAATTGAAGAAACACTCTCCAATATTCAACAGCAGATTCGTCGTCTCGGTGAACGTGATGTCAAATCGTTGACGATTGGTGAGATCGCCATGCAAGCCATCTTCGAATTGGATCATGTGGCGTATGTGCGTTTTGCTTCGGTCTATCACGACTTCCAAAATTTAGATGCGTTTCGTGAGCAGATTGAGATGATGCAATTGCGTAAAGATAGTGAGCTGTGATTGTTTTCCTGTGTTGCCCAAAATTGATAGAGTAACTCCACATGCAAGATGATATCACTCAAAGTCAAGATGCATCTTGGATGCTTGAAGCCTTAAACCTTGCACGATCAGCGCAATATCGCACTCGCCCAAATCCTGCGGTGGGCTGTGTCATTGTCAAAGATGGTCAGATCATTGGTCGTGGGGCAACTGCACCAGTCGGTGGCTCGCATGCCGAAGTGTTTGCTTTGGCACAAGCTGGCGAATATGCAAATGGTGCAACAGCTTATGTGACTTTAGAACCGTGTGCGCATTATGGACGGACACCGCCGTGTGCTGAAGCGCTGGTCAAAGCCAAAATTGCCCGTGTGGTGATTGCCACGCTTGACCCAAATCCACTGGTGGCAGGCAAAGGACAACAGATTTTAGAAAATGCTGGGATTGAAACCAGTGTCGGTATTTTAGAAAAAGAGTCTTTAGCACTCAATCAAGGGTTTATGAAAGTCATGTCGGGTGGCTTGCCGTATGTGCGATTGAAAGTTGCAGCCAGTCTAGATGGGCGAACCGCCATGGCATCAGGTGAGTCGAAATGGATCACAGGTGAAGATGCTCGGCAGGATGTACAGCATTGGCGGGCGATCAGCGGTGCAGTGATCACGGGTGTAGACACCATTCTTGCTGATGATGCACAGCTCAATGTACGTCAATTGATGGACACTGAGACAAGCGAAAATATTGACTTAGCGCAAGTGGTCCAGCCCTATCGTGTAGTGTTAGATCGACAAGGTCGCCTGCCACTGACGGCACAATTACTCAATCAGCCAAACACCGTGATGGTGATGACACCACATCGAGCAGAACTTGAAGCGTTGGGTGTGATACAATTGCCCGTCCAATCGTTGTCTGAACTATTGCAGACCTTGAAATCGCAATATCAAATTTATGATGTGTTGGTCGAATCTGGTGCGACTTTGGCGACCAGTTTCCTGCGTGATGGCTTGGTCGATGAACTCATTCAATACATCGCGCCAAAATATCTCGGTCAATCGGCGCGTGCTTTGAATCAATTTGAATTCGATGAAATGCGTCAAAGTATTGATTTTGAATTGTTTGATGTGAAGCAGATTGGACAAGATGTGCGCCTTCGTCTAAGACCAATTTTGAAAACTCCTATTTAATTTACTCCCCCCCTTAATTGATGACTTGTTGTTGCTATGACCGCTGAAGTTTCTGTATATCACAAACGTCGCCATGCTGCCCGTACCACGGATGAATATCTATTTCATCAATTGGTGCCTTATCTGGGCAATAAGCGGCGTTTATTGCATTTGATTTTGGAAGCACTCGAGCTGACTGGTACGCTTCAGCCGAAAAAAGGCAAGTCTGCGCCGATTTTTGCCGACTTCTTTGCGGGCAGTGGTGTGGTATCACGTCTAGCACGGCAAAATGGCTATCGTGTCATCGCCAACGATTGGGAACCTTATAGTCACGCCTTAAATCATGCGGTTTTATCTTGTGTGGAAGCACCTGAGTTCAAACAATTGGGTGGCTATCAAGCGGCGATTGATTATCTGAATCGCTTGCCTGCGGTGAAAGGGTGGGTGACGCACAATCTTTGTCCTCGTGATGATGATGTCTACGATCCGAGTCGAGATCGCCTGTTCTTCAAACGTCGCAACGGTATGCGTCTAGATGCCATGCGTCAGCAGATTGCCACATGGCAAGCGCAAGGTACGATTGATAGTGTGGAAATGAGTGCGCTTTTGTCACCACTTCTTTATTCTGCAAGTTTTGTCAGTAATACCAGTGGTGTATTTAAAAGTTTTCATCATGGTTGGGGGGGGAAAACCAAAACCGCTTTGGAGCGGATTGATTCTTTATTGCTACTGTCCCCGAATAAATTCTGTGAAGTCGGTGATCCAAGCCGTCCAGCAGCGGAAATGTGGTGCGTTGATGCACAGCATCTTGCCGATCAGATGACAGGCTTTGAAGTCGATGTGGCATATCTTGATCCACCGTACAATCAACATGCTTATAGTAGTAATTATCACGTTTTAAATGCACTGACCATATGGGATCAAGTGGATTTACCTTCACCTGATACCAAGGGCTTTAAAAGTGGGATTGATCGGGCATGGCGTAAAGAACGTCCAAGTGCTTATAATTCCTCAAAATACGCACAAGAAGCCTATGAGAAATTATTGGCGACCATCAATGCACGTTTTATCCTGACCAGTTATAGCACCGATGGTAATATTTCACCTGTGGACTTATTACAAGCCAATTTGGCACGTGGCAAGGTCACGCTACTAACCCAAGATGTGCCGCGTTATCGGGTCAGTAAACAGCGCCAGTCTGAGCGGGCGAGAGTGCTTGAGTTTATCGTGATTACCGACACTCACGCCAAGTCTGGTCCACCGCTACGACAGCTTTTGGGGCAATTACATCATTTTGCTGAACTCGGTGGAGTGGATACCTCAGGCAGCAGCACGCAATTGGCATTGTGGTAGATTTATTCTCGAGGTTGAATAGTGCTGAGTTGAATGTGCTTTAAATTCAGCAGTTCGCCCACATATACAACGTATTCAGAATGAAATAAAAAATAGGTCAATCTATGTTTACAGGCATCATTGAAAGTGTTGGACAAGTGCAAAGTGTACAGCCCGTTGGTGGAGATGTGCGCTTAAAAATCCAAACCAAACTGGATATGTCCGATGTTCATCTTGGCGATTCAATTGCCACCAATGGCATTTGCTTGACCGTGATTGAGTTTGGTGAAGATTGGTATGCGGCCGATGTGTCGAGAGAAAGTCTGCACCGCACCACACTCGGACAATGGAAAGCGGGACAGACTGTCAATGTGGAAAAAGCCATGCTGCCCACCACACGTTTTGGCGGACATATTGTCAGTGGTCATGTCGATGGACTGGGTGAAATTACCCTCGTGCGTGAAGATGCACGCTCACTGTATTTTGAAGTGACTGCACCTGTGGAATTGGCAAAATATTTGGCGGAAAAAGGCTCGGTCACGGTAGATGGTATTAGTCTGACCATTAACCATCTGCGTGGCAATGTGATCAGTCTAAATTTGATTCCGCACACCGCTGACCGCACCAATATTGGTTCATGGAAACAAGGCATGCAAGTCAATCTTGAAGTTGATGTCTTGGCACGTTATATCGAACGGCTGATGCTGGGTGACAAGGCAGCTGAGCAGACTGATACATCAAATATTAGCATGGATTTTTTAGCGCAAAATGGCTTTTTGAAATAAGCCTAAAGTCTAGTTAAAAAGCCCGAAAAGTAAGACAAAAGCCTAATGTTTATCTCGTGCCATACAGCCTAAGCTGAATAGATGGATTCAGTTTTTGACAATAAATTTGGGCTGTATTAGACGATGCGACGACTCATCTATATTTTTATTTTTAGCTTGATTTTTTTCTTGCTCGCATTGCTGATTTTACAATTTGGCTTCTCTGAAGCATTACCAATCAGTTTGCTGGGTGGTTGTTTGGGTTGGGCTTTGGCAGAGTTTCAACGTGAAGTCCAAGCAAAAAAGAAAACTCGGTGATTTGAATATTCTGTACATTGCGAAAGAAAAGCGCATAGCATCGAGACTGTGCGCTTTTTTTTTATGTATCTCACATTGCGGTTTAACTTTTAAGAATTACGGCGCTGGTGCAGTCGGAATATCGGCATTTTGAGCTTCACTTGATTCAGGCATTTTTGCCATACAGGCTTGATATTTACCTGCTTTAAAGTCTTCCATTGCTTTTTCTTTATCATCTTGTTGATCAAAAGCAGGGCTTTGATGTGCTTGTTTGACCAATGCTATGAGCATATCACGCTCAACACCTGCTTGGATTTTTTCAACATGTTCAATGGCTTGTTGCTCTGTCACTTGATGCTGACGGTCTGACATGATGTTGTAGGCAGCAGATTGATAAGTGATACAGAAGCGTTGCCATTTTTCCTCAGCGGTCATGGGTTTGCGTTCACTGCATGCACTGAATAAAAACAGTGCAGAACACATTAATAGAATGACTTGGGAAGATGTCTTATGCGATGTAAACATATTGGTAGTGCCAAAATGAGAAAATAATCGTAATTTTAGAGCATCGTTATATAGATGAGCAAATTTATGGCAAATTTTAAAAGAGAAACTGTAGAAAAACTGACAGGGTGAAATTTGCTATAATTCGTCTTTTATTTTTAGCGAAACGTGCGAATAGCACATGACAGAAGAAACAGCATGAACTTTTCAAATTTTGGGCAGAAATTTATTCAACCGTCAGGTATTTCCCAACTCATGGATGATCTTGGCGATGCCTTAAAAAGTGAACAACCGATTAATATGCTCGGTGGTGGCAATCCTGCACGTATTGATGCAGTGAATCGTGCATTTCTAGCAGTGTACAAGTCGCTTGCTGAGGGCGAGTTGGGTTCGACGGCGATTGAAAATATTGGTAATTATTCCAATCCCAAAGGTGATGCAAAATTTATTGATGCTTTGGTGGATTTCCTCAATCGACACTATGATTGGGGAATTACTAAAGACCATATTGCACTGACCAATGGCTCACAGAATGCGTTTTTTTACTTATTTAATCTATTTGGTGGGCAGTTCGCCGATGGTAAAGATAAGTCAATTTTGTTGCCACTTGCGCCTGAATATATTGGTTATAGCGATGTACATATCGCAGGAAAACACTTTGTTGCGGTAAAGCCGATCATCGAAGATAGTGAATACAATGGCGAGCAAGGCTTCTTTAAATATCATGTCGATTTTGATGCCTTAAACAATTTACCTGAATTAAAACAAGGAAAAATTGGTGCAATTTGCTGTTCACGTCCAACTAACCCAACAGGGAATGTGCTGACTGATGAGGAAATGGCGAAGCTCTCGGTCTTGGCAAAAGCACATGATATTCCATTGATTATTGATAATGCTTATGGAATGCCATTTCCCAACATTATCCATACTGATGCCAAACTGACTTGGGACGATCACAGTATTTTGTGTACGAGCCTGTCGAAAATTGGTCTGCCAGGAACACGTACAGGCATCATTGTGGCAGATCCAAAAGTGGTTTCTGCGGTCAGCGCAATGAATGCAATTGTCAATCTTTCACCGACACGTTTTGGGACGGCGATTGCGACACCGTTACTTGAAAGTGATGAATTAAAACGTCTTGCTGATGCGGAAATTCAGCCTTTTTATCAAGCCAAAGCCAACTTTGCGGTATCGTGCTTGAAGAAGGAACTTGCCAATTATCCAATGAAAATTCATCAACCTGAAGGGGCGATTTTCCTGTGGATTTGGTTTCAGGATTTACCGATCAATACCGTAGAGCTATATCAACGCTTAAAGGCGAAAAATACCTTGATCATTCCTAGTGAACATTTTTTCCCAGGCATTGACACTACAGCATACAGCCATGCACATGAATGTATTCGTATGAGCATTGCGCAAGATGATGCGACCTTAGAAAAAGGTATTGCGGTGATTGGTGAAGTGGTGCGTGGCTTATATGATGCAGAATAATAGCCTACTTATCTGCAGAGTATAAAAAAGGAAGTACCCCGTTGTACTTCCTTTTTTGATTGACTTTAACGTGACCTTAGTCAAAAAGATAAGGACGCACAAATATTAAGAAAAATAAGCCAATCATAATGAACCACTTAAGGAAATAGTAAAGTTGGCGGTTACTGGCTTTCAATGCTTTTGCTTTGATGCGGAGCTGATAGACATAACCAAAAACTTTGTTTAAGCCACCGGTTTGATCGCCTGTTTCATTTGGGGAGCTTGCCGCAGTCATCACATTCTTGCCGAACCAATGGTTAAACTTCTGCATGAAAGTATTCTTTAATGGTCGCTCTACATCACAAAACAAGATTATGCGGTTTTCTTCAGTGGTATTTTCAGCATAGTGAATATAAGTTTCATCAAAAACCACACTTTGCCCATCTCGCCATGAATAGCGTTGTCCATCGACATCTATAAAACAACGATCATCATTTGGTGTAATCAATCCTAGATGATAACGAAGCGATCCTGCATATGGATCACGGTGACGTACCAAGCGACTATGAGGCGCAAGCTCGGTAAACATAGCTGCTTTGATGGTTGGTAATGTTTTGAGTAATGCGGTTGTTTTTGGGCAAAGCTCTGTTGCTGATGGGTGGCTTGAGTTGTACCACTTGAGATAAAAGCGTTTCCAACCTGTCTTAAAAAAAGAATTAAAACCCAAGTCATTATATGAATCAGAAGCCTTAATACTACCACGTTGATAGAGTGCTTGCGCTTCTTCACGGATCATTTGCCAATTTTCATCAAGAACTTTTAAATCTTCAAAATGCTGTGCATCAATATAAGGCTGATTCGGCACTTTAGAAAAGGAATACATTAAAAAATTGATCGGTGCAAATAGCGTAGAATGGTCAAAAAACTGACGATAAAAGCTATGGCGTACACGCCCACGGTAGTGAATGCACACAGCACTGATAATAAAAATGGCTAAGATGATCCATTTGATCATGGAACAACCTCAATTTAGAAGAGAGAAAGGGCGTATTTTAATCATTCCTAAACAAAATACCAATGATTGTATTTTTGCTACGAAGATTTCGGCAACGCTTTGAGACGCTACCGAAAGATTGGGAGATGAATTCCCTTTAGATATAGTGCTTTTGCGACAACAAAAGCCTAAGATTGATGACGCTTGCGTCACGCCTTGATACAACTTGTATTTTAAATTTTAGATATAGTTAGCGTAAGATGTGCAAAGCGTCATGCGCTCTGCGTATGGCAGTGAATTTCAACATAAGTCCTCCAAAACAAGGAGATCAGGCATGATCCACAATGGCAATGCCATTACCGTCCAATTACTTTCGGATGGAATTGCAGAACTACGCTTTGATTTACAGGGCGAGTCAGTAAACAAATTCAACAATGTCACTATGCAAGACCTCAAGGCTGCGACTGACGCAATCAAAGCGAACAGTGAAATTAAAGGTTTGATCGTGACCAGTGGTAAACCAGTATTCATCGTTGGTGCAGACATCACAGAGTTTGGTGCTTACTTCTCTTCAGGTGCAGAAAAAATTGCAGACATCACCATGGATGCGCATGCGATTTTCAATGCTTTCGAAGATTTGGATATTCCAAAAGTGGTTGCGATCAATGGCATCGCTTTGGGCGGTGGTTTTGAACTTTGCTTGGCATGTGACTACCGTGTGATGTCTACAGCTGCGCAAGTTGGTCTGCCTGAAGTTAAACTGGGTATCTTCCCAGGTTACGGCGGCACAGTACGTTTGACGCGTGTGATCGGTATCGATAATGCACTTGAGTGGATTGGTACAGGCGCACAGAAGAAACCTGCTGCTGCACTGAAAGATGGCGCAGTTGATGCGGTTGTTGCTCCTGAGCAACTGCAAGATGCAGCGATCGACTTGGTGAAAAAAGCAATTTCTGGCGAGCTTGATTGGAAAGCAAAACGTCAAGAAAAACTTGATCCAGTGAAATTGAACCAAATCGAACAAATGATGGCGTTCAACTCAGCGAAAGGTGTAGTCCTTGCAAAAGCAAATCCTGCACAATATCCTGCGCCAAAACTTGCGATTGACTCAATTCAAACCTCTGCAAACCAAACACGTGACGAAGCAGTAAAAACTGAAGCGAAATTCTTCGGTCAAGCAGCATCTACGCCACAGGCAGAAGCATTGATTGGTCTATTCTTAAATGACCAATTGGTGAAAAAGACGTCTAAAAAATATGAGCAAGGTGCGCATCCTGTAAACCAAGCGGCTGTACTAGGGGCGGGTATCATGGGTGGCGGTATTGCTTACCAAGCGGCAAGCAAAGGTACACCAATTATCATGAAAGATATTGGTAATCCACAGCTTGCACTCGGTATGAAAGAAGCGAATGGCTTGCTTACCAAGCAAGTTGAGCGCAAAAAATTAAAGCCTGCGCAAATGGGTGAAACCCTTGCACGTATTCGCCCAACGTTGAGTTATGACGAGTTCACAGAAGTGGATATCGTGATCGAAGCGGTGACTGAAAATCCAAAAGTAAAAGGTATTGTACTTGCTGAAACTGAGAAAAATGTTCGTGATAACACGATCATTGCTTCAAATACTTCAACAATTTCAATCACACGTTTGGCTGAAAACCTACAACGTCCTGAAAACTTTGTTGGTATGCACTTCTTCAATCCAGTGCACATGATGCCATTAGTCGAAGTTATTCGTGGTGAGAAAACTTCACCTGAAGCGATTGCAACAACTGTAGTTCTCGCTCAGAAAATGGGTAAAACCCCAATTGTTGTCAACGACTGCCCAGGTTTCTTGGTCAACCGTGTCTTGTTCCCTTACTTTGGTGCGTTCAACCTTCTTCTTAAAGATGGTGCGGACTTCCAACAAGTGGATAAAGTCATGGAGAAATTTGGCTGGCCTATGGGTCCTGCATATTTGATGGACGTGGTCGGTATCGATACCGGTGTTCACGGTGCAGAAGTGATGGCGGAAGGTTTCCCTGATCGTATGAAGCCAGACTTCAAAGGCGCTGTTGACGTGATGTATGAAAACAAACGTCTTGGTCAAAAGAATGACGTTGGTTTCTACAAATACGAACTTGATCGTAAAGGCAAAAAAGCCAAAGTGGTTGATCCAGTTGCTTATGAACTGGTCGCTTCTGTGGCAACTGCTGAAAAGCGTGAGTTTGATGCACAAGAAATCATTGATCGTATGATGATTGCGTTCTGTAACGAAACAGTGCGTTGCCTAGAAGACAATATCGTAGCGACTGCTGCTGAAGCGGATATGGCGATGATCATGGGTGTTGGCTTCCCGCCATTCCGTGGTGGTCCATGTCGTTACATCGATCAAACAGGTGTTGCTGAATACGTTGCGCTTTGCGACAAGTACGCACACTTAGGTAAGGCTTATGAAGCGCCACAAATGTTGCGTGACCCACGTGACGTTGTCATCGTTGATGGTGTACGTTCAGCAATGGGTAAAACCAAAAACGGTATGTTCCGCAATGTTCGTGCAGATAACCTATCTGCTGAATTGGTACGTGCGCTGGTTGCACGTAACGAGTTTGATACCAATGAAGTTGAAGATGTGATTTGGGGCTGTGTTAACCAAACGCTTGAACAAGGTATGAACATTGGTCGTAACATTGTATTGTTGGCTGATCTTCCAAAAACAGTTGCCGGTCAAACGGTCAACCGTCTTTGCGGTTCATCAATGCAATCGATTCATACTGCTGCGGCGCAAATCGCAACCAATCAAGGTGATGTATTCATCATCGGTGGTGTAGAGCATATGGGTCACGTTGGTATGATGCACGGCATCGACATCAACCCACAAGCGTCTAAGCATTATGCAAAAGCATCGAACATGATGGGCTTAACAGCGGAAATGCTCGGTCGTATGAACGGTATCTCTCGTGAAGAGCAAGATGCGTTCGGTGTGGAATCGCATCGCCGTGCATGGGCTGCAACACAAGAAGGTCGTTTCAAAAATGAAATCATTGCGATCGAAGGTCATGACCAAAATGGCTTCTTGCAAAGCTGTGACATCGATGAAGTGATTCGTCCAGATGCCAACCTT
Source organism: Moraxellaceae bacterium REDSEA-S32_B1 (assembly GCA_001626925.1). GTDB lineage: Bacteria > Pseudomonadota > Gammaproteobacteria > Pseudomonadales > Moraxellaceae > Acinetobacter. The sequence goes on from LUOR01000015.1 coordinate 16,534, forward strand.
GAAGCATTCCAAGCATTGCGTCCAGTATTCGATCCGAAAGGCGGTACAGTAACAGCGGCGACATCTTCAGCATTGTCTGATGGTGCATCTGCGATGCTACTCATGTCTGCTGAACGTGCGCAAGCATTAGGATTGAAGCCACGTGCTGTAATTCGTTCTATGGCGGTTGCAGGTTGTGATGCGGCGATCATGGGCTATGGTCCTGTTCCTGCAACGCAAAAAGCATTGAAACGTGCTGGCTTGACGATCAATGACATTCAAACTGTTGAATTGAACGAAGCATTTGCGGCACAAGGTCTATCAGTCATGAAAGGCTTGGGTATCTATGAGAAGCAAGACATCATCAACCTAAATGGCGGTGCAATTGCGCTTGGTCATCCATTGGGTTGTTCTGGTGCACGTATCACCACGACATTGCTCAACGTAATGGAGCAACAAGATACACAAATCGGTCTTGCAACCATGTGTATCGGTCTTGGTCAAGGTATTGCGACCATTATCGAACGTGTTTAATTGCTAAATTAAACGCATAAGAAATCCCCGCCAAGCGCGGGGATTTTTTATGCGACTTCTATTGGAAATGATAATAAGTGCAAATATAGACGTTTATCGGTTCGTAAAGTTCTCACGAAGCTGTTGTTGTATCTGAAAGATATCGACATTATTTTTCTCGATCTCATTGATGGTACTTTGATTAAAGTTAAACTCCATAGTGCCATTACGCAGACTGTCAATATTATTGCGATCAATCCCCAACGTGCTGAGCATTTCAAAAGCGCCATTGGTTGGGTCAGATGATTGAAAACCGCTAGCAACTACCATGATATATTGCTGTAAAAATGGAGAATATTGATTCATATTGGGAATGGCAGTATTTGGAATATAGCTCATTGCCATACTTGGATTTTCATTGATTTCTTTGTTTTGGATATCGCTTTCTAGTTTGTAGACTTGGTAGCGCAAAGCTTCTTTGACTTCTTCGTCTTCTTGGTAAGGGAGAATGCCAACAAATTCATCACGAAGCTCTTCTTCCGCCATCACAGTGATTGTTGGCAGTGAGATAACATCATCTTCTGCATAGAGCGTGCTACTGAACACAGTCAAAGAAGAAATTATTAAGAGAGAATATTTTAGAAATTTCATGACATAAGCTCCAATACGTAACCTTTCAAAACTTAAAAAAATTGAGAAAGTCGTTGGCAAATCACTAACGATAATATATTTAGCCTACATCAAAGTGTTGTGAAATATTGTATAGCTCTGATAAGCGGTAAATTCAAAAGATTAAAACAACTAAATAATACTTAGGTGTTTGGGGAGATATTCTCTCTCATAAATGCCCTTTAAAAAGTAAGTTTCAACCTTATTTACAACCTAATAATGAAATTTGAGAAAAGTCATGCGTGTAGATATTTGGTCGGATGTGGTATGTCCATTTTGTTATATCGGTAAGAAACGCTTAGAAAAAGCCGCTGAGCAAGCAGGTGTTGAGCTCGAAGTGCATTGGCATAGTTTTCAGCTCGATGCAGATGCGCCAAAGCGTCAGGAGATTTCTAACTCAGAGCGGCTGGCACAGAAATACGGGCGCAGTCTTGCAGAAGTGGAGGAGATGCAACGCAACATCGCTGACATGGCGAAAGCAGAAGGCATCGAGTTTAATTGGCAAAATGCCAACTCAGGTAATACCTTGGATGCACATCGTATTATTCATTTGGCACAAAGCAAAGGCTTGGGCTCAGAGGCGAAAGAGGCTTTTTTCTATAGCTATATGACTGATGGCTTGGCAATCGGCGAGCGTGAAACCTTGGAAGATGTGGCAGCACGGATTGGCTTAAACCCTGTGGAAGTTGATGATGTGCTTGATTCGGATGAATATGCCGACTTTGTCAAATTCGATGAAGCGACCGCACGTGATCAGCTCAATGTCACAGGCGTACCATTTTTTGTATTTGATCAGCGTATTGCCTTATCAGGGGCACAGCCGACAGAAGTCTTTGTGCAAGTGTTGGAAAAGGCTTTAGAACCAGTAGATGCCAGTACTGAAACGAATCAGGCAGAGCAATGTGATGATACGCAGTGTGCGCCTAAGCAATAATTTCAGATCAATTCATTGATTTGCATCAAAAAGACCAATTCTTATGAATTGGTCTTTTGATTTGAAATGCTAAGCGTTAAGCCAACGATTTCGATTTAAACCACACTTTTTGAGTGATAAGCACTACGGCAAAAAACACCGACATGGTTAATACGATACTCAACCCTGTGGCAATATCGAGCCAAGCACTGCTCCATAACCCAACGGTAATTGCCAACTCTGCAAGGATAAATGCCCAAACAACCATTTGTCGTGGCGAATGCGCAAGGAGTCGTGCGGTGAGTGCAGGAATCACCAATAAAGCCCCCATGAGCAATGAACCAACCACTTTTAAAGCAATGACCGTAAACAGCGCAAGCACACCCATAAAAATCAGCCTTTGCCAACCTGCACGAACACCTTCACTTTGGGCGATGTCCGAGGCGAGAGCAAGACGCAACTGTGAACGCCAGTGATAAGCCAAAATCGCCCCTGCACATAAAATGGTCAGTACCAAAGCAGGCAGGCTTTGCCATGTCACTGTGAGCAAATCACCGAAAAGATAACTCATCAGCTCAGGACGCAAAGTTGGCAGTTGTTGAATCAGCAATAAACCACTACACAGCAAAGTCGCAGAACATAGTGCCAACAAAGCATCATTCGGTAAACGACGATCATGCAAAAACCATAAGATACCCACCAAAATCACTGCCAACAGCGACACACCAAGCCAAATCGGTAGGCTCAGTAAACCTGCGATAGCAACACCGAGCAACGTGCCGTGCGCCATTGTGTCGGCAAAGAAAGACATACGACGCCATAGCATCAAACAGCCTAAAGGCGCAGTCAAAAAGGGCAACACACAGCCCATCAACCATGCAGGTGCAAGTAAAATCAACCACTCATACATGGATTAGGGCTCCGCTTCGGGATGAATGTGAGGATGTGGAATGTGTAGACATGGTTCAGCATGATCGCCATGCGCACAGTGGTCGTGATGATGTTGGTAGGGTACACGTTGCTGTCCGAAGATCGCCACATATTCAGGGTGTTTTTGAATGTTTTCAGGTGTGCCTGTACAGCAGATATGATGATTCAGACAGATCACACGTTGCGTACCTTGCATCACCCACTGCAAATCATGGGATACCATCAATACCGCACAGCCGAGCGTAGTTGGCAAGGTGCGCACATAGGCATACAATTCTTCTTCAGACTGAATATCCAAGCCTTGCATCGGTTCATCTAAAACCAAAAGCTGTGGCTTACGCAATAAAGCACGTGCTAATAGCACACGTTGTCGTTCACCACCTGATAATTGTTGTAGTGCAGTCAATTGCAATTTGGCGATGCCTGTGTCTTGGATAATTTGCGCTTTATAGGTGCTGTCGCATTTTTCCAAAGCCAATAAATCTTTGACTCGCATCGGTAGGCTTTCTGAAGGATGAAACTTCTGTGGCACATACGCCATTTTCATGTTGCGTAGATATATCACTTGTCCTTGATCTGCTTTACTGATGCCGAGTAAGACTTTAATTAACGTCGATTTGCCTGCGCCATTGGGTCCTACTAAGGTGACGATTTCATGCGGATAAATGTGCAGATCGACATTTTTCAGCACCTGCCGACCTGAAAAGCTGACATTGATTTGATTCAACTGCACCAGTGGCGCACAGTCATTCACTGGCATTGCTGACACATTCCTGAAATTTCAATCACGCTATTTTGTGCTTGAAAATGCCCTTGATCAGCAATACTTTTTAGTTGATCAAATAGGTCATTGGCAGAGGTTTCTTTGACGCTATGACAGTTTTGACAGATGAGGAATGCCGCTTGATGTCCTTCGCGAGGATGACAACAAGGGATAAAGGCATTGATCGAGGTCAGTCGATGGACAAAACCATGCTCCAATAAAAATTCTAAACTGCGATACACCGTCGGCGGTGCAGCAGGGCGTTCATTATTGTTTTTGAGTTTTGCCAGTAGATCATATGCACCGATCGGCGCTTTTGCAGAGAGTATCAGGCTCAAGACTTCCTTACGAAGTGGTGTCAGACGTGCACCTGCTTCATCGCAGATTTCCTCGGCTTGCTTGATGCGTTCCTTGACACTGCCATGTTCATGCACACTGTGTAGGCGATCGTCATCATGATGCGTGTGTGCGCAAATGTTCACAGAAATTCCCCAAAATAGATCAATGAAAAAAACAACTCTCGTTGGAAATACAACGGACTGATTTGAATAGCGGATTAGAAAATCGGCACGAATGATAGTGTAAAAAATAGCATATTGTTATATTATAACGCTAGTTTTAATTTGGGTAGTTTGTTGTGCGTATTGTTCACTCTCTCACTTTTGTGTTGTTTCTCTCGTTGCTCATGCCTGGTTTGGCCTGGTCTAAAGCAAACTTAGACCATCAAGATGCTCAAGTCAGTGGCTTGGTGTTGTCGACCTATCCTTTATACCTGATCGCCAAAGATGTGACAGAAGGTATAGAAGAACCGACCTTATTACTGCCTCCGCAACAAACAGGTCATGATGTGCAAATTACCCCAAAAACACGTCAACTTGCGAGTCAAGCCGAGCTGATTTTGTGGTTTGGCGTACAACATGAAGCGCCATTGAACAAATTATTAAGCACACAAAAAAATGCGATTTCTGTACTGGACAGTCATTTGATGCAAACTTTGCCGATGCGAAATGTCAAAGGGCAGGCGATTGCCAATAGTCTTGATACACATGTTTGGCTTGAACCTAATAATGCGATTCGTATTGCATTCTTCATTGCGTCACTTCGCTCACAGCAACATCCAGAATATAAAGCGACGTATTGGAAAAATGCACAGCAATTTTCAAAACGGATGTTAGATGCCACTCGATTGGCGAATAATGGGCGTACGGCTCGGCACTATTGGGCGTTTCATGATGCATTTCAATATCTTGAACGTGCCATGGAATTAAAATACTCGGGTGCGTTGAGTGCCGATCACGAGCAAGCACCGACTATTGCACAGATCAAATACTTAAATGATCAGCGTCCACAAGAGACGATGTGCCTACTGCTGGGTCATGGGGCAAGTGACAATGTGGTGCAACGCTTAAATCCAGTCAATACCGTTGAAGTGAATGAAAGCATGTCGGATCAGAAAGATTTTGTCACAGCTTGGTTAAAGTTGGCGAATGCAGTGCAGCAATGTTTGCCTCGTTCATAAAGATGAGGTGCGAATAACTAAAAAGATGTTTTCGCAGTCATATTTTTCATTTTTGTCATCATTATTTCGTAAATTGTTTCGTAAAATAGTCGGATGTTGTCAAAAAACGGTAAAAATTAACCAACCCTTCTTCGGATAAAGATTGCATGTTACGGGGTGTAACTCTATAATGCCACCGATTAATAACAATCATTCATGAATAATTGCCAAGCTGTTTGGACTGACCATTTGGACAAAATAAGCAGTTTGCAAAGCGATGATTGCGGATTTGTTGCCGAGATAGTTATAGCGGTTTAGCTAAGACTAACAAGAGTTGTAGCGATATAGCTCAAGAGATAGAGAAGTGATGCGCCGATCTCCACAACTTGTTGATCGTCGACTGGCAAAGGCTTTAGCTGTATTGCAAGCGATGATGATTCCAGTTGCAGCGTTATTGGCTGGGTTGATAGCGGATGCAACGGCTGCAAAAAGTGCAGCATTGGGGGCATTGGTGTATTGGCTCGCAAGTAGCTACTTTTCTTGGCAGGCGTTTCGGTCTTCTGGAGCACGAGCGTCGAGGCAAATTCTCAGCAATATGTATCTCGGTTTGATCGGCAAGTTTGTGATCGTGGTTGTTGGTTTGATTTTGATTTTAAGCTGTGTTTCACCACTATCTATGGTGGCGGTTTTAGGTGGGTTCTTGCTGGTGCAAGCTATGTCGTGGGTGGCGCCGTTTTGGCTCGCTCGGCATCAAGCCTAACTGCTTTGACAGCGAAAGTATCGTTTTCTTAGAGAGTTAATGTCGTGCAGCGTGCATTAGTTTTCTTTAAATAGTAATTTACATTGACCAGGTGTGATTTATGGCTGCTGAAGAACATGCCCTTACTTCGACTGAGTATATCAAGCACCATTTGACCAATATGACCTATGGCAAAATGCCAGATGGGACATGGAAATTGGCTGAATCGGGTGCTGAAGCTCAGCAAATGGGCTTCACTGCAATTCACTTGGATTCAATGGGTTGGTCTATCGGTCTTGGGATCATCTTTTGCTTTGTTTTTTGGTTGGTTGCACGTGCAGCAAATAGCGATGTGCCAACTAAGTTCCAATCAGCAATTGAGATGATTGTCGAGTTTGTAGACTCAAGTGTCCGTGATACTTTTCATGGCAAATCACGTTTAATTGCACCACTGGCATTGACCATCTTCGTGTGGATTTTCCTCATGAATTTGATGGATTTGATTCCTGTTGACTGGGTTCCGTACCTAGCACAGCAGATCGGTGCAAGCGTATTTGGTATGGATCCACATCACGTTTATTTCAAAATTGTCCCTTCTACTGACCCGAACATCACTCTAGGGATGTCATTGTCAGTATTCGTGTTGATTCTATTTTATAGTTTCCGTGAAAAAGGGGTGGCAGGTTTTGTTGGTGAATTGGCACTGAATCCATTTAACCCAAGTAATCCTATCGCGAAGGCGTTATTGATTCCTGTCAATTTGATTTTGGAATTAGTCACCTTCTTAGCTCGTCCAATTTCATTGGCACTTCGACTATTTGGTAACATGTATGCGGGTGAGTTGATCTTTATTTTGATCGCTTTGCTTCCATTCTGGATCCAGTGGGCGTTGTCTGTACCATGGGCGATCTTCCATATTCTTGTAATTACACTGCAAGCCTTCATTTTCATGATGTTAACCATCGTGTACTTGAGTATGGCGAGCGAAAAACATTAATGGCAATGCCTAGCTACGTGGTGTAGTTGGGCAAATTTTTTATTTAATTGGTATAACCTAACCTTTGAGGAATTATCATGGAACTAGGTCTTGGTCTTGTTGCGATTGCAGCTGCTATCTTAATCGCTTTCGGTGCTTTGGGTACTGCGATTGGTTTCGGTCTTTTGGGCGGACGCTTCTTGGAAGCTGTTGCTCGTCAACCAGAATTGGCTCCACAACTTCAAACTCGTATGTTCTTGATTGCGGGTCTTCTTGATGCTGTGCCTATGATCGGTGTTGGTATTGGCTTGTTCTTCATCTTCGCTAATCCATTTGTAGGTTAATCGGCTTAATTCTCAAATTAAACTATTGAGGAATAGCGAAATGAATATCAACCTCACATTGATTGGTCAAGCGATTGCGTTTGCGATGTTTGTCGCATTCTGCATGAAGTTTGTTTGGCCACCACTAATCAATGCGATTAGTGAGCGTCAGCGTAAAATCGCTGATGGCTTAAATGCAGCTGAAAAAGCCAAAGCTGATCTTGCCGATGCGCAAGCTCAGGTAAAAGCTGAATTAGATGCAGCAAAAGCACAAGCGGCGCAATTGATCGAACAAGCCAACCGTCGTGCAGCACAATTGGTCGAGGAAGCTCGTACTCAAGCGTCTGCAGAAGGTGAGCGTATTCGTCAGCAGGCTCAAGAGTCTGTGGATACAGAGATCAACAGCGCACGCGAAGCACTTCGTCAACAAGTGGCTGCTTTGGCAGTCGATGGTGCAGAGAAGATTCTTGCACAACAAGTTGATGCACAAGCTCACGATGCCATGCTCAAAGAGCTGGCTGCGAAACTTTAAGCGAGGCGAAATATGGCTGAACTCTTGACGTTGGCACGCCCATATGCCAAAGCAGCATTTGCTTATGCGTCTGAGCAAAATGCAGCGGACACATGGTCTACTGTATTGAATACGCTCAGTGCGACGGTGCAAGATGAAGCATTTTCCGCTTATATTACTCGCCCAGAATTAACACCTGCTGAAAAGGTTAAGGCTTTTATCCAAATCCTTGGTGCCGAGCAAACCTCAGTTGCGGTTTCTAACTTTTTGACTTTGCTTGCAGAGAATGATCGTTTGGCATTGCTTCCTGAGATTTCAGCAGAGTATGAACTATTGAAAGCACAAGGTAATAACGCAGTTGACGTTGTTATCGAATCTGCATTCCCACTATCTGCAGTGCAAGAGCTGTTGTTGAGTAATCGTTTGGAAAAACGCTTCAACAAATCTGTAAATACCACTGTAGAAGTTAACCCAAGCCTTATCGCTGGGGTGGTGATTCGTGCAGGCGATCAAGTCATCGATGATTCTGCGCTAGACAAGCTTGAAAAAATGCGAACTCGTCTTCTTGCTTAAATCACAAGAATGAACATACAAAGAATTGAGGTAATAGCGCAATGCAACAACTGAATCCATCCGAGATCAGTGCGCTCATTAAACAGCGTATCAGCGATCTGGACACCAGTGCGACCGCGAAAAACGAAGGTACCATCGTCATGGTATCGGACGGTATCGTGCGTATTCACGGCTTGGCAGATGCCATGTACGGTGAGATGATCGAATTTGAAGGCGGCTTATTTGGTATGGCACTGAACCTTGAAGAAGATTCAGTGGGTGCCGTAGTTCTTGGTAACTACTTAGGCTTACAAGAAGGTCAAAAAGCTCGTTGTACTGGTCGTGTACTCGAAGTACCAGTAGGTCCTGAACTTTTAGGTCGTGTCGTGGATGCCTTGGGTAACCCGATCGATGGTAAAGGTCCTATCGATGCAAAATTAACTGACAAAGTCGAAAAAGTTGCGCCTGGCGTAATTTGGCGTCAAAGTGTTGATGAGCCTGTACAAACTGGTTATAAATCAGTAGATACCATGATTCCAATTGGTCGTGGACAGCGTGAATTGATCATTGGTGACCGTCAAACAGGTAAAACAGCAATGGCTGTTGACACCATTATTGCGCAGAAATCTTCTGGCATTAAATGTGTGTATGTAGCGATTGGTCAAAAACAATCTACGATTGCGAACGTGGTGCGTAAGTTAGAAGAAACTGGCGCAATGGCGTACACTACTGTTGTTGCAGCGGCAGCAGCTGATCCTGCAGCGATGCAGTATTTGTCAGCTTACTCTGGCTGTACAATGGGTGAATACTTCCGTGACCGTGGTGAAGATGCATTGATCATCTATGATGATTTGTCTAAGCAAGCAGTTGCTTACCGTCAAATCTCATTGCTTCTTCGTCGTCCACCAGGTCGTGAAGCGTATCCAGGTGACGTTTTCTATCTTCACTCACGTCTGCTTGAGCGTGCTTCTCGTGTATCTGCGGACTATGTTGAGCAGTTCACAAATGGTGAAGTGAAAGGTCAAACGGGTTCATTGACGGCATTGCCAATCATTGAAACCCAAGCGGGTGACGTATCTGCATTCGTACCAACCAACGTAATTTCGATTACTGATGGTCAGATCTTCCTAGAAACTTCATTGTTTAACTCGGGTATCCGTCCTGCAGTCAACGCTGGTATTTCGGTATCACGTGTTGGTGGTTCTGCACAGACTAAGATCATCAAGAAATTGTCTGGTGGTATCCGTACTGCACTTGCACAGTATCGTGAATTGGCTGCATTTGCGCAGTTTGCTTCTGACCTTGATGAAGCGACTCGTAAGCAACTTGAACACGGTCAACGTGTGACTGAGTTGATGAAGCAAAAGCAATATGCACCTTACTCAATTGCTGATCAAGCGGTTTCTGTTTATGCGTCGAACGAAGGCTACATGGCTGATGTTCCTGTAAACAAAATCGTTGATTTTGATGCAGCATTGATTGCATATTTCCGCTCTGAAAAGGCTGCATTCATGCAAAATATTGATGAAACTGGTAACTACGACAAAGACATCGAAGCTGAATTTAAAGCAGGTATTGAGAGCTTCAAAGCGACTCAGGCTTACTAATTCATTTTTTAATGATTTGGGTTAGTTAAGTTTGTTTCACGGATCAACCATCGAAAGCCTAAGTTTTTAGGTTTTCGAGAATTAGGTTAAGCGTATGGCAAATTTAAAAGAAATTCGCGCCAAAGTAGCTAGTATCAAAAGCACGCAGAAAATTACTCGCGCGATGCAGATGGTTGCAGCTTCTAAGATGCGTCGTGCGCAAGAGCGCATGGCACAAGGTCGCCCGTATGCCGAAAATATGCGCCGTGTAATTGCTCACTTGGTACAAGCCAATCCAGAATACAAACACCGTTATATGGTCGATCGTCCTGTGAAACGCGTTGGTTACATCGTGGTTTCATCGGATCGTGGACTTGCCGGTGGTTTGAACATTAACTTGTTCAAAAAAGTGGTGCAGCACGTACAACAACAACGTGAGCAGTCAATTGAAGTCGAATTTGCTTTAATTGGTCAAAAAGCGGTTTCGTTTTTTAAAAGTTACGGCGGCAAAGTGGTGAGTGCAGCGACCCAAATGGGTGATGCACCAGATGCGGAGCAGTTGACAGGTTCGGTTCAAGCGATGCTTGATGCTTATGATAAGGGCGAGATTGATCGCATTTATTTGGTATCAAACCGCTTCATCAATGCGATGACACAAAAACCGACCGTCGATCAACTTGTTCCACTTGCACAAGCTGACGAAAGCGAAGATCTAAACCGTCAATACGGTTGGGATTATCTCTATGAGCCAGAAGCAGAAGAATTGCTCAATGGTTTATTGGTTCGCTATATCGAGTCGATGGTCTATCAGGGTGTGATTGAAAATATCGCCTCTGAACAGTCTGCACGTATGGTTGCGATGAAAGCAGCAACGGATAATGCGGGTGGATTGATCAAAGATCTACAACTCATCTATAACAAGCTGCGTCAAGCCGCGATTACTCAGGAAATTTCTGAAATCGTTGGCGGTGCCGCTGCCGTTTAACAGTATTTATTTGAATTGAGGAGACAGCAATATGAGTAGCGGTCGTATCATTCAGATCATCGGCGCGGTTATCGACGTCGAGTTTGAACGTAATAGCGTTCCAAAGATCTATGACGCACTTCATGTTGATGGCACAGAGACTACGCTCGAAGTGCAACAACAGCTCGGTGATGGTGTTGTTCGTACCATCGCAATGGGTTCTACTGAAGGTTTGAAACGTGGCCTTCCAGTATCTGATACTGGCGCACCGATTTCAGTACCTGTAGGTACAGCGACACTTGGTCGTATTATGGATGTACTTGGTCGCCCGATCGACGAAGCTGGTCCAGTTGCAACTGAAGATCGTTTGCCGATTCACCGTGAAGCGCCGTCTTATGCTGAACAAGCAGCTTCTACTGATCTACTCGAAACAGGTATTAAAGTCATCGACTTGCTCTGCCCGTTTGCGAAAGGTGGTAAAGTTGGTCTGTTCGGTGGTGCTGGTGTTGGTAAAACCGTTAACATGATGGAATTGATCAACAACATCGCAAAAGCGCACTCAGGTTTATCTGTATTCGCTGGTGTTGGTGAGCGTACTCGTGAAGGTAATGACTTCTATCACGAAATGAAAGATTCTAACGTTCTTGACAAAGTAGCGATGGTCTACGGTCAGATGAACGAGCCACCAGGTAACCGTCTACGTGTTGCGTTGACAGGTTTGACCATGGCGGAATACTTCCGTGATGAGAAAGATGAAAATGGTAAAGGTCGTGACGTACTTCTGTTCGTTGACAACATCTACCGTTATACACTCGCGGGTACTGAAGTATCAGCACTTCTAGGTCGTATGCCATCTGCAGTAGGTTATCAACCGACACTTGCAGAAGAGATGGGTGTACTTCAAGAGCGTATTACATCGACGAAGTCTGGTTCGATCACGTCTATCCAAGCGGTATACGTACCTGCCGATGACTTGACCGATCCATCACCTGCAACGACATTCGCCCACTTGGACGCAACAGTTGTATTGAGTCGTGATATCGCATCTTCTGGTATCTATCCAGCGATCGATCCACTTGACTCGACTTCTCGTCAGCTTGATCCATTGGTTGTCGGTCAAGAGCATTATGAAATTGCACGTTCTGTACAGAACGTATTGCAACGTTATAAAGAGCTTAAAGACATCATTGCGATCTTGGGTATGGACGAATTGGCTGAAGAAGACAAATTGGTTGTTTACCGTGCACGTAAAATCCAACGTTTCTTCTCTCAACCGTTCCACGTTGCTGAAGTCTTTACTGGTGCGCCAGGTAAACTTGTACCGCTTAAAGAAACTATTCGTGGCTTTAAAGGTCTGTTAGCTGGTGAATACGACCACATCCCAGAACAAGCGTTCTATATGGTTGGTGGTATTGATGAAGTGATTGCGAAAGCTGAGAAGCTGTAATTAGCATCTCTAATTAAGGAGGCTATCTTATGGCAACGATGCAATGTGACGTGGTGAGTGTCAAAGAGTCAATTTACTCTGGACAAGTCAGCATGTTGATCGCAAAAGGCGCAGGCGGTGAGCTCGGTATTTTACCGGGTCACGCTCCGCTGGTGACTTTACTTCAACCTGGACCAATTCGTGTTCAGCTTGAAAATGGTACAGAAGAAATCGTCTATGTATCAGGCGGTGTGCTTGAAGTTCAACCGCATGTGGTGACTGTACTTGCAGACACTGCAGTGCGTGCAGACAACTTGGATGAAGCAGCGATTATCGAAGCACGTAAAAATGCTGAACAATTGCTTGCAAATCAGAAGAGTGATTTGGACTCAGCAGCAGCTTTGGCTGCTCTTGCTGAAACAGCAGCACAGCTTGAAACATTACGCAAAATCAAAAATCGTGCAGGTTAATACCGTCATGATTTAGAAAAGCCATCCGTAAGGGTGGCTTTTTTATGTGCACAATTTATGGAAGGGTCTAGATAACTTTAGAGTGGATTTTCCCTTAATTCTTTAAGTAGTTTAGCATAAAGATTTTCATGTCGATGGTTAAACCTAAACTCACATTCTT
>LUOR01000016.1 GCA_001626925.1 Moraxellaceae bacterium REDSEA-S32_B1
CAAACGATTACTCAATTATCCATTTACTTTGAAGGTCGATTAGATGATATAATTAAAATCTAGTCAAATTTACTGACACAGAATTTTGAACGCCCTCCTACATATCGGCGACTACTTCGCTTACAAGTTTAATTATTCCAGCGTGTGCCCCCAATTGATCCTTATCAAGCCAAGATAAAGATGGGAATTTCGTACACAAGCTGACAAATTCCTGATCTTATTCAGACCACAAAAATACTAAAAGTATAGGATTGATTATTGATCATCATCAGTAAATTTCCATACTTTTAACTCAAGTGTTCAGATTATTTTTAATCCACCTCTTTTTGAAAATTTAGTTTAGCACAGAGAAGAGTTTTCTTTATTTTGGAGGAGAATTTATCAGTGACGATTTTTCTATTTTTAAAAATGTGGATGATTATTGTTGAATTTTTCGAAAAATAAAAGTGACCAAATTTAATCTCAGAACGATATTTAAAATGATCTCTGAATGCTTGCTTTTCCTAAATGTATTGATATACAATGATTTCAGATAATGTCACTTAATGAAATTTATTATAAAAAAGTGGGTGACTTTTGCCAAGGTTGGGGTCGCGAGTTCGAGTCTCGTTTCCCGCTCCAAATTCTAAAAGCCTCAATCAAAAGATTGTGGCTTTTTTTATGCCTATTTCCAATCATTTAGAACGGCGTGTTACTCAGCTTTTCTCAATTTTGAGTTTTATTAAACGTCAAGCCCTGTATCCTGACTTCAAAAAAAATGGCTAAAAGTGACCAAGAGTTGATACGGCTCGATTTCACTTTTGCTTGCTTTGGCACACTCTGTTGCCAGTATTCTTATTGTGAACTCCACATGATCAATAGAATGCTATGTCCAAGTAGAATTCCAAATTTATCTTGATGAACGGATTTTAGGCGCAGTAAAAAAACGACGATTTTCACCAAAATTCAAAGAACCGATCGCAGAATTTTCCCCCATTTTGTTATATGAGAAATATGCAAAAGCATACAAAAATAAGTCTAGCAAAGCATGTGATCATTTATCGTCATCTCATCGAAATATTTGTATGTGTCTGCATATAGATTGGGCGATAGGGTCTAAGGTCAATGATTATTTTAATATTGGGTTTAATCATTTTAATTGAGTGAATTCGTGTTAAAAAAAATTGCTTTAAATTAATGAAGTCATTTACGAATGATGCTCAGAGCTATGAATGGAAAACATAGCTTAATTAATTGAGTCCAAAGGATTTTGTATGAGCCATAAAATGCCATTAGAGGAAGTTACTTTAAATTAATTTCATAAAAAGTTAACGATATATTCAGTCGGCTGGCCATTTTTTGCAATTTATTTTTTTGCACCGAAGGTGATACTGGCGCTCAATCTCACAGGCGATATGGCGAAGTGGTCGTGACCCAGCAGGTATTACTACACAAGATCCTGAATTGGCAAAAAATCTGGATCCAATTGAAGGTGGGCGTCATTTAGCGCACTATTTACGTGTTTTGGTATTATAAGCACGAACCATGGCACGCGCATGCGACAAGTCACATTTGCATAATCTTGATCTTGAAGCTTTGGTGGCTTTAACTGTTGAAGCAGCGGCGATGGCATGTGTACCGCTTTCGGGCACAAACTGGGTATCTGGGCAAGTACAGTATTAACGTTAAATGGATAACACGTTTAAATGAGTGAAGATCGCCTCATGATTCTGGATGAGGCATTTCATGAAAGGCGATAGCATTTGTCGATAAATGATTTCGCTACACAGTCTCAACGTTCAAGGCTGATTCAGCAATTTCCTGCTTAGTCGAATCAGCTGATTGACTTAATTGATTGCACTATGATGAAGGTTTCTTCGCACCAACCTTTGCTTAATTGATGAGATATCCAGATGTGGTTCGATCTTTATTCCTTAAGAGCCACCATGATTAAGCGTGCATATTCTTCTTAGAGATGAATAATCTAAGGATTAAAAGCATAGCAGATTGCTGATTTGCATCGTCTGTACAGGATTTATGAGCTCTGTACTAGTTTTTATTGCAGTTTTTGTGCCTATGCTTCGATTGAGATGATGCCAAAATTAAGACAATATTTGAGATCAATATTGAGGTAATCCGATGTCTGAAAGCCAACAAATCAGCCAAAAAATTAGCGAACTGATTCGGTTGTTTTATGACGGTCAACATGCTGAGGACGGATTAGAAAGCAGCTTTTTAAAATGCCAACCTTTAAAAAGCCCATTTATAAAAAGCCAATTTGGTAATGCAGTGGCGGACATCAGCGCATCAATTCTTCAAGCCAAACGAGACAGGATACAACAGCGTAACGAAGGGGTGTACATCATCCAATCTGCCATCGATGATCGAAGTAGCAACTTAGCATTTTTGTTTGCGCCATTGATTTTGGCGAATTTAAATCGATCAACCATTTATTCAACCCAAATCACCGCACCTGTGTCTACGATATTATCGCCACACTATTCTCTAGACAGTGCGCTACAGCTTGATACAGACAAGGCATTGGGTGCGTTGAAACTAGATTTACAAATAATGGATGCCGATATAGATCCGTCTGAATTTCTCATCACACAAATCATCCAAGCCTTAATGCGTGCAGATCTGAGCAGTTTGATTTTGATTGTTGATCAAGACGTTGACCGTAATAGGTTAAACGTCGTGGCAGACTTTTTTCAGATCAACATCACTGTCATTTCATCGAATGACGCACCAGAAATTATGCCAAGCGCTGAAATAAACATGCATCAACTTTTATTTAAACGTAAAGATGAGACACATTCGCTATTAACCCGCATATTTTCAGAGCGTTTAGCGCAAGTAGTTTCGTTTGTGGTCGGTTTAACCGAAGCGCAAAGCACAGTTTTAATTGAAGATATGTTTTATGCCGAGCATATTTTTGAAAAGTTGTCTGTCTATGCCGAATATGTGCAAACGCAAATTCAATACAAGGAAAATAAACCACGGCGATTATTTGCGTCCTAAATGATATCGAAACGATCTTAGGCATTGATTATTCACTTAAAGTAGTGATCATTTCCCCCATACGAACACATGCCTGTTCAATCTCTGGCGACCATGCAAATGAACAATTTAACCGAAAATATGATGATTGATCGTGTTGTGGATTGAACAAACTACTGGGTGAAATGCAAATATTTTCCACAAGTAAAGTTTGATACAACGTATCTGCATTGACTGATTCAGGCATTTTAATCCACAGAAAATAGCCACTTTCGAAATATTGAATTTCGCAAGAGCTAGGCAATATGCGCTGTAAGGCCTGATAAAATTGCTTTTTATTTTGTGCAAGTGTACGGCGTAGCGTTCGAAGATGTTTTTCATAATGATGGCTAGAAATAAAATCTACTAAGGCATGTTGAATCAAAGGACTTGCCGAAAGCGTGCGCATTTGCTGACGATGTTGTATCGCTTCGGAATATCGCCCTGCATGTACCCAACCAATTCGAGTGCCCGAACCTAATAATTTGGAAAATGAAGAGCAGTGTAGTACATCATTGTCTTGGTCAAAATACTTCATGGAAAGCGGTTTTTGCTGTCCAAAATACATCTCTTGGTAGACATCATCTTCGATCAAATGCACTTGGTATTGTCGTAATAATTCTCCAATACGAGCTTTGATCTCGTCACTGACGGTAAAGCCGATCGGATTGTGACTATTTAGCATCAGCCAGCAGACTTTGATTGGATAGCGTTGCAATGCCTGCTCAAAGGCTTCTAAATCAAAGCCATACTGTGGATGCTCAGGAATACTAATCACCTGCAAACCGAGCCGTTCACTTGCCTGCCAAGCACCATAAAAAATGTGCTGTTGCAGTAAAATATAATCACCTGCTTGGGTGAGGGCTTCCAATGATAAATTCAGCGCATCAAGTGCGCCAGATGTAATCACAATGTCATCGGCACTGGTGGCAATGCCTTGTAGCATATACTTATTGGCGATGAGTTGTCGAAGTGCCAAATTGCCAGGTGGGAGATTGGCATTTTGCTGATAGCTAGGTCGCTTTTTTGCATGTTGAGCGATGATGCCCATCAAGCGTGGATTGAACAGTAGCTCATGATCTGGGAAAGCAGAACACAGTGGAATGATGTCTTGTTGTTGCGTATCTTTGAGGTAATGGAAAATCTGAGAATTAATTTCAATTTTGGCAGTGTGCTGTAAGGATTGTGCTGTTTGCGCCTGATCGGATAGAGTATCTGCAACATAGAATCCCGACTTCTGTTTGCTGTAGATCAAGCCTTGCGCTTCAAGTTGTTGATAGGCACTGAGCACCGTCATCAAGCTAAAGCCTGACTGTAGCGATTGTTCACGTAAAGAGGGCAGTTTTTGGTGTGCGGTTAAACTGCCATTTTGAATTAAAAGTTGAATCTTAGTGACGATCTGAGCTGACTTAAACATAATGCACTCAAGGCTTAAGCGATTGATGACTCGAAGAAATAAGTTCTAGTGAACACTTTTCTAAAATATAACAGATTTTTAAGGGAAGACTGCATCTGTTATAGTTTTTTGCCAAAAAACTGTATCTATTCCTTTTATCTATCGGCATACATAATTTGTGTATCGAGAGGTATTGAAGAACAAAGATAGAGGAGTAAGGCTCATGAATTCACAAGATCGTCGTCCACCTGCACCAAAATATCAAGACAGTACAATGTCAGACAAAGTCTTTAAACGAATGATTTTTTGGTTTGCATTTTATGTTTTTTTATTCTGTGTCGGTGTGTATTTTGCAGTGGGTGCCGATATGGCAATGTACGCATCATAGTTTACATTTAGAGCGACTTAAATTTAGAGCGATGAATTGATTGATCGTCGCTCTAATTTAGAGAATCTTTGTCGCATCAAAAAGGCAAGCTATTTATACCTTAAAGTCATCACCCAAATAAACACGGCGCACCGTATCATTTTCCAAGATATGCTGTGGTGTGCCTTCCGCAATCACACTGCCTTCAGACACGATATACGCCTTTTCACAAATCGCTAAAGTTTCACGGACGTTGTGATCGGTGATGAGTACGCCGATACCACGCTCTTTTAAATTTTTCACAATATCTTTAATGTCATTGACCGAGATCGGGTCAACGCCTGCGAATGGTTCATCGAGGAGCATAAATTTTGGATCAGAGGCGAGGGCACGTGCAATCTCAGCACGGCGACGTTCACCACCCGATACACTCATACCGAGTGAGTCACGAATATGGGTAATTTTAAAATCTTCCAATAATTCATCAAGACGCTGTTTGCGCTGTTGCTTGTTTAAGTCTTTACGGGTTTCCAAGATCGCCATGATGTTTTGACCAATGGTCAATTTGCGAAAAATAGAAGCTTCTTGAGGCAAATAGCCGATACCTTGCCGTGCACGCTCATGCATGGATAAGCTTGATAAATCCTGATCATCTAAGTGTATTGCACCTTTGTCCATGCGTACCAAGCCCACGACCATATAGAAGCTTGTGGTTTTACCTGCGCCATTTGGACCGAGTAAGCCGACGATTTGACCGCTTTGAATCTCAAAAGAAACGTCTTTGACCACCCAGCGTTTGCTATAATTCTTTGCGAGATGTTGAATACATAATGTTTGCACGGCAGAAGTGCTCATTAATCATTTACTCCAGAAAGGCTTTGTTGTGCAGATGGTGGAATGACGATTTGAATGCGTCCTTTCTTCTGACCAGTGCTGCCGCCATCAGCTTGAATGTCGCCTTTGCTCATGCTGTATTTGAGATTTTCACCTCGGAAGGTCGCACCATTTTGGCTTAAAAAGGCATTGCCTGATAGGGTGATAATGCCAGTTTCAGCATTGTAATTGATACGTTTGCCTTCGCCACGTGCGAGCCCCTTATTGCTATCCATTTGTTGTTGGAATTTGGCAGGAGAGCCGTTGGCAGTGACGGTTTTGATTTGATTATTGCTGTTGAGATTGGCAACGATTGCATCAGCTTCAAGTTTTAAGGTGCCTTGTTGGATCACCACATTGCCTGTATACGTAGTCACACCAGTCTTTTCGTTAAAGGTCGCACGCTCTGCTTCAAGGCTAATCGGCTTTTGACGGTCACTTGCCAAAGCAAATACAGCACTACTACTCAATAATGTTGTTCCCACAACAAGCAGTGTTAAAGCTGATCGTGAAGAAAAACGATTAGGACGCTGGTTCATAAAGACCTCGAATTGCAAAAAATTCATATTCGCCAGTATTCAAATTGGCTTTTAAGCCCTGACTTTGAAATTTTGCCTGTGGACTGGTGATCGTTACTGAACGATCTGTAAAGATTTGATTGGTTTTGGTATTACCATTGAGTTGATCGGTATCAAAGGTGATGCTTGGTGTTTGCTGATCACTGAGCTTTGATACTCGAACATTGCCGACGAGATTTACATTTTCATAATCATTAGTTGCGAAACCTTGATCGGCATGGAAGCTCGCATTGAGTTTACCATCTGCATACTGCACACCTTTCAACTGCTCAAGTACAGCATCGCCTGTTTGCATGTTCAAGGTCATGCCTTGAATCGTGGACTTGGCATACAGCTGTCCTTGCTCATCGGTTTGCGTGACTTGGATGTTCTTGGCATCGGAGTTAAGGTTGGACTGATTATTTGCTTCTAGTCGTTTACTTTTACCACTGAAATAATAAAAGCCTGCAACCACGGTTACAATGACCAGTGCAATACTGTAAAGCAGTCGTGTATCCATAGGTTAAAGCCTGTTCGCTGATCAATATTCCATGACAAAGTACTGGATTGGAAGCGTAAATTATCCAATCATTTTATGCGTATATTAATGTGGTGGGTAGAGAAATTTTTCAAGGACGTTTTCATATTCGCCCTTTGCATGCAGTAGCATATCGCAGACCTCTCGAACTGCACCTCGACCACCAACCGCTTCAGTGACTAAATCTGCTCTACGGCGGACTTCCACGTGACCATTTGGTACAGTAACTTTGACACCTGCAAGTGCAAATGCGGACAGATCAGGCCAGTCATCGCCCATATATAAGCAGTCTTCAGGCAAAAGGTTGAGCTGAGCGCAGGCTTCTCGCAGGGCAGTGCCTTTGTCTTCACGCCCCTGAAAAACAAAATCCACACCAAGATCAGACATGCGTTTATCGACGATATTGCTTTTACGGCCTGTGATAATGATGACTTTCATGCCGATGGACTGCACAAGCTTCATGCCTAAGCCATCACGAATATCAAAGTTTTTGATTTCATCACCATTATTGGTAAAGGTCACGAAACCATCGCTCAGAATACCATCGACATCTAAAACTAGTGCTTTAATATGTAGTGCTTTTTCGAGAAGAGCAAAAGAGCCCATGTTTATACTCCTGCACTGATTAAGTCATGCATGCTAATCACACCAACGACTTTGTCTTGATCATCAACCACGACGAATTGGTTAATTTTCTTTTCTTTTAATGAATCGAGCGCAGATACTGCACGTGCATTGGCATTGATGGTAAATGGACTTTTTGTCATCACTTCAGATACAGCGACATCTAAGCTGAGCTGTTGTTCATGATCTAGTAGTCGACGCAAGTCACCATCCGTAAATATGCCGAGAAGTTTACGTTCTTCATCGACAATGGTAGTCATTCCCAAGCGTTTGTTGGTCATCTCATACAATGCTTTATTCAGTGGCGTATTGGGCGATACGGTTGGAAGTTCATCACCCGTGTGCATCAGGTGTGTCACATGCAATAAAAGTCGCTTGCCTAATGCGCCAGCAGGGTGTGAACGTGCGAAATCATCTGCAGTAAAGCCACGTGCTTCAAGCAAAGCCACAGCAAGCGCATCACCAAGTGCGAGTGTTGCAGTGGTACTTGAGGTTGGCGCTAAGCCTAAAGGACATGCTTCTTGAGCTTTACCTAATGTTAATGCAACATTAGCATTTTGAGGCATTGGTCCAGTGTTATCTGCACTGATGGTAATCAATGGCACGTCAAGATGCTTGATCAAAGGCATGAGCATCATGATTTCATCGCTTTTACCAGAGTTGGAAATCGCAATTAACACATCACCACGAACTAGCATACCCAAATCGCCATGACCTGCTTCGCCAGGGTGCATAAAGAAAGAGGGGGTTCCTGTTGAAGCAAGTGTCGCAGCCATTTTTCGACCGATATGACCTGACTTGCCCATACCTGTAACTACTACACGACCTTTGCATTTCAAAATAATTTCACACGCATCAACGAAGCGTTGATCAATCTGCTGTGACAATATTTTTAAAGCTTGTTGCTCAATTTGTAAGGTTTCTAAAGCGCTTTCGATGAAATCAATACGTAGCTCATTTGCGGGCATCATGTCGCTCTGCCTAAATCTAATCTTTTCAATAATCAATAAATTGTATCATATAAACATGGTGCTATATGTATCGACTTTAAGATGCGAAGAGCACGTCTTACAATTTATTGAAGATATCTTTACATCAAAATTCAATAAAAAATGGCGCTCACTTACAAAGTGAACGCCATGCTTAATTGACATGTGGCGACTTGTTAAACTCGACCCATGACACCTTTGATGGTATTCATCAAATCAGCCGGTAAGACCACAGTTTTGGCATTGTTCGATTTCGACATATCTTGCATTGCCTTGACATATTGCTCACCAAGTAAATATGCCACTGGGATTTCTTTATCACCGATTGCACCAGTGACCAATTCAATTGCTTCTTGTGATGCACGTGCCAGTACGACTTGAGCTTCAGCATCACGTTTAGACGCTTCAAGACGACCATCTGCTTCCAAGATTGCGGCTTGTTTTTCACCATCTGCTTTGGTGACTGTTGCACGACGCTGACGTTCAGCTGCGGCTTGTGCTTCCATTGCAGATTGCATGGTTGAGGATGGCTTAATGTCTTGGATTTCAACAGTTTTGAGTGTAATACCCCAATCTGCAATATCATCTGAAATCGCTGCTTTGAGTTTTGCTTTGATGTGATCACGTGATGATAATGCATCATCTAAAGCCATTTCACCGACGATAGAACGCAGTGTGGTTTGGACTAAGTTTTGGATCGCCCATGCGTAGTCTTCAATACCGTAAACTGCTTTTTCAGGAGAGGTGATGTTGATGTAAGATACGGCATTCATGATGATGACCGCATTATCTAATGTAATTACTTCTTGTGAAGGAATATCTAAGACAATATCTTTAGTGGTGACTTTGAATGCCACTTTATCCATAAAAGGGATAATCCAGTTAATCCCTGGTGTCAGCGTGCGGTTGTATTTTCCCCAACGTTGTACAATAAATTTGAAACCTTGCGGTACGATCGCCACCATGTTGTAAGCAACGACGACGGCGAGTACCAGTAAAATAATTACAAATTCCATAATATTATCCTCTGATTAAAATTTTCGTATGGCGAGGTGAGTTTCCTGCGCTTTTGTGATTTCAATTATTGTGATTGATTCGGTTGAACCACCAACTGATTGCCCAAAATATCTGTTACGGTGACACGGTCGCCAACTGCTACAGGTGTTAATATTCGACAAGTCCACTCATCAGCGCCCAGTACAGGCATCGGAAAGCGAACGACCGCTTCATTATGCTCAGGTAAAACTTGAATGACCATGCCGACTTGCCCAATAGTTGCTTCACGTGAAAGTCCTGCATTGGTCGCATCTTTCGATAGTGCAGGTTTAGCAAACTTAAACCAAAGTACCATCACGATGACGGATAAAACGACCCAAATAAAAATTTGCATGGCGATAGGTAAGGTCGGAATCAACCACACTAAGCCACTGACAACCACCGCAGCCAAACCAAACCAAAAAATGGTAAAACTTGGAATAAAAATCTCAAGCACCATCAAGATCAAGCCAAGTATCAGCCAGTGCCACGGTTCGATATTATAATTCATTCGCAATGTCCTTTTTATGAAATAAGTTTTTTGTCATCTTAGCTGAAATTTTAAGCGAAGTCTTAAAACTTCGCTTTGGGTGGTGCTAAAAAGGCTTGTGGCGAATGCTTGAATTCAGCAATGATTTTTTTGATCCTTGGCATTTGGCGTTGTGCTGCTCGCTCACCCTCAAGGATCGACTCATTACGTGCTTCGAGATCAAGTACACCAAGGTGTCCAATTGCAGGTTGAATCACTACATCAGCTTGTTGTAATTCATTATTGATACTTTGCTGACCCATAATGTTGATGGTTTGATCAAGCAAGCCCCACAGATTCATCGATTTAGCATTCTTTGGACGTGCAGAAATATCTACTGCAATCACGATATCAGCGCCCATACTTTTCGCCGTACTGACAGGAATTGGACTGACCAAACCACCATCGACATATTTTTTACCGCCAATTTCCGCAGGAACAAAAATGTTTGGAATACTACACGAAGCACGCACTGCCTGACCTGCATTGCCTTTGATAAATTCTGCTTTTTTGCCAGTATTGAGCTCAGTAGCGACGGCTGCAAAGCGTTTTGGAAAGTCTTGAATCGATTTATTACCGACGTGTTGATTGACATAGTCTTGTAGTTTTTGCCCAACCACAAAACCTTGACGACTAATCGTCAAATCACGAATATCTGATTCTTCGAGCTTTAGGGCGATTTCTTGTAGTTGATATGGTGTTTTTCCTGAAGCATAAATACTACCGACGAAGCTTCCAGCACTTGTTCCTGTGACGATCTTAGCTTTGATGCCGTGCGATTCTAAGACTTTAATCACGCCGATATGGGCAAAACCTTTGGCCCCACCACCACCCAATGCAAGGGCGATCACAGGTTCACGGGCTTTTTGTACAGGCGTCGGATTGGGTTTTTTATTGCCAAAATCACAAGCACTGATGGCAATGCTCAGCGCGGCAATACTGGTCAGTTTGATGAGATTGGAAGATGTGCGGGGATTTATCATGTGAATAAGCTTAAACATCGTAAAACTGTTCTGCTCATAGTACATGGATTTAAGGTCAGACCAAAGTGCAAAAAAGCTGTAATCCGAATAACATTCGTGCGGTACTTAGACTCAGGTCTGTATTTTTTCTTTTTTGGCTTGGTACATGTTGAGATCAGCTTGCTGCGCTGCATGCAACAAACCTCGCCTTGGATCACGCATCGCCATACCGAGCGCAGCAGAAATATTGGCGTGGTTGAGTGCATCTTCTAGATGTTGACAGATTTTTCCCGCATCGACTAGCACGGTATTGACACACAAAATCGCAAATTCATCGCCGCCAAGTCGGACGATCATATGTTGATCTGAGATGGATGCTTTTAATACCTTGGCGGTGGCTTGCAATAATTCATCACCTGCAGAATGACCGAATAGATCATTGGTGATTTTGAGATCATTGAGATCGATAATGATGATCGCAACAGGATGCCCATAAAGTTTGCACCGGGCTTCTTCTGCATCAATGACTTGATCCCAGCCACGGCGATTGACCAAGCCCGTGAGATGATCTGTAAATGCTTCGACTTGAAGGCGTTCTAGTTGGCGAAGTTGGGCGCTGGTACGTAGCTCTGCTTGTAAAATATAACTGAGAAGCGATGCCATTTGTTCAATTAAAGGTGCTTCATCGAGTAAAGATTTAGGCTGAGGTTGCGGATCGATTGCACAGATCGTTCCAAAGATACTGCCATCTTCATGATATAGCGGCTGTCCGATATAGGCTTTGATCGGAACTTGCTGTGCAATTGGGGCATTGGCATACAGTGGAATTTCTTCAGAGCGTGGTGCGATACGGGGTGCTTTGCCTTTAACCATGTGTGAGCAAAATGAATCTTCCCAACAAAATACATGACCAGGTTTGACATCATAGGCATAATCTTCAGATTGCAATACGATCCAGTCCTTATCCTCTACTCGGGTAATCATCCACAGATCAAAGCCATATCGAGCGTGTAGAAATTTTAAAACGCTTTGACCGACTTCCTGAAAATTTTTAAAACCATGTACATCCATTGGCACCACCTCGATAAACCCTTCTGATTATAGCGATGTTTAGTGTTTTAAGCACTTGACTTGGAAAATATTATGTAACATTGAGCGTTACGCTATTTTCATTTTCGAAAAAGATTCGCTATGATATTCATCAAATTGAAAGAAATTGTTTTTTATGAGTATTGTTCGGCGAAGTTCGCTTAATAAATGCACCATTTCCCGTGCTACTGATCATTTATGAGAAAAAATTGCATGCACAACATCAACCGCAAACAACCAAAAGCTACAGTCTGGAACAATGCATGAACGCTACAGCAAAAAAATATATCGTCGCATTCGATCAAGGCACAACCAGTTCACGAGCGATTGTATTCGACCATGACGCCAATGTGGTGAGTATTGCACAGCGTGAATTTAGTCAGATCTATCCAAAGTCAGGTTGGGTCGAGCATGATCCAATGGAAATTTGGGCATCGCAAAGCTCAGTGTGGGTGGAAGCGCTGGCGCATGCAGGGATTTCGAGTGAACAAGTGGCGGCGATCGGCATTACTAACCAACGGGAAACGACGATTGTTTGGGATAAACAAACAGGTAAGCCAATTTACAATGCGATCGTTTGGCAGAGCCGTCAAAGCATCGAAATCTGCAATCAGCTGAAACAGCAAGGTTTAGAAGAACACGTTAAAAACGTCACTGGGTTGGTAATTGATCCGTATTTTTCAGGCACAAAAATTAGATGGATACTCGATCATGTTGAGGGTAGCCGTGAGAAAGCTGAAAAAGGTGATTTGCTGTTTGGTACGGTAGATACGTGGTTGGTCTGGAAACTGACCCACGGCGAAGTACATGTCACAGACTTTACCAATGCTTCACGCACGATGTTGTTTGATATTCACAAACTTGATTGGGATGACAAGTTACTCAAAGCTTTAGATATTCCCAAAGCGATGCTTCCTGAAGTGCGCTCATCTTCAGAAGTGTATGGGCATACTTATACAATCAGTGGTCAAGAAACTCGCATTCCCATTGCAGGCATTGCAGGAGATCAACAGGCGGCATTGTTTGGTCAAATCTGTGTCGAGTCTGGTCAGGCAAAAAACACCTATGGCACAGGTTGTTTCTTGCTAATGAATACAGGTAAAGCAGCCGTACGTTCGGAACACGGTCTAATTACTACCATTGCATGCGGTAAAAATGGTGAAGTGAATTACGCCTTAGAAGGCGCAATCTTCAATGCGGGTTCGAGCGTACAATGGCTACGTGATGAGCTGAAAGTCATTCATGATTCGCATGATTCAGAATATTACGCAACCAAAGTCAAAGACAGTAATGGTGTCTATGTCGTGCCTGCATTTACAGGGCTTGGTGCGCCGTATTGGGATCCCGATGCACGTGGTGCAATCTTTGGTTTAACTCGTGGTGCAAGCTGTGAGCATATTATTCGTGCAACTTTAGAATCTATTGCATATCAGACACGTGACGTGTTAGATGCGATGCAAAAAGATGCTTCGAAAAACGATACGGATATTTCCCTGCAAAAACTGCGTGTCGATGGCGGTGCGACAGGAAATAATTTCCTGATGCAATTCCAATCTGATATTTTAGATGTGCCTGTCGAGCGTCCAACACTGAAAGAAACCACAGCAATGGGAGCTGCATTCTTAGCAGGTTTGGCGGTTGATTTTTGGCAAGATATTGATGAGTTGAAAGAAAAAATCTCTATTGATCAAACCTATACACCGACCAATGATAAAGATGAAATGCAAGCATTGTACAAAGGCTGGCAAAAAGCGGTAAAACGCACGCGAGATTGGGAATCAGAATAACAGCATAATCTAGGAAGAGATGTGATGGGCTTAATTCTTCGACATCAGCAAACCATCGAATTGGTCAAGTCGAGAGGCTATATCAGTATAGATGAGTTAGCACAGCACTTTAATGTTACACCGCAGACGATTCGCCGTGACATCAATCAACTGGCTGATGAAGGTTTATTACGCCGTTATCATGGCGGTGCAGCCTATGATTCATCGAGTGTTGCCAACACAGAGTACAGTATGCGTGCAGGGCAGTTACTTGAAGAAAAGCGCCGTATTGCCGAAGCAGTTGCCAAAGATGTGCCTGATCATGCCTCGATTTTTATCAATATTGGTACAACCACAGAAGCGATTGCACATGCACTGTTGCAACATAGCGGTTTAAAAGTCATTACCAATAATCTCAATGTCGCCAAAATCCTCAGCAGTAAGCAAGACTTCGAAGTGATGATTGCCAGCGGTCGAGTGCGTCCCGATGGCGGGGTAATCGGTCAGGCAACGGCTGACTTTTTTAAACAATTTAAAGTCGATTATGCGCTAGTTGGGATTAGTGGTATTGATCAAGATGGCACATTACTTGATTTTGATTTTCAAGAAGTCTGTGTGTCCCAAGCGATTATGGTGGGTGCAAGGAAGATATTTTTAGCTGCGGATAGTTCAAAGTTTGGACGCAATGCGATGAATCGCTTAGCGAGCTTAGATCAAGTCGATCGCATTTATACCGATGAAATGCCTGAAAAAGTCTATGTTGATCGGATCAAAGCATCTGGTATACCGCTGATTATTGCGGAATAAGTCAAATAAGATTGAGTTAATATTTTTAAAATTAAACATTTAAATAACTTTCATTGGTTTGAAATAAAATTTCTAAAAGCTAAAAATGTTCGAAAATATTCGTAATTTCTCAAAAATAACGCTTGATTATGTTCGTTTTAAGGTTTAATATTTTCATTATAGAAAATTAATAAGATGTGTGGTGTGCTATGCAACAACTTCAATCGTCCCAAAGTATCTTTGATTTATTCGTCGTTGGTGGCGGGATCAATGGTGTCGGTATCGCCAATGATGCAGCAGGGCGAGGACTATCAGTATTTCTTTGTGAAAAAGACGATTTAGCCAGTCATACTTCTTCGGCGAGTAGTAAGTTGATTCATGGTGGCTTGCGCTATTTAGAACATAAAGAATTTCGGTTGGTACGTGAAGCATTGGCTGAGCGTGAAGTTCTGTTGGCTAAAGCACCGCACATTATCAAACCGATGCGTTTTATCATGCCTCATCGTCCGCACTTGCGTCCTGCATGGCTTATTCGCACAGGTTTATTTTTCTATGATCATTTGGGTAAACGCAAAAAATTATCAGGTTCGAACAATGTCTTTTTTAAAGAAGATAGCCCGCTACAACCTGCGATCACTCGTGGTTTTGAATATTCAGACTGTACCGTTGATGATGCACGTTTAGTCGTTCTCAACGCCATGCAAGCACGTGAAAAGGGCGCACAAATCATGACACAAACTCGTTGTGTTTCGGCAAAGCGTGAAGATGGGCTGTGGGTAATTGATCTTGAAAATACGCACGGACAATTCCAAATCAAAGCCAAAGTATTGGTCAATGCAGCAGGACCGTGGGTATCGCAGTTTATCCGTGAAGATGTGCAAATCAAATCCCCATATGGTATTCGCCTGATTCAGGGTAGTCATATCATCGTACCAAAACTGCATGACTTGGATAAATCTTTCATCATGCAAAATGACGATGGTCGGATTGTATTTGCGATTCCTTATTTAGATAAATTTACCATGATTGGTACGACAGATCGTGAATATGAAGGCGATCCTGCCAAAGTAGCAATCACCGAAGAGGAGATTGCTTACCTGATCAAAATCAGTAATGAACATTTTAAAGCACAACTACAGCGTGAAGATGTGGTGAGCACTTTCGCAGGTGTGCGTCCATTATGTGATGATGAGTCGGATAATCCTGCGGCGATTACCCGTGACTACACTTTGTCTTTGATCCAAGATCAGGCTGATCAAGCACCGATGCTTGCGGTATTTGGTGGGAAGTTGACGACTTATCGCAAACTTGCAGAGTCGGCGATGAAGCAATTGCGTCCATTTTTTAAAGATAAAATGCAAGCAAGTTGGACGGCAAAAGAAGCCTTACCTGGTGGTGAAAATATCACGTCGATTAAACAGTTAATTTCTGAAGTTCAAGAGAAATGTGTTGGCGTTTCAGAAGGTCTTGCAACTCGTTGGGTCAATGCCTACGGCTCACGAGTTTGGACGATGCTTGCACATATTCGCAAGGTCGAAGGTTTAGGTTATGACTTCGGTGAGGGCTTGTATTCTCAAGAAGTAGATTACCTGATTGAGCATGAGTGGGCTCGTCACAGTGCGGATATTCTATGGCGTCGTAGCAAACTGGGTCTGTCGTTCCCTGCGGATAAAGTAGCAGAGTTGGATCATTATCTTTCAGAGAAGATCGTAGCGTTAGATGCGGCTTGAACCTAGTCGATCATTCAAAATGATATAAAAAAGCAGATTCGAAAATCTGCTTTTTTTTATTGCTTAATTATTGACCTTTAATTCAAATCAACGAATCGGCTGACCTGATTGCGCATGTTTTTTTAGCAATTCAGGTGCTTTAAATCGCTCACCAAAACGGTTTTCTAAGTCATTAGCACGTTGCAAGGCTTTAACCAAACCATATTGATTTAAGAATTGAATCGCACCGCCAGTCCACGGCGCAAAGCCGATACCAAAGATCGAACCGACATTGGCGTCAACCACCGAAGTCAGGACATTTTCCTCGTAGCATCGTAAGGTATCCAATGCTTGTACAAAAAGGATGCGATCAATCATATCTTGTTCGTTGATGTCATGATCTTTTTGCCAATGTGACAAGCCTTCCCATAGATATTTTTTGCCATCGCTCGGATATTCATAGAAACCTGCACCAGCAGCTTTACCTTTACGTTCATGTTTGTGGATCATCTCTGCAATCACGTCTTCGACAGGTGATTTCGGCAGGTCTTTGCCTTCAGCTTGGAGCGCTTTTCGAGTTTCATTGGTGACATGCTCACTCAAGCTTAGGCTGACTTCATCTTGAATGGCAAGTGGTCCAACTGGCATGCCTGCTTTGAGTGCAGCCATTTCAATCTTGGCAGGGTGTACACCCTCTGCAAGTAAACGCATACCTTCTTGTACAAAAGTGCCGAACACACGACTGGTAAAGAAGCCACGGCTATCATTGACCACGATTGGTGTTTTAGCGATCTGCTGTACAAAGTCATAGGCACGTGCCAAAGTTTCATCTGAGGTTTCATGACCTTTGATGATTTCAACCAATTGCATCTTATCGACTGGACTAAAAAAGTGTAGCCCAATGAAGTTCTTGGCATTTTTACTGGCCTGTGCTAAACCTGTAATTGGTAAAGTTGAGGTATTCGATGCCATCACACCACCGTCTATCAGATACTGTTCGGCCTCTTCGGTAACTTTGGCTTTGAGTGCTTGATTTTCAAATACCGCTTCAATGATCAAGTCACAGCCTTGCAAATCTATGGCATCAGCAGTCGGTTGAATGAGCGCAAGAATTTGATCTTTTTTCTCAGCAGTCATACGACCACGTGATACACGTTTTTCGAGTAGTTTTTGGCTATACGCTTTGCCTTTTTCCGCTGCTTCAATACTGACATCTTTTAACACAACAGGCACGCCTTTGATTGCTGTCGAGTAGGCGATGCCTGCGCCCATCATTCCTGCGCCTAATATACCGACTTTTGTCGCTTGCCATTTTTCAATGTTTTTCGGGCGACTTTCACCTGCTTTAATTGCATTCAAGCCGTGCCAAAAAGTACCGATCATATTCTTTGATACTTGACCTGTGGCAAGTTCAGTAAAATAACGACTTTCGATACGCAGTGCAGTATCGACATCGACCTGCGCACCTTCAACGGCCGCCGCCATGATCGCCTCAGGTGCAGGATAACAGCCTTTGGTTTTGCTACGGAGCATCGCAGGGGCAATGGCAAGGACTTGCGCAACAGCAGGTGTTTTCGGATCGCCACCTGGGATTTTGTAGCCTTTCACATCGAAAGGTTGCTGACTTTTTGGATTAGACTTTACCCACGCTTTGGCTTTGTCGAGTAATTCTTCATTCGAGCTTGCTGTGTCATGAATTAAGCCAAGTTGAACCGCTTGTTCAACGCCAAACTGTTTGCCTTCCATGAGGAACGGAAAAGCAGTTTGCAGCCCAAGCAAACGCACCATGCGAACGATACCACCGCCACCCGGTAGCAGTCCTAAAGTGACTTCAGGTAAACCAAATTTTGCTTTCGCATCTTGCAGGGCAATACGATGATGACAGCCTAATGCCAACTCCCAACCACCACCAAGTGCTGTACCGTTTAGGCAAGCCACCACAGGCACGCCAAGTGTTTCGATCTGACGAAATTGTACTTTCATGCTTTCGATCATGTTGAAAAATTCTGTGGCATGTTCAGGTGTGGCTTGGATTAATTCATCCAAGTCACCGCCTGCAAAAAATGTTTTCTTTGCTGAGGTAAAAATAATCCCTGCAATTTGATCTTTCTCTGCAAGTATTTTCGTCGTTGTTGCTTCTAGAGCCTCACGGAAATCTGCATTCATGGTATTGGCAGATTGATTTGGTGAATTTAAAGTTAAAATCACGATGTTGTCGGCATCTTTTTGATATTGAATTGCGCTCATTATGATGTCCTGATATTGATGTAATTACTTAAAATCTGAAATTTAAATTACTAAAAATGTCGGCGAGGCAGTGCTTGCGAGGCGAGGCAGATCGAAAAAAGCGCAGTTGACATTTGGTTAATGAGTATTTTTTTCGATCAACTCAACGAAGCAAGTACCACGTAGCTAGTTTTTAGACTCGCTCAATAATTGTGGCAATACCCATCCCACCACCAACGCACAACGTCGCTAGCCCACGTTTTAAATTTCGGCGCTCTAATTCATCCAGTAAAGTACCGAGAATCATGGCACCAGTTGCGCCAAGCGGATGTCCCATCGCAATCGCACCACCATTGACATTGACCTTATCCATCGGCACCTTTAGCTCATTGACGAAACGCATCACCACTGCGGCAAAGGCTTCATTGACTTCAAACAAATCAATATCATCAATGGTCAGTCCTGCTTTGGCTAAGGCTTTACGTGCCGCAGGAGCAGGCCCTGTGAGCATGATGGTTGGATCAGTGCCAACCAATGCCGTAGACAGGATTTTTGCACGAGGTTTAAGGTTCAACTCTTGAGCCATTTTCTCTGAACCAATCAATACAAGTGCTGCACCATCGACGATACCTGAGGAGTTGCCTGCATGATGCACGTGATTGACTTTTTGTGCTTCAGGATACTTTTGTAATGCCACCGCATCGAAGCCCATATTGCCCATCATTTCAAAACTTGGATTGAGCTTGGCGAGATTTTCCGCTGTAGTATTACCACGGATGAATTCATCTTTATCTAAAATGGTCACACCCGCCTGATCTTTGACAGGGACAATAGATTTTTCAAAATAACCATTCGCCTGTGCATTGGCAGCTTTTTGTTGTGAATTGACCGCAAAGGCATCGACATCTGCGCGGCTATAGCCATCAAGTGTTGCAATCAAATCTGCGCCGACACCTTGCGGGACAAAGGCAGATTTCAGATTGGTTTCAGGATCAAGCGCCCACGGTCCACCGTCAGAACCCATCGGAATGCGTGACATGGATTCGACACCGCCTGCAACGATCAAATCTTCCCAACCTGAGCGGACTTTTTGTGCAGCGAGATTTACCGCTTCTAAGCCTGAAGCACAAAAGCGATTGATTTGTACTCCTGCGACATGATCACTCCAACCTGCGGCAATGGCAGCGGTTTTGGCAATATCGCCACCTTGATCGCCAATCGGCGTAACACAGCCGAGAATCACATCTTCGACTTTGGAGGTATCGAGTTGATTGCGCTGTTCTAAGGCGTGAAGTAGGGTGGTAACGAGGGAGATGGGTTTGACTTCGTACAGGCTACCGTCTTTTTTTCCTTTACCACGTGGGGTGCGGACGGCATCAAAAATATAAGCCTCGCTCATGTGCAATTCCTATGTCTATTCAAAAAATTCCTGCATGTAGTGTACAGAATCGACGTTGATCTGCAATGACATGAATGTTTAATAGCGATGATGGAAAATGCTAGTTTGTGCAATTTATTTGAGAGATACGCTTTATTGCATCTTCTTCATAAAAATTTTGAGAAAAAACTGTTAGAATACAGCCTCTAAAAAAATTGATGAACATTTGAGAGTTATTATGTCACTGGAAGCCTTGACCGCTGAAGCGCTGACGGCGATTGCCGAAGCCAATGAACTTGCCACACTTGATCAAGTCCGTGTGCAATTTACAGGGAAAAAGAGTCAACTTGCAGAACAGTCTAAAGCCTTAGGCAAAATGGATCCTGAACAACGTAAAGTTGAAGGGGCAAAAATCCACGCCGTGCGTGAGTCGATCAACAATGCTTTGACCGCACGTCAAGCTGAGCTACAACAGCAAGCCTTGACGGCGAAACTTGCCAGCGAAACCATTGATATTAGCCTACCAGGTCGTGGTCAGCAGGTCGGTAGCATTCATCCAGTGACTCAAGTACGAGAGCGGATCAGTCAATTTTTTACCAAAGCAGGCTTCGTGGTGGCAGAAGGGCCTGAAGTCGAAGATGATTATCACAACTTTGAAGCCTTGAATATTCCAAGTCATCACCCTGCACGTGCCATGCACGATACCTTTTATTTTGATGCTCAGCATTTATTGCGTACGCATACATCGGGTGTGCAAATCCGTACCATGGAAACGGCAAAACCACCGATTCGCATCATTTGCCCAGGTCGTGTTTATCGCTGTGACTCAGATCAAACCCATTCGCCGATGTTCCATCAGATCGAAGGGTTGTACGTGACTGAAAATACCAACTTTACTGAATTTAAAGGCATCATCATCAATTTATTAGAAGCCTTTTTTGAAAAAGAACTCACCGTGCGTTTTCGCCCATCGTATTTCCCATTTACCGAGCCAAGTGCCGAAGTGGATATTATGGACGAGCGTGGTAAATGGCTAGAAGTCATGGGCTGTGGCATGGTGCATCCAACTGTGTTGCAAAATTGTGGAATCGACCCAGAGCAATATTCAGGCTTTGCGTTTGGATTAGGGATAGAGCGTTTCGCTATGTTGCGTTATGGCGTAAATGATTTGCGCATGTTCTATCAAAATGACGTGCGTTTCTTACGTCAATTCGCCTAAGTCCAAGTCCAAAGTTTGAGGAAAATGAAATGAAAATTAGTGAAAATTGGTTGCGTGCTTGGGTGAATCCTGCGGTCGATAGCGACACATTGGCAGATCAACTGACCATGCTTGGTCTGGAAATTGACGACAGCTCGCCAGTGGCAAAACCATTTACAGGTGTGGTGGTCGGTGAAGTGTTGACGGTGGAGCAACATCCTGATGCCGATCGCTTGCGAGTGACCACGGTGAATATCGGCGAAGCTGAACCTGTGCAAATCGTCTGCGGTGCGCCGAACGTGACCGTTGGTATGAAAGCGCCAGTAGCAACTATTGGTGCGGTATTACCAGGTGATTTTAAAATTAAAAAAGGCAAACTGCGTGGCGTTGAGTCAAACGGTATGCTGTGCGGTGCATCGGAAATTGATTTAGAAGATCAAATTGATGGATTATTAGAATTACCTGCGGATGCGCCTGTCGGTGTCAATATTCGTGATTATCTGAAACTTGATGATCGTGTGATTGATATTAGCATTACACCAAACCGTGGTGACTGTTTTAGTATTCGTGGTATCGCTCGTGAAGTTGCTGTAATCAATCAACTCAGCGCACAAGCACCTGAAATTCAAGCCGTGCCTGCAACGATTTCAGCGCAAAAAACAGTGAATGTCACAACAGAAGCCTCACCTCGCTATCTTGGTCGTGTCATTCAAAACGTTAATACTAAAGCACCGACACCTGACTGGATGGCGCAAGCCCTGACCAATTCAGGGATTCGTAGTCACAGCATTTTGGTTGATATTACCAATTATGTATTGCTTGAACTTGGTCAACCTTTGCATGCTTTTGATGCAGATAAAATCGAAGGGAATGTCAATGTCCGCCAAGCGACACAAGGCGAAAAACTGGTATTGCTGAATGACCAAGAAGTGGAATTGCAAGACGATGTCACAGTGATTGCAGATGATCAAAAAGTCTTGGCAATTGGTGGCATCATGGGCGGACTGTCATCGAGTGTGACTGATGATACGCAAAATATTTTCCTTGAAAGTGCGTTCTTTGCACCACTTGCGATCGCAGGGCGTGCACGCCGTTTTGGTTTACATACCGATGCCTCACAGCGTTTTGAGCGTGGTGTAGATTTTGAATTGCCTGCTTTGGCGATGGATCGTGCCAGTCAATTGATTCAACAATTGGCAGGTGGTGAGTTTGGTGAAGTGATCACGGTTGAAAATGTCGCTCTTTTACCAAAACGTGAGCCAATTCAACTGAGCCAAGTACAAGTGGATAAGTTACTCGGTTTCCATGTTGAAGCGTCATTTATCCAAGATGTGTTGACTCGACTTGAGTGTGGAGTGGTTGCACATGGTGATGCAGACAATCAAACTTGGTCGGTGACTCCGCCATCGCATCGTTATGATTTAGCGATTTATCAAGATTTGGTCGAAGAAATTGCTCGTATCTACGGCTATGATAATATTCCGACCACTAAGCCGAATATGCAAATCACTTTGGAAAATTATCAAGATCAAAGTGAAATAGGGCAGTTGCGTCAGACCTTGGTGGCGCTTGGTTATCAAGAGGCGATTAGCTTTAGTTTTGTCGATGCCAAACTAGAAAAACAGCTCAATCCACAAGTCAATGCCTTGGCTTTGGCGAATCCGATTTCGAGTGATTTGGCGGTGATGCGTAGCACGTTATTGTCTAGCTTAATTCCATGTGTGCAATACAACTTAAATCGTCAGCAAGATCGGGTACGTTTCTTCGAACTAGGTTTGCGTTTTGATTATCAAACCGCTTCATCAATCCATGATCTCAAACAAATCCCAACTTTGGCGATGATTGCAGTTGGCTCAAAAGCACCTGAGCAATGGCATGTCAAAACGCAAGACATGGATTTTTATGACCTAAAAGGCGAAGTCGAAGCGTTAATTGACACCGCACATATCAATGTTGAATATCAACGTTCTGAACGTGCTTGGTTGCACCCAGGTCAGTCGGCTGAGATTGTGGTTAATTGTCAGTCTGTGGGTTATTTCGGACGTTTGCATCCGTCATTAGAAGCAGAATTAGATCTTGGCGTGACTTGGGTTGCCGAAATAGATCAAAGCGTGCTTTTGCAACCGTATGTATATAATTTTACAGAATTATCACGATTTCCTCTGGTTCGACGTGATATTGCACTTGTAATTGATGCTAATATTGCGTTAAGTTCAATAGAAACAACGATCAAGCAATCTGCGGGTGAGTTTTTGTCAGCGAGTTGGTTGTTTGATGTCTACACAGGACAAGGCGTTGAAACGGGACACCGTTCATTAGCTTTTGCTTTGCTTTTCCAACATCCTTCACGGACATTGGAAGATGCAGAAATAAAGCAAGCGATGGATCGTGTAATTGAAAGCCTAGAAACAACGTATAAAGCTAAATTGAGGGCCTCATGACAGCATTAACAAAAGCCGAAATGGCAGATCACTTAAGTGAGAAGACCAACTTAAATCGTAGGGAAGCGAAGCAATTGGTTGAGTTATTTTTCAACGAGTTGAGTCAGGCATTGATTGATGGCGATCAAGTCAAGCTTTCGGGTTTTGGTAATTTTGAACTGCGTGACAAACGTCAGCGTCCAGGTCGCAACCCAAAAACGGGTGAAGAAATTCCAATCACTGCACGTCGTGTTGTGACTTTCCGTGCGGGTCAGAAGTTTAGACAACGTGTGGAAAATGAACAAATTGATGACTAATCGTCGATGTGTATATGAATGAAATAAATAGGGCTTCGATTGAAGCCTTATTTTTTTGTGCTATTTTGATCTGCACTGATGACATAACAATTAAGCCACCACATGACCGACAATCTGCAACTTAATCCATCATCTGCACAGCCAATACATTCGGCACAGCCAACTCACTCTAAAAATCCCCACTTTAGTCTATGGCTATTGCTCAGCCTATATTTGGCGCAAGGTTTACCTGTCGGATTTATGACCCAAGCCTTGCCTGCATTGCTACGTCATTATGGCGTATCACTTGCAGAGATCGGGGTATCAGGTTTATTGATGTTGCCGTGGGCGATTAAATTCTTATGGGCACCTGTGGTCGATCAATTTGGGTCTCGACGTTTAGGGCATTATCGTGCGTGGATTATCTTTACCCAAAGTTTGACCTTGATGTGTTTGGTGGCATTGGCATTTTTACCGATCGATCAAATGGCAAATCCTGCGATTCTGTGGGGATTGTTTACGGTACTATTTTGCCTCAATCTATTTTGTGCAACGCAAGATATTGCCACCGATGGCTTAGCAGTCAATATTTTAAAGAAAGGACAATTACACTGGGGAAATAGCTTTCAAGTCATTGGTTCACGGCTCGGTTTCTTGATCGGCGGTGGGGCAGTGCTGTATGCGATCGATGTATTGTCTTGGAAAATGACATTTCTATTGCTTAGTCTTGGGGTGTTTCTCAATAGTATTCCAGTATTGTTTTACCGTGAGCCACAGAAAGTTCAACGCACAGATCCAATGAATACGCCGATTGCTAGAAATTCAATCTTGCTCAAGTTTAAACAAGGCTTGGCATATCTTTGGCAAAGTCCTGAATTAAAATTGTGGTTTTTCGTTTTACTGACGTACAAAGTCGCTGATGGTTTATGCGGTCCAATTATTAAGCCGATGATGATTGATATGGGGCTCAGCCTAGCGCAGATCGGCTTAAACGTGACGATATTTGGTGCGGTC